>JAYUVP010000032.1:0-20975 GCA_043753995.1 Fibrobacterota bacterium
CTTTTAAGCAACGCTATGCCTGTTTGTTTCAAGGAGTCGGCAACGGCTGGCGCCAGCCCATACTGAGCCGCAGTCTGATGATTGCCGACTATCAGTTTGACAAGACCGTATTGAGTTAATGCGTAGTTATTTTCATAATCCGTGGGCCATCCGGCGTAAAATGGCGAGTTTCCCAATAAACCTGATGGAAATTCATCCTTATTAAAAACCGCACCGGGAGCATTTCCTAATGCTTTATTTTCAAGCAAATCAAACCGATAAGCCGGGTCTTTGGTCGCGAACCAAAGCGCAAGAGCCGCGAGGGCCTCGTCGTCCTTGCTGGGCCCGCCGCCCGTGTAACAACAGGGATTCGTGGTTGATGTGCCGCGTCTTGCCATCACGATTTTGGTGTAAATGTCCTTGGCGGCATTCAGGCATTCTTTAGCATAAGCAGGATTGAAGGGTTCCCAGCCCCAGGCAAAAAAGGCGAGTGCTGAAGCGAACATTCCGGCGACATTACTACCAATGCCAGCGGTGACAGGTCGGTCTGGGCCGCCTCGGCCCAGGGGTTGGGCTTCCTGATTTTCCGGTACGTCCCAATATTCATGATCCATGCCAGGCCCGCTGCCCACGCTGTGATACATGTCACCTTTTGCAAGTAAACCATTGGTGACGCTGGCTTTGTATAGCTTGAGTATGTAGTCGGCGCCAACCTTGGCCTCGAAAAGCACGTCCGGAATGCCATCGGTACCAAAGGGCAAGGTGTCATTGTAGGATGAGCCATAAAAATCCTCGCCTTTTTGCGGCCAATAAGCATAGGTCAGGGCCAGCATCAAGGCAGCATACGCTTCCGTTTCTCCGTATTTGCCGTGATCGCCGCAGTCGTGCCAACCACCGGCTAAAGCGCCAGAAAAATTGGCGCCCAAAGCACTGCCATCCTTTCGATGACAGGCTTTATGAAACCAGCTATTGGTCGGACCGCAGCGTTGTGCCCCAAAAAATTGCAGGGTGGTGGTAAAAATGTGATTGTACACCATCGGATCGAGGGTAAAGGTGCTGGAAGTATCCGCACCCGAAACGATGAAATAGAGGCCTGGCGTTTTTAACGGGGAAAAGTCGGCCAAGGACAAGACTACGTTCGAATTTGGGCGCGTCAAGTTGTAAAGGGGATTGATGCTGTTGAAATAGCCATGGATGTCCAGGCCGCCTTCTCTAAAGGTTCCCTGGGGCGAGAGGCTACCCTGGTAAGCCATGGTGCGTGTGGCGGCGTCGATGACCTTGAAGTCGGTGGTTTTTGCATTCGCTACAAAGGCGCGTTTGCGACCGTCATCCGGCAAATAGCCCACTTGGTTCACCCGGATATTGCGGACCTTGAGATTCAGGGAATCCAAGTGCTGCCTGTCGCAAGTCGCGCAGGTTTTGTCGACCGGCACTTGAGCGTTTACCTCGACCAAGAAAAAGCCAGCAAGGGCAAGAAGAATCGGCAAGAAAGGACGAAAGGTGCGGCCCATTTCCAAGATGCCGCCCCCAATTGCACATGGACTCACAGCAATAACCTCTTTCCACCCCAAGATTGAGCTTGGGGCTTGGTGTTCAAACGCGCCGTATTTGTTCTAGTATAGTGGACTTGGCCACGGTTATGGGCGATAATTCGCTCGTTTTGAGGGATTTTACTGAAATCCGAAGAACGCTGGATCTGTTTACCGGATCCAATGCCTAGCAATGGCGATGAATTCATCAGCCTGCACTTGCATCAATAGCGGATCTTGGGGGAATTGGCGCACCAACTGAATCATGGCCTTGGACCGCCATTGGCCGCCGGCAAGTAGGATGTTTCGCCATTTCTCATGGTCTTTAAGGGTCGAGGCGACTCCTAAGGCGATGGCGGCAAAGGCATCGGATTCGCCGGTTTGTGCGAACCAATATTGGCTATTGCCATAATCGCCTTCGCGACGATGAAGTATGGCGTGAATCAGATCGCAATCGATATTCCCTTCCTGAGCCTGCACCAATTCATGAGCTGCATTCCACTGATTCCACCAAAGGCGAATTAAGGCCTCCCAGGCTACACAACGTGGGCTGGGAATGTCTGCTTTCCGTTTTGCGATTTCCGCCTCAATTTCTTTAGAAATCTTTTGATCTCGCTTTTCTGTGTGGAGCAGGCTCGGCAGGGCCGTGCGGGGCATAAGAGAATGAAGAAATGTTTCACTTTTCACGAAATGGATTCCTGTTTTTCGACTATTGTTTATCATCACAGGCGGAATCAAATTGACTATTACTGTGCCAGCGAAGTCCTTAGCTCCACGCCTGGTTTTTTTTGGAAAGAAGGTAGATCATGGATATTCTCAAACGTTCAGCCTCGCTTCGCAAGAAGAAAAAGGGTGATACAGGCAAGCGTTATGGCCAAGGTGAGAAAAGGCGGATTTTGGAATTTGTCCAAAATCAAGGCCGAGGAGGCATCACGGCAGCCTGTAGGAAATTCGGTGTTTCCTATATCGCTTTGCGCCGTTGGATGAATGCCTCGGGCATTCCTTCCGGAAGAGGTGGAAAAACCTTGATGGCAAAGAAAACGGCAATGGGTATTCAAAAAGCCGTTCAAGAAGTCAAATCCTTGCGAAAACAAATTACCGCCCTACATCGCCTGCTGCGCTCCATCGTGTAGGGGGTGAACGTCTGACCTTTCCTTCTCTGAAGAGTCTCGCGGTCCTCGCTCGCTGCGCTCCCTGGGGAGCGATCCCTTTCTGAGACGTGCACCGCTGTCCAGAGCGCATGCCGATATCCTTCTCGGGCCACCCTAGATTCGGGACAAAATGTCCGCTTCACGCGCCATCTAAAAGGCAGCGAATCCCGACTTTGGCTTTTTTAATTCCCGGAGGCTGTTTAACCTCAAGGACGCCATGGGGACCAATCATATCGTAGTGGATATAATATTTTGCGGCTCTAGCTGTACTCGATCCCGCTTCCTCGGGGATCCAATAAATACCATGCCTTTCATTTCCAGACTGATACCACCCCTTTAAGCCAAAACCCGTTTCATCATTTGTTGCCCAATCTTCTGGTAATCCTGGTAAGTTCATGACACGTTCAAGCTCTAGCCATTCCGCCAGGGTAGGGAGGTGCCATCCCGTAGGGCAAACCCCTTGTCGAAACCCGCTACTAGACCCCAACAAAGTCGTATCGAATTGCGAATCCACACCCATGGCTATGGACCAGGAATAGAGGCGCAGCGCGCATACTGACGTCGTGTCGGGACAAACGGATCCTGGAGCTTGGAAATTCAAATCCTGCTGCATCCAGGTCATTCCTTCGATGGTTAGGGTGCGATAAACCTGGCTATCCCGAGGATCCGTAATAGTTCCATAGGTCACAGGCACCGGTTCAGGATCGAGGTCAAAGCAACCGACCAGGAGCAGTCCTAGCAAACCGCATCCGCAGCGAAAAGCCGAAACCCAAGATGTTGAGTTGGTTCGGCTCCTTCCAGTTGTGCCATTCATCGCGTCTCTCCTATATGGAACGGACTTCGGACATTGAAGCGATCAGCGTCTTATAACGGTGCCAACCTGGTGCAGGCTACCATTATTCCCTTGCCAAACCGATCCGTCTTGGCGGATTTCTAGGCCTCCCAATGTTGAGAAGGTCTGTCCTTGAATATTGACGGTACCGTCTGCGTATTCATCATGGGCAAAATACCTGGTGACATGCGCGGATGTTTTGGCGTACCGAATAAGGATTTGGGCAGTAGAAGCGATGGCGCCCAATTCCGGATCAGCGACATTCAAGGTTTGCGTTCCAGAATGAAATTCGGGGCCGTATGTATTTGCAAATACATTCCAGTTGCCTCCATCACGCCCTAGCATTTCAGCACAGGTGTATCCAACATTGGCAAATGGGTAAGAGCAGAGTGTGGAGGGACCGGGACTCATCGAGGAGGTGTTAAAGGTTGTAATAAGCGCCGAAAAGCCGTGAGACTGAGTAAACTCTCCTCGGTACCGACCTCGTAGCAATGTTAATGTAGGTGGTTCACCGTTTTGGTCATAGGTTAGAGTCGCTGAAGTTGGAGACACGCTAACGTTGCCGGGACCTACAGCGTTTGAAATGACCTGTACACGACTCATCGCTGCTGCATCAGCAAAGTGGAATGATTCTTCCCCGTAGAAATGGTTTAGTTGATCAATCATTACAAATTGACCATCCATATAGAAAATGGATCTGCGATTCTTTAGATTAGAGGAACAACCCCATGGCGTGCACGTCTGCCATTCATCACGCACCCAACTATGTGGTGCCCCAGTGAAATCAGTGCATTTCAAATTTGGATCGTGCTGCCACATATCAATGCAAGATTGAGCAGGACCTCCGACATAGTTAAAATATTGATTTGCAACGAGCCCCCGGAGCTGTGGAAATGCAGGCAAGTCATTCACCACCTTGGTGATAGTGCTCACCCCTCCCCCTGCAGAAGTCTCAGAAGGGTCAACCTGGAAATCATAGAACGTGGCAGCCATCCAACCCAAATCATAGACCAAATTACCCCAGGCAGTCCAAGGGTTCACCCCACTTTCCAAATGCGATATCGCGCTCATTACATCACTAATATGGGTGGTGCCATTAGGCAAAACTAAATCGCCTACCAGGTCTCTAATCTGAAGCGTATTATGCTGTTGATATCTAGCGGTTGCCTTCCGTTTCGGAAACCCTCCGTATCCTGGATCAATGATGTACGCATTTCCTCCACCCGTCCAAGAAATCGAACCATTATCTTGTTGATCATGTGCATACGCATATTGAAGCATCTGTCCTGACTCAGAAACCATGGACATTGTCCATGGATTTCCATCGAGACCAATCCCACCAATGATTCCAACACCATCAACGGCTCGTGCCTTTTCCGGTGAAGGCATGGGTAGCGAGTTCACCGGTGCCATTGAGGGTAGGCACAGAAACTCCAAGGGGGACACAGGGTCACGTTCTTGATTGACAAATCGCGAATCAAGGGTTGGCGAAGCCAGTTCGGCATAACCATGAAGAAATGGCTTATGATTGGTTCCGTCATCCACTACAGCAATTTGTCCATTCGACATTCGAATATTCAAGAGCCATTCGCCTGATTTCCTGTAATTGGCAGGAATATCCGACAATGAAATCCAGCCTTCCCTGTAGGCGATATTGTACAATGGCAACAAGGTTTGGTTGATGTAGTCGAGATACCCCGTTCCCTCCGCATATCCACCATCACTGCCTAGCCGGTCATTCAAAAACTGGGAAAGTTTATTGAAACGCGTTGAGCTGCTATTCCCTGCTAGAAGCTCCCAAAACCCTAACGCAGCTTCGCCCTTAATCGGAATATTATTTCCCTGCAATATGTCTCGAATAAACACATGGTAAGAAGCAAACTCTGCAACAAAAATCGACATATTGGCAAATTGATCTTTTTTCAAATCTTGATCCAACCAAAACAGCACATTTAGAGCAGTCAAATAGTCTACTGCAAAAAGGTATGCTTGATCGTATTGCTTCTTCCAATCTTGACTCGACATCAAATCGCTAAGATGTTTTGCACTAGAAATGCAATTCGCCGCACCAATTCCGCCCATGTCTGTAAGCAACTCGGGGTACCCAAAAAATTCCTTACAAGCAGTCGTTCCCCCGCCAGACGATCTCGTTAATTCAAGAATCATTTTCACAGGCTTTGTCACAGATTGATACACATATTCCGGAACGTTGCCTACGGCCAGACACCCCTTCATGGTTCTTGCAATGCGGTTAGTGATTTCCGCCCAAGCGAAAGTGAATGGCAGCACGTCCTTTAGCTGGTAGGTAACACCATTATCATCCCTGATGGTTTGTCCAATTCTGGAGAACCGAGCGGGAAATTGAAGCTGAATCAGAAGTTGATTGGCCAAAAGTAAGTTTGCGTTTTTGCTTGCTATTTCAAACTTCCTACTCTCCGTCATGGTTTCTAAGATTGGGGTTAGATGATTTTCACGGTTGCCGATCCTATCTAATGCAAATAGCAGAATATTTAACGAATTAATGCCATTTATCCAGCCGCTTGTTTGTCGGATACTTGAAGGAGCGGTTGCTGGGAAATATTTACCAAGATCTCCTTGTTTTCTCGTTACAATATCCGAATTGCTATTCCCCTCTACGGCAGATCGAATAAAAGAAAGCGGAGTGGCAACAACAGTGTTAACAACGGGGCCGATGAGGTACTTGCATGACAGGCCGGTGACAAAGTGATAGGTATCAGCAATACCATCCTTGATTACCCCAATTATTTTTCCAGCCCCACCGACCACTTTTACTGTAATTCGTATTGCGGCTTTCCACCAGCTAAATGAGTTCGTTTGCAAATACGCGAATCCATTTCTTATGCTGTCGATATGGGCGGATTGCCATGTGCCATTCAATGAGTTGTAATGGCGAATGTCAAAAATCGAATCCATTTCATCCGCTCCCAGCCCCCGCAATTCAATGGGTATTGGAATGGCAATTTTTACCATTGCCCCAGAACGTAGATTTCCGTGTATTTTCCAAGTTGTCAATGCCTGGTATCCAATATCACTATTCACCTCGGTTGGCGCAATGTCACACCTCACATAGGTTGGTGCCATCCCATCGGTAAAGTCTCCTTGTCGAAATTCCAGATTTAAATCGTCCAACCCAGCGCTATTTTCAGAAAATTTGTACTCCAAAAACAATTTTCCATTCGCGCTCGTCTGAACTTGGGTTATAGGCGCTTCTTTTGGTGCGCGATTGGTTGCCCACCATTTGATTCTGACGCTTTTCTGTGACGAAAAGCTGAGTGCCATAGGAATGGTATCCTCATAGCTGGGATCAATCTCGATTTCCTTGTAGTATCCAGACAGAGAAACAAAACTTCCTCCAAGCATTACCGTGCCGGATAATTCTCCGCCACCCACGGGAGCAATCGAAAATATTAGCGCGTTATGATTCCAGGATGGTCGACCCGTAAGCATCACATCGGTTGACACCGTTGAGATTACCGTATCTTGATTAAACTTTGGGTAAACAATTGACGCTGAAGGGGGTGAGTTCTGGGGAGGAACGGGAGGTGTCGAAACCGTTCCAGACGAAACGGCCCACCAAGTTGCCCAAAAAGAAGCCGAGCCACCTAACCTTTCAAAAACAACTTTTTGAGATTGCCCTGTTGGTCGCGGAATCGAAAATTGAAATGTCCACCCAGAATACGTCTGCTCAGTGCCATTCGTTCGAATTTTAAGATTCAACGGCTCTGAGCTTGTGGAATTAAACTGCACCATGATGGTGTCCCATGGCCAATCCGTTGGGAACCCGGATATGGACAAGGTGTCGAGGGCGCTAAAGGTGCCCTGAGCCCTTGCGTTTACGCCTTGCAAAGGAAACGTTGCGGATTCTACCAGTTGGCAAAAAGGCAACAATAGGAGTAGGAACCCAAGTAGGAACTTGTTCATTCGGATGGCTTTCATCAAAAGAGTGCGGTTACAAGAAAATAGCGTTCTATATAATATAAAAATATCAACACTTGCGTGAGTTGTTGATTTCAATTTTGTTTGGCCATATTTTTGGAAAGTCCGAGGCTATTGTCCAACCTACATGGGACTGCGCCTGCATGAGTGCGCGGTGATTCACCGCGGTTCCTCCGACCTTTGCCGCCGCGACTTCGGGCTAGCTGCTCACCGGTCCCACGCACAAACGCAAGCCCGTGCTCATGTTCCTCGATCCTGTTACAGGTCCGGAACCGAAAGGTTTTCTCTGCGCCCAACTTTGCGCCTTCAACCTGCACGCGACACGCCGAGTCACAGGGAACGACAAACGGGGAAAAGAAATATTGTGCCGCTTTATCTTGCGACCACCTTCGCGCCCCCAGGGAAATGCCGATCAACCAGGGGTACCGGGGGCGTTACGGGGGCCTGGGCCCCCGTTGAGAGGGCAGGGCGAGACCCCGCAGTCGCTTTGTCTTTCTCTAGGGGTATGCCAATCCTTCCGAGCGCAAGCAGGGAAAGGCTCAACCGGACGGGATTCTGCGCGGGACGGCTAAGGGGTGGCGGTGAGCGCCTGAAAAAAAGGCTCGCTCCGCAGGCCGATCGCTTCGAAGCATTGCCCTGGGGGCCGAGGACCCGCGAGCCCTTTTTTCATGGCCGAACATCAGCCACCCCGCACAAAGCAGCGAGGAGGCTCGACCGAGGGAGAGGCCTCTCCCCTTAAGCCGGTTTGTCCATCGAAAGCACGGCGAGGAAAGCTTCTTGCGGTACTTCGACGGTACCGATGGCCTTCATGCGCTTCTTGCCTTCTTTTTGCTTTTCTAAAAGCTTGCGCTTGCGGCTAATGTCGCCGCCATAGCATTTGGCCGTCACGTTTTTGCGGAGGGCTTTAACCGTGGTGCGGGCAATGACGCGACTGCCGAGAGCGGCTTGAATGGCCACTTCGAACATTTGCTGCGGGATGAGATCTTTCAGGCGATTGCAGAGCGCCGAGCCCCAGCCATAGGCTTTGTCGCGATGAATGATTACGGAGAAAGCGTCGACGGGATCGCCATTGAGCAAGATGTCGAGTTTGTTCAAATCGCTGGCGCGATAGCCCATGGGCTCATAGTCGAAAGAGGCATAACCCTTAGACACCGACTTCAGCTTGTCGAAAAAGTCGAACATGATTTCGCCGAGAGGCAATTCATAGGCAAGGCTCACCTTTTCAGCGGTCAGGTATTCCATGTTCAAATAAACGCCGCGCTTGTCTTCACAGAGCTTCATGATGCCGCCGACATAGTCCTTAGGCACAATGATGGCAGCCTTCACATAAGGCTCTTCGATGCTTTCGTAGCGGCCGGCATCGGGCAATTTACTCGGATTCTCGATGACGATATTCGAGCCGTCGGTGAGATTGATGTGATACTCGACATTGGGCACCGTCGAAATCACGTCCATATTGAATTCTCGGGTGAGGCGCTCGCGCACCACTTCCATGTGCAATAGGCCTAGAAAACCGACGCGAAACCCAAAGCCGAGAGCTTGCGAGGTTTCTGGCTGCCAGGAAAGGGCAGAATCGTTCAGTGCCAGTTTTTCTAAGGCGTCACGCAAGTCCTCAAATTCATCGGTGTCGACCGGGTAAATGCCCGCGAAGACCATGGGCTTGATGTCGCGATAACCTTTAAGCGCCTCGGTGGCGGGGTTATTGACATCGATGATGGTGTCGCCGACCTTGGCATCACGCACAAGTTTGATATTCGCGATGACATAGCCGACTTCGCCGGCGGCAAGAGAATCTGTGGGAACCTTGTCGAGGGTGAGAATGCCGAGTTCTTGCGCTTCGTAATCTTTGCCGGTCGCCATGAAGCGAATGGGCGCTTTCGACTTGAGTATGCCGTCGAAGACGCGCACGAAGGCGATAGCGCCGCGATAAGAGTCGAATTTTGAGTCAAAAATGAGAGCGCGAGCCGGTTCATTGCGGGTGTCGCGCGGTGGAGGGATTTCCTCGATGACGCGCTCCAGCAATTCCCGTATGCCGATATTGGCTTTCGCCGAAATGCGTAAGATGCGCTGGGGTTCATAGCCGAGCAAATTGCCGACGTCTTCAGCGATATCGTCGGGATGGGCCGAGGGCAAGTCGATTTTGTTCAGCACCGGCACCAGAGTCAAATTGATGTCCATGGCCAGGTAGAGATTGCTCAGGGTCTGGGCTTCTATGCCTTGGCTGGCATCGACGACGAGAATAGCGCCTTCGCAGGCAGCCAGGGAACGCGAAACTTCATAGGTGAAGTCGACGTGTCCGGGTGTGTCGATAAGATTCAGATAATAGGTCTGCCCATTATAAGGGTAGACCATGCGGATGGCATGCGACTTGATGGTGATGCCGCGTTCGCGCTCGAGATCCATGTCGTCGAGAACTTGGGCCTGCATGGCTTGTTTGGAGACCGTTCGCGTCAGCTCCAGGAAACGATCGGCCAAGGTCGACTTGCCATGGTCGATATGGGCGATGATGCAAAAATTTCGAATCTGGGAAGCTTCTGGGCGCATGGAAGGGGGACAAAGGTAGCACACCCGGAGGGCGACCACGTCAATATTTCACGATTTAAGGCCTTGAAATGGGCTCAGTTGCGGTATTTTTGTATCATTCTCCCTCTTTCCCCCCTGGACCTTAGCCAAAACGGAAATCCATGAGGAAATCCATGTTTCGACTGAAATTGAAAACAGCCTGTGGACTGGTGAAAACCGCCCCTTGGCTGGCTTGCCTTGCCGCAATCGGCATGTTTTGCGCGCCTTCCAAGGTTGAGGCCCAGCCAGGTTTCGGCAAGCGCTTTGAGCGCGACTTCAGTAAGACCAAGCAGGTTTTCGCTGATTTGACCACTCCAGAAGGCGTCATTAAACTCGAGCTTTTTCCTAAAAAAGCGCCGAATACGGTGGCTAATTTCGAGTTTTTGGCCAAAAAAGGCTTTTACAATGGCCTGATTTTCCACCGCATCATTGAGGGTTTCATGGCCCAAACCGGCGATCCTGCTGGTAATGGTACGGGTGGCCCAGGCTGGACTATAGATGATGAGCTCGCAGCCGACCTACATCATGAGGCCGGTACCTTGTCCATGGCGAATGCCGGGCCAGGGACGAGTGGCTCGCAATTTTTCATTTGCCACACGGCCCAGTCTCACTTAGATGGTCGCCATACCATTTTTGGAAAACTGGTCTCCGGTTTTGACGTGCTGACTCGCCTGGAACGTGGGGATCCCATCCTCGACGTGAAAATCACCGAAATCCAGTGAAGGAACGCCTCGGCATGGGCAAGAAAGAAAAGAACGAAAAGCAGGACAAGAAAAAGGCCAAGGTCGAAACTAAAAAGCCGACCAAGCCCGCTTCCGCCCCGATTGCCAAGGCTTCTAAGCCCGCTTCGGCCTCCAAGTCACCCGTTAAATCCGAATCCAAAGGTGCAGCCAAAGCTCCGGTGAAATTGCCTTCCAAAGCGCCGACCAAAGAGTCAGCCAAAAAAGACGCGGGTAAAAAGCCCGAAGTCGCCAAAGAAATTGCGAAAAAAGCCCCTCCTAAGGCTGAAGCTCCCAAGGCCAAAAAGCCCGAAGCCCCTAAGGCTGGTGAGAAGGCGGGAGAAAAAGCTGGGGAGAAACCAGCTGCTAAGCCTGCGGCCAAGCCCGTGGTGAAAGCGGCTGGTGATGCGAAGCCCGCTCCTGCCAAAGCCGTTACGAATAAAGATGCGGCGGCAAGCCCAATCGAGGCGAAGCCAGCTGCACCTGCAGCTAAGCTTCCGGCCAAGCCCGCTGCCGCAGCTGGTTCCACGGAAAAAACGGCTAAACCTCCGGCTGCCGCGAAAGCACCTGCGCCGGCCGCGGGCAAAGCACCCGCCAAGGCGGGAGCGAAAGTAGCCCCCAAGGTCGTAGACGATATTGAATTGACCTTGCCGGTCGAATCGGGTCCTCCCGTGCGACGGCCTGCGAGGCCTTTTTTCTTCGAAGTGAAGCCTGGCGCCGAGCGCATCATTAAGCGTGGCGACAAGTCGCTAACCGCCGTGGCACCCCTGGATATTCAAAGTCGCCGCAAAGGTACGAGTGCCGATGAGACGCCCGAAGAATTAGTGGAACGCATTGAGCGCGAATTGGAGCATCAACACATTTTCAAGCGCAATCTTTTGCGTCCGCAAATGTGCACCAAGTGCGGCATCAATCAGGTCGCAGAGCGTTTCATCATCGATAAGGAATTGGGTTATTGCGCCGATTGCGCGGACATACTTCGCTTGGGTGAAACCAAGGAAGCGCGTAAAATGGAGGCGAATGCCTTGGCTGCAAAAAACAATGCCCTTGCTGCCGCGGGCGAAACTGCCGTGGCTCCGGATGCCGCCGAGGACGATGAAGAAGACGATGAGGATGCCGACGCCATCGTCGATGTGGAATAATTCCTAAGTGAACGGGGCATCTTAGAGCGGCCCCGAAAGTGTGTAGGATCGTGAATAGAAAAAGCCTCGCTTCAAGCGAGGCTTTTTTTGTGGGATCCCGTTTTCCGCAATTATAGGGTATAATGGGCATTCCTAAAAAGCCTATGTCTTCCCCATTCGTGCGCCTCGGTTTTTCCGCTTTACTCTCTCTCACTGGGCTCGGGTGGGCAGTATTGCCTTCTGCTGAACCCACAGCCACCCAAGACTCCGCCCTATTAAATGCTGAGGAGAGCCATGACCTCGGCGATCAAGGCTCCACGGCGGATTTGACCGCGCCTGCCGTTTCGACTCCCAATGTTGGCGAAAGCGTGGCCTCGGAAGGCTTAGGCGATGGGCCCATTCTTTCCGTGCCGGGAAGTGCTTATGGCCAGTATAGGCTCGGCCGCATGCCCCTGGTCACCGACGAAGAGTTTCCCGCCGACTCGGTGGTGGCGGAACGAGCCCGTTTTTGGTTTCACATTTACACGCAAATCGGCGAGGGTGAAGGGCTCATTCACGATGTGGATCATCCTGGCATAGTCTATCACCGACTCGAGGCCCCGGGGGCCTATTCGCGCGCTGGGCGTCAACGTATCGAAGGGGCTTTACGCTCGGTGCAGGTGGATTTAAAGCTTTTGGCGGCAAGCGGGAACGGTGCGCTTGATGCCCGGCTGCAAGCGCTGAAAAGCATTTTGCCCCTCCATTGGGACAGTGCTACGGTGGCGGACGCGTCCGAAAGGATTCGCTTTCAGCGAGGCCTGCGCGAGCGATTCGTGGCCGGCCTTGGGCGATCCTATCGATGGCTGGGTGACATCGAATCCACCTTTGTCACACGTGGGTTACCGTCACGTCTGAAATACCTACCTCATGTTGAGTCGAGTTTTCAACCCTTTGCTTATTCCAAGGTCGGAGCGGCGGGCATGTGGCAATTCATGAAAGGGACGGCGAGGCAATATGGCCTCAAGGCAAGCTATCTCGTGGATGAACGGCGTGATCCGGCACGTAGCACGGAAGCGGCAACGAAATTATTGAGAGATTCCTATGCACGCTTAGGCAGTTGGCCCTTGGCTTTGACCGGCTACAATCACGGTCCCGCTGGAGTGGCCCGCGCCGTGGCGGCCATGGGCAGCCGTGATTTGGGTGTCATCATACGCGGTTATGGTGGCAAGAGTTTTGGTTTTGCTTCTGGTAATTTTTATGCCGAATTCATGGCCGCGTCTTCCATCGCATTGAAGGCGGATTCCCTTTTCCCCAAGCTCGCCAAAGAAAAGCCTCAGCCCATGGTGGGTCTAACTCTGGGGCAATCCACCGGCATTCGGCGCATTTTGCAGGTCACAGGTCTTTCACCGGCGGAATTGGAAGCTTGTAACCTGGCTTTGCGGCCCGCGGTATTCAAGGGCGGTGGATCCTTGCCCAAAGGCTTAAAACTGAAATTGCCTTGGCCAGCCGATACCGTTGCGGTTTTAGCGGCCTTGCATCCCGGTGCCCGAGACAAAAAATCCGATCTCGTGCTAGCCATGGCTTCGCCACCTGCGGATAAGGCCCAGGCCTTGCCCACACCTCCTTCCGTGAAAGAAAGCCAAACAATGCAGGCCCAGTCGACGGCTAAATCCGCAATAGCCAAACCCATCGCCTCGACGAGCCGACCTTCCAAGGAAACGCCGGTTTTGGCGGCGAAGGAAACGAAGAGCATCACTCGGCAGTCCTCAGCGAAAATCGCGGCCTCTCCCGAGCCAGGTTTGTCGGCAGCCCTGGACGCACCCGTATCTCCGTCGCCCGTTGCGGCCGAAATGCAAAAGGGGTTAACGGAAGACTTTGCCTTGCTCACGGCGGACGCCGGGGATTGGGGTCATCCCTATGATCGATTCGACTCGTCGGTTTATAATCTCGATTATATCTATGAAAACGGAGAATTGCGTTTTCGCAGCGGCCCCCAAGAAACCTTATCGCATTATGCGGAGTGGTCAGGTCAGCCCATGGCGGTCATACGCAAGGCCACGCGCTTGCGCGGGCGTCGTGAACTGGGGCTTGGCCGGGAAATACGCTTGCGGCTTTCGCGAGAGCAGGCCGACGCTTTTCAACGACAACGCGAAGAAAATTATCGCGGGGTCGAAGAGGATTTTTATGGCAGCTACCATGTCAGTTCACTGGAGCCGCTGAAGGTGGAAAAGGGTATGAGCGTTTGGTCTTTGGCAATGGATCGTGAATTGCCTTATTGGCTTTTGCAAAAACACAATCAAGCTCGGGATTTGGCGGCATTGCATCCTGGCGATACCTTGCAAATCCCTGTCGTCGAGGCGGGGCTTCGCCGCTGGGGTTTTACGCGCTATGCCGGCCCCCAGGATCAGTTGCGGGCCATGGCCCAAAGGTTAAGACTTAACCTCACACCTTGAAGCGGGGGTTTACCTTTGCCCATCGGTATGGGATGGCAAGGATTTTTTTCGACTCTGAAAGCGCGCCTCTGGAAGCCGGGTCTCGGCGCCACGAATCGTGATATTGCGCTTGATGCCTTGCGCACCTTTGCCGTCCTGGGAATGATCGCCACGCACACCACGCGCTTGATTCCGCGCGAGGCGCGTTGGGAATTGCACCGCTGGGCCATGATACTAGAGCCTATCATCCCCTCCTTATTTCTGGCTTTGGCAGGAGCGTCATTGGTTTTGTCGCGGGCCTCCGCCATCGCTTCAGGCCGCCATACGGCGCGAGATTGGAGCCTTCGCCAATTGCGTCGAGCTTTCGCCTTATGGGTCCTGGGCGTGATCTTTTATTTATGCGAAGACGGCTTTCGTTGGCCCGATGCTTTGGCCGCACCCGGAATCTTGGGCACTATCGCTTATGCCGTGATTTCGCTTACCGGCCTCCTGGCCTTGCCCCATGCCTGGGCTTGGATTCTGGCTCTTCTCCTTTCAGGCGGCGCAGCTTATCAATACCTGGACACGCAGGGCTTGGCGGTATTCGCCTTCAACTCGGGAAATAGCCCGTTTTTCCCCTTGCTGCTCTTCGCCCTGGGTGGCGCACTTTATGCCACTATGGGCTTGCAGGGGAAGATATTGCCCAAGGAAACCTCTCGGTTACCGTCCCTGATGGGTTACCTAGCCCTGGCCATTGGCGCGGTGACGGCTGCCTGGCTAATAAGCCATTATGGCTTGGAACCCTTATTTTCCAAACCCTTGGGCCGATCGGATGCCACGCGCCACTTTACGGTTCATCGCTATGGCGTGATGAGTAGGGTGGCCGTGGGCTATTACAATCTGCGCCCCTTGCTTTCCCTGGCCGTATTGAGCTTCATCGTCGCTCTGCATCAATTTTTTCGCCTGACCCGGGGAATAGGGCGGCCCTGGGCACCTTGGCTTTTCGCCATGGGACGGCATAGCCTGGGGGTGTATATACTCCATCTGTCCCTGCTGGCCATTGCTGTATTGACTGGCGGCAAACGTCCTTTTCCGAGTGCCTGGGTGGGCTTGGCGGTCTATGGTGGCCTTTTAGTGATTTGCGAATTCTATGCCTTGAGCCGCGAGCGTCAAGCCCTTAGGAAATAGCCAATTTGGCATGCGGTTGGGGCTTGCCCACGAAAGGACAGCGGAGTAGATTCCTTATATCCTACCCCCCTGGGGGGGGTCGTGAATCGATCAAGGAAAGGGAATTGCGATGCGTCTGGAAATCGGCGGTATGACATGCGGCCATTGCGAAAGGGCCGTAACCGAGGCCTTGAGGCAGGTGCCGGGAGTGGACAAGGTGACGGTGAGCTTCAAAGCCGGCATGGCCGAAGTGGAAGGGCTTGCCCCAGCGGCGGATTTGATTGCTGCGGTAGTGGAAGAAGGCTATCGTGCCAAGGTCTTGCCATGACGGCGACTCCTAAGCGGTCGACCAAGACGATGTCGACCGCAAGCAAAGGCGATTCCACCTCGGCCCTGCATTCGCCTCCCATGGTAAATGAGGTGCGGACCGATATTCAGCGGCGCCTCGCCACCGCGCGTGGCCATCTGGACGCCGTGCTTCGCATGCTCGGAGAAGAGGATCCCCATTGCGTAGACGTCATGCGCCAGTTACGGGCCGTATCCGGGGCTTTGGACAAGGCTGTAGAAATTGTGCTCGAAGGACATTTGCGCCATCACGTGGCGCGCGCCGGGGGCGAACCCCTGGTGCGGGAATTGATGGATGCCCTCCGCTACCGTTGAATCCCGGGAAAAAGCGAGCTTCACCGTCGAGGGCATGACCTGCGCCAATTGTGTGGTGCGTGTCGAAAAGGCTTTGCGCCGCCAAGGCGGCGTGAGCGAAGCTTCGGTGAATTTGGCGACATCGCGTGCCGATGTGATTTTTGACGCGACTCGCCTTCGTACCGAAGACATTTTCGCCACCGTGCGCAAAGCGGGTTATACGCCGGTGGCCTTGCGCGAGACGGGGGACGATTCCGAAGTCCAGGAATTACGGCAAGCCACGATTCTGGCCTGCCTATTCGGGCTGCCATTATTGCTTTTGGCTATGGGGCCTATGCTTTTCCCTGGGGGTATGGGCTTGGTCATGGGCGTTTTCGGCACCATGGACAATTATCACCTAGTGCAATTGCTTCTGGCGACTCCCGTGGTTTTTGGTCCAGGCCGGCGTTTCCTGATACACGGCTTCAAGGCTTATCGTGCCATGAGTCCCGACATGAATAGTCTTGTGATGTCGGGAACTCTGGCTGCCTATGGTTATAGCGCGGCGGTAACGCTGGTTCCCGGCGCCTTTCCCGCGGATTTGCGCTCGGTCTATTTCGAATCCGCAGCCGTCGTGATCACTCTGGTGCTGCTGGGCAAGTATTTGGAGCAGCGCGGCAAGGGCCGCAGCGGGGAGGCCATACGCAAACTTCTCGCCCTCGCGCCTCCTCGCGCCCATGTGATGCGAGATGGCCGGGAAATGGATATCGAGGCCTCCAGCATTTTGATCGGTGACCTAGTGGATGTGAGGCCGGGGGAGCGCTTGCCGGTAGATGGTGAAATCCTGTCCGGAGAAAGCTGGGTCGACGAGAGCATGCTCACGGGCGAGCCGCATCCAGTGCATAAAGGCACGGGAAATCAAGCCACGGGCGGAACGCTCAATGGAGAAGGTTATTTGACCTTGCGCGCCAATCGTGTCGGATCTGACACTGTGCTGGCTCGCATTGTGCGATTGGTGCAAGAAGCCCAAGCCTCTCGCCCGCCGATACAGGACTTGGCCGATCGCGTGGTGGCTTGGTTTACTCCGGTAGTGTTGGGCTTGGCCTTGATCAGCTTCGCGATATGGCTATGGCTGGGACCGAATTTCCCCACGGCATTAATCCACGCGGTTTCTGTTCTGGTCATTGCCTGTCCCTGTGCCATGGGATTGGCCACGCCCACGGCCGTTCTGGTGGCGACGGGCCGAGCTGCTGAACTAGGTGTTCTCTTTCGCAAAGGCGCCGCCTTGCAGGCCCTGGCCCAAGTGCAGCGCGCCGCTTTCGACAAAACGGGTACCCTCACCCAGGGTCACCCGCGCGTGACGTCCTTTTCCGTGGCATCGGGCGAATCCGTCAAGGAAATCCTGGCCTTGGCCGCCGCCGTCGAAGGCCGAAGCGCCCATCCCTTGGCCCGGGCCTTGGCCGAGCATGCCCGCAGCGAAGGGGTGAGCATTCCCAAGGTCGAAGCCTTTCAGTCCCATAGCGGTTACGGTGTGGAAGGGCAGGTGAAAGGCCGCCAAGTCTGGGTTGGTTCGCCGCGGTTTTTAGCGGAGCGCGGCATTGATGTTTCGCGCATGGCGTCGGAGATAAACAAGGCCAATGACGAAGGAGCGGCCATTGCCTTGGTCGTAGTAGAGGGTGCCTTGGTCGCCGTGGCTTCCATCACCGATGCTTTGAAACCGCATGCCGCCGAAATCATTGCGGCCCTGAAGGTCTTGGGTATTGAATCCTTACTGGTGACGGGAGATCGAGAAAATGCCGCGCTCACCGTGGCCAAGGCCGTTGGCATTCACCAAGTGCGTGCCGAGGTTTTGCCAGAAGAAAAAGCAAAAGTGGTGGCCGAAGAGCAGGCCCAAGGGCGAGGCTTGCTTTTCGTGGGCGACGGAGTCAATGATGCGCCCGCCTTGGCCGCCGCCGATATCGGCTTGGCCGTAGGTGGAGGCACGGAAATCGCCATTGAGGCGGGAGATTGTGTTTTGCTTTCCGGGGATTTGCGCGGCGTGGTGCGCGCCGTCGAACTTTCGCGGGCGGCCATGCAAACCATACGGCGTAATTTGTTCTGGGCTTTTTTCTACAACGCTTTGCTGATTCCCGTGGCCGCCGGCCTATTGGAACCTTTTGGCGGGCCTGGCTTGCATCCCGTCTTTGCCGCCGGAGCCATGGGTTTATCCAGCCTCTTGGTCGTGCAGGGGAGTTTGCGACTGAAGCGATTCAAGCCTTCGATTTAGCAAGAGTTTATTCTCGCAGGGGCAAGGTTTGTATCAGGCTGTCGAGTCGACGGGAAAGTTTATTGGCGCCTGTGGTCGAAAGGTGACCAAAATCAAAAGCGTCATTATCTCCGTAGTCGTGCAAGCCATCGAGATGGGCATCGTAGAAATGACAATTCCCGAATTCTTGGCAAAGATCTTTGACTTGGGAAACGACCTGAATTCCAATCGGCCGATCCGGGCCATAGGAAGAGAACCAAGGGGTATTGCGATAATGTGGCGACACCGGATAGTGAACCAAAACCAATTGGACTTTCAGTCGCTTACAGGTGGCGGCCAAGTTTCGAATACGATCCATATTGGCAAGGTATTCCCTATCCTGGGTATTCCAACCCTCATAGCCATTGAATTCAGTGGGCGGATTAGGTCCCCAATTTCCGGCTGGATATAGCGTAGCGCCTAGTGAATCAAAGTTTTCACCATTGACCAGAGATACCGTTTTCTGCCTTTCGATAACCAGGGAGGGAATGCCAGTACTCCAGAAACCATGGCTGGAATCATATTGGAATCCCTTATTGGGTGAAATTCCCGCGTCCCATGTCACGTCGCCGCCGGGCTGGCTGAGCGTCCCGGGAAAGGCCTCCGCCACTAGGACTTTGAGGCGTGGTGCTGAGGGCAATAAATACTTGTGAGCGAGTTCAAGACTTCCTTTCAGTCCGCCTCCGGCCCAACCCAGATTAACCGTGAATAGTTTAAACCTATCTGGACGTATGCCGCATTGCGCATGAGAGCTGCCAATACAGGCAACTTCGATACGCTCGCGATTCAACCAAAACACTCGCATCTTCAAGGCATAGTTGAGTTGGGGATAACCTTGAACCGGATCATTGTAATGACCCAAGCTGTCTAGATCGTATTCTGTTTTCGGTGGGGGGCAAGTATTCACCCACAGGCCTGGATCGGCAAAATAGGTCCCAGTAGCCAAGGTTTGAGTTCGGCCGCTTTTTAAATCCACCCAGGCAATGGCATCGCGATCGCCCGAGACATTCTCAAGCGCGGCGACGGCGATATCGGGATGATTGCTCCATTCGGCATCGGCCCAAGCGACATGGGATTTCGGTACGGCCCAGTGAGAAATCACCTTGCCTCCGGCATCGGCACGAAAGAGGATTTCGTGTAGGCCATAGGGCCCGCCGACCACGGTGCTTTTCCCCGAATATCCGAAATCGAGGAAGAGGGTTTGTCCCGAGGTGGACAAGGTTGGGCCCATAGAGACATTGCAAACCTGGGAGGTGTCGCCCGCTGACTTGCCATTGCTTGGCGCGGTGAAAAGCGTTCGGGTGAAACCCAGGCTACGATCAAAAAGTTTCAACCGTTGAAAGCCCGTGGCCAGAAATTTTCCGTCGCTGGAAAGACCGTCATGAAAACTGCCGTCGGCTATCCTTTCGGGTTGGCCCACCGGTAATGCACCTTTCATGCGCAGGCGATACGTTTTTCCTTGTGGCCATCCCGGTTCGGTATTATTCATGGAAGACGTGGCAAAAATCAAAAAAGTATCCTGAGTGGCGGCATCCACTTGCCAACGGGGCATATAGATGCTGGGAAAAGGCAATTTCGACGGAGTTTGCGGCGGCCATGCCAGCGATCGAATATAGGCAGAAGCGGGTCTATCCATGCCCTCGACGGCATCGCACCAAGTCACCCATTGACCATCCGGCGATATAGTGGGGTAATGCACCTGGGTTTGGTCGCCGAATTCATTCACTCGAAGAGGGGAGAGGGTAAAGTCAATCAAGTTCAATACGCGTCTTTCACCGCTGACATTGACGAAAACCAATTTGCCGGCTCGCAGGGACAGAGTGGTGTCACTCGAAGAAAGGCTGAGCTTATCCAAAGGCCAGGATGCCGTGGTCAGAGAGACCTCAGGCATTTCCAAGGCCATGCCGCGGGGCAAGGTGAAGACCGCCTTGGGTATGGCGCCAAATACGCAACGGAATCCAACATCACGGCTGGTCGATGTCGCTAGAGTGCTATAGCTCGCCGCGCGATTGGAAATGCGCATGGACTCAAGGCCATAGCTGAAGGCCCCGCCTTTGACCACGCGCTCCTCCAAAGCATTGCCCTGCTTGGGTCCGGCATAGTCGGAAAGCAAGGTGTCGAGAAACCGGCCTTTCCAGTCATTGACCCATTCCATCACATTACCCGCCATATCATAGAGACCGAAGCCGTTGGGGGCTAGGCTGGCGACCGCATGGACCGTATCGTGTGAGTTACTGCTATACCAGGCGTGTAGGGACGCTGTGGCGGCGTTTTTCGAATGTCCCCAGAGAAATAATTCCTGGCTACCTCCGCGCGCCGCGAATTCCCATTCGGCTTCAGTAGGCAGACGATAGCCCCGTTTGTCCAAACGCTGTCCGAGACCCGTCAAACCGAAAGTGCGGCCCTGGGCATCGGTATTGCGGCCGACATAGGTGTAGATGGTATCCAAATTTTCGGCTCTACTGCGGGCATTGCAATAAAGCAGGGCGTCATAAAAGGTCACTTGCGCCACCGGGCAAGTATTGCAACCACCGCCTTTGGAAGGGGCCGTCGGGACCTTTCCCATGAGCTTGGCATAATGGCCGCGAGTGACTTCGACCGTGTCGATGGCGAAGTCATAGGCGAAACTTACCCGCATCAAGGGCCGTTCTAAATCCCTGGAGGCC
>JAYUVP010000033.1:0-9647 GCA_043753995.1 Fibrobacterota bacterium
CTTTCATTTTATTTAGTTTTATCAATAATTTTTTTCAATTTATTTATTTTTATTACGCCATACTTCAACTTATGGTATAAGATAGGATGGCGTTATGAAGCTAACCGACGTTTATAAGCTCCTGAAGGGACCCCTTCAAATCGAAAAGGTGGGTTGCCTAGCGACGGGCTTTAAGGTGGAAGGCCCCTTCCAAACCCCCGCCCTTTTTCAATTGAGGGAAGACCAATTGGTCCTTGTGGAAAAATTGGCCCTCTATGGCGGAAATCTGAAAAACGTTGCGGCCGACATCGGCATCAGTTACCCGACCTTGCGCCATCGCCTCCAAGAAATCTCCGATTTCCTAGCCCGGCACTCAGATGAAAAAAAGCGCGACCGTCTGAAAGTTTTGAGCGATATCGAAGACGGTAAAATCACGCCGGAAGATGGCGCAGCTTTGTTGGAAGGTCTTTGAAGGGTTGCCATCCGAAGAGGAGTTCGGCATGAATGAGGAAGCAAAAAAATCGAGGACATGCGTAAACGCGGCAAGATTTCTTCTGTACAAGCGGAAAAACTAAGGCAAGCACTCCCGACCCCAGCCAAGCCTGAAAAACAGCCCGCTCGTTCGGGGTGGCCCAAAGGCATTGCCGCCGCCATCATGCCCACCGATACGAATGGCTCCGAGCTGGTTTTCGAAAAAGACGGTCACCAGTTAGGCCTGCCATTGAAAAAGACCGATGTCCAAATCGAAATCCATACCGACGTGGCGCGCGTCTTCGTGACCCAGCTTTTCTTGAACCCTACGGAGCAGGTTTTGGAAGCCCGCTATACCTTCCCACTGCCGCATCCTACTGGAACCGGGAAACCCTTCCCGTGGCTGACCCTTCCACTCACTTTTTAGGAGTAGGCAAACGCGACAAATTGAACATTATATCGGGGGGAAGGGCTCCTTGAGGGCGAAGTCGCCCTCTCCCCCCTGCCTCGGCCCGCCGTCCCCCGCAGCCTTGTCGGCCTCGCCATCCCCCACCCGACAGACGAAACGCGGTATCGAATGAGATGTTCCTAGGAAAGGAGCCAGCGGGAGAAGGGTTCAGAGGATAAGTTGCCCTGAGGCCGAAGTGCTTTCCAAGTTGAGCGGAAAGACCTGGGATACTTGGCCCTTTTCCTGGGGAGGAAATCATGCTTTGGAAAAACGCGGTTCTACTGCACCGGTTAATCGCATCCCTTAGTTTACTGGCTACGTCCTGGCTCAGTTCGCAAAGTCATGCGCAAAGTCCTGACTTCCACATTTACCTCGGGCTTGGCCAGTCCAATATGGAAGGCGGACCCTCCGTCAGCGGGCTGGCGGCGGTGAATGCCCGATTCCAAGTGATGAGCGTGGTGGATTGCCCCAAACTGAATCCTCCGCGAACCACGGGCAATTGGTATAACGCCAATCCTCCCCTGCCCCGCTGCACCCAGGGCCCTGGTATCGTGGACTGGTTCGGTCGCACCTTAGTCGATAGCTTACCCAATAACATCAAAATCGGTGTCATTATGGTGACCGTCATAGGCACCAAAATCGAGCTATTCGACAAAGTCGGATATAAGGCCTATCTCGAAGATCCGAGCACAGAAGATTGGCTGCGGAACTATGCCAAAGAGTATGGCGGAAACCCTTATGCTCGCTTAATCGAAATTGCCAAAATTGCGAAGAAGGACGGAATTATCCGGGGCATACTCTTGCATCAAGGGGAGTCCAATGTTGGTGATGATCAATGGCCGAATAAAGTGAAAAAGGTTTACGACAATATCGTTGCGGATCTCTCACTTGATCCTAAAAACGTTCCTCTCCTCGCGGGAGAAGTGGTCAATGCCGATATGAATGGATCTGCCGCTGGCGCCAATATTCAGATCGCCAAGCTACCGAGTGTACTGCCCAACTCTTTTGTGATCTCTTCCAGTAAAATCCCCGCCGGAGGGGACCGTTTGCATTTCAATGCCGAGGGACATAAAATTTTTGGGCAGCGCTATGCGAGCACCATGCTATCGATTCTGAAAAATCCCACAGCCACACAGCCAAGAATTCTTCACCCCAGCGGATATGCCTTTGGCACGATTCGGAAGAATGGGCATTCGGCAAGCGCCGAAGTGGACTTTGAGATTCCTAACCAAGCCAGCGTCTCCGTGAAGGCCTATAGCTTGGGCGGTCGAGAAATAGCCGAACTTGCAGGAAAGGATTATTCCGCAGGCCGACATACCGTCGAAATGGCACAGCAGGATATACCCGAGGGCGTTTTCATTCTCCGAATGAAGGCGGGGGCTTTTTCGGCCACTCGCACCATTGCCCTCGACCCTTGATGGGGCTGGGGTTCTCCCGGGCGCATAAAAAAACGGGCCGATTTGCATCGACCCGTTCTCTTACATCACTGCGGAATTTTCAGCGCAAGCTTCAAACTTCCTTCGAATCAATCCACTTCATGTTCTTGCGCAAACGACGCCCGACCACTTCGAGAGGATGATTCTTTTCCTTGGCTTCCCAAGCGCGGAAAGCCTTACCGCCGCTTTGCAGCTCGGTTAGGAACTTCTTCGCGAAGGTGCCGTTCTGGATTTCCTTCAGCACCTTCTTCATTTCGGCCTTGGTCTTGGCGGTCACGATGCGCGGGCCGGTGACCATGTCGCCGAATTCGGCGGTATTGGAAACGCTATAGCGCATATAAGACAAGCCGCCCTGATAGAACAGGTCGACGATGAGCTTGAGCTCATGCAAGCATTCGAAATAAGCCAGCTCTTCGGGATAGCCCGCTTCGGTCAAGGTCTCGAAACCGGCTTTCACCAATTCCGACACACCGCCGCAAAGCACAGATTGTTCGCCGAAAAGATCGGTTTCGGTTTCATTCTTGAACGAAGTTTCAATGGCGCCGGCGCGCAAGCCACCCACACCGCGGGCATGAGCCAAGGCGATATTCTTGGCCTTGCCGCTGGCGTCTTGCTGAATGGCGATGAGGCAGGGCACTCCGCCGCCTTTGAGGAATTCGCTGCGCACCAAATGGCCGGGGCCTTTGGGCGCGATCATGATCACATCGACGTCCTTCGGGGGCTTGATGATGCCGAAGTGAATATTGAAGCCATGCGACCAGATGAGGCATTTGCCGGGCTTGAGATTGGGCAAGATGTCGGCGTCATACACCTGCTTTTGCACTTCGTCGGGCAAAAGAATTTGAATGATGTCGGCCTTGGCGGAGGCTTCGGCGGCCGAAACCGGCTTAAAGCCATGCTTGACGGCCAGCTTGTAATTCGGCGAACCCTTGCGTTGGCCGATAATCACGTTCACGCCGCTGTCACGTAAGTTCTGAGCCTGGGCATGGCCCTGGCTGCCATAGCCGATAATTGCGACAGTCTTGCCTTTGAACGGGGCGAGCGAGCCATCTTTCGCGGTATACACCTTCAGCATTCCGAAACCTCTGGAAAAAGGGAAAGTGGCTAATTTAACAACCCTTAAGGCGGCATCACGATATGTTTGAACAGCTCACAGAAAAGCTTGACGGGGTTTTCCGCAAATTGCGGGGCGTCGACAAGCTCACCGAAGAAAACGTCTCCGAGACTTTGCGCGAGGTCCGCGTAGCCCTTTTGGCCGCCGACGTGAACTTTAAGACGGTCAAGGATTTCATCGCCGCCGTCAAGGTCAAGGCCCTCGGTGCCGACGTGATTCAAAATGTCGCCCCCGGCCAAATGATGGTCAAGCTGCTCTATGAAGAGATGGTGCAGCTTCTGGGCGGACAGGCTGAGGAGCCCACTTTTCAGGGGTCCCCGCCTTTTCAAATTCTCATGATGGGCTTGCAGGGCTCGGGTAAAACCACGGCCTGTGGCAAGCTCGCCCTATATTTACGCAATCGCTTCAAGAAAAAGCCCTTGCTGGTGGCTTGCGACGTTTATCGCCCGGCTGCCGTTGATCAGCTCAAAACCTTGGGTAAGCAATTGCAAATCCCGGTCTATGACGAAGGCACGGGAGATCCGCTCAAAATCGCCGAAAACGGGCGTAAATTCGCCCGCGACAATCAATGTGATGTCGTGATTTATGACACGGCCGGCCGTCTACAAATCGACGATGCCCTCATGGTTGAATTGGAGCGCATCACGGCGGCAGTGAAGCCGCAAGAGCGATTCTTCGTGGCCGATGCTATGACGGGCCAAGAAGCCGTCAATGTGGCCAAGGCCTTTCATGACCGGCTCGATTTCACTGGTGTTTTGCTCACCAAAATGGACGGCGATGCCCGCGGTGGTGCGGCTCTTTCCATCAAATCCATCACGGGACGTCCGATTCGCTATATCGGCACCGGTGAAAAGATGGATGCCCTGGAGGTTTTTCACCCTGACCGCATGGCCTCACGCATTTTGGGCATGGGTGACGTTCTCACCCTCGTCGAAAAAGCCCAAGAGGTCTATGACGAGAAGCAGGCCAAAAAACTCGAGAAAAAATTCCTCAGCAATAAATTCGACCTCGACGATTTCCTCTCGCAATTGCGCCAGGTCAAGAAAATGGGCAGCATGGCCGACATTCTCTCCATGATACCCGGCCTCTCCAAGCTGGGAGACACCAAGGTGGATGAGGGACAATTCAAGCGGGTCGAGGCCATACTCTCGTCCATGACCCTGAAAGAGCGCCATAGCCCGAAAATCATCGATGGCAATCGCCGCCGCCGGGTGGCCGGGGGGTCGGGTACTTCCCTGCAAGAGGTCAATCAAGTCCTCAAGCAATTCGAGCAAATGCAAAAAATGATGAAACAGGTCTCAGGCCTAGCCGGAAAAGCCGGGGGCATGAAGCAATTGGCCAAAATGATGCAACAAGGCGGTGGCGGCGGTTTCGGTCGCGGCTTGCCGTTTTAGGCCCTCCTAATTACTATTACCCCCCTCTACTTTTGATTCCGGAGGCTAGAACTTGGCCGTTGTCATCCGTCTCGCTCGTCAAGGTCGCTCTCATCGCGCCTTTTATCGCATTACCGTCGCCGATTCGCGCAAAGCCGCAACCGGGAAGTTTCTGGCTCAGATTGGCTGGTTTGATCCGCACGGCAACCCCACCAAGGTGCAGGTTGACGAACACAGTGCCGTCCAGTGGATACAGAATGGCGCCCAACCGACCGAGTCGGTGCGCTCTCTTTTCCACGATCTCGGCATTATGGACAAGGTGACCCAGGTTCGTCGCGGCAAAAAAGCCGAAGACGTCGTCGCTTCGCCCAAGGCCCGCAGCAAGCGCAAGCCCAAGGTGCACAAAAAGGTCAGGGAAGCCGCAGCCAAGGAAGCCGAAGCTTCGGCTAAAGCCGCTGCTGCTGCTGCTACCGTAGCTGCGGCAGCTGCTGCCGCTGACGCTCCGGCCGCCTAAAGCCAATCCTTCCGAACCGAAAGGTTGGGAAAGCACCATGCTTATGCCTCGACGAGTCCCATTTTTAGGCTCGACGAGGTTTTCGCTCAAGGCTGCCTCTGGCAGCCTTTCTTGTTGCGGCTTTTTGCTTCGAATTAGGTATTCACGTCACCTTCCCTGTCCGAGTATCGCCTCATGACCGAGACCGCTGAACCCGAATCTGGCGACCTAATGCCCGACAACCTGACCATTATTGGCCAGGTGCAAAAAGCTTATGGCCTCGTCGGCGAGGTCAAGATTAAGCCCGAAACCTTTGACTTCGGTCGCCATGAACAGCTGAAAACCGTCATCGTACGCTTGCAGGGTTCCGGCGAATTGAAATCCATGGACGTGCTGTCCACGCGCGCTGATGCCCGCTACTGGTACCTGAAATTCAAGGGTTTGCGCACACCCGAGGCGGTGGCCTTTCTCAGTGGTGGCGAGCTTTTGGTCCCTAGCGAGGACAAGTTGGCCTTGCCAACGGGCATGGTTTATTTCACCGATATCCCCGGATGCATGCTTTTCGATGAAAACGGCGAGGCAGTGGGTGAGGTGACCCATGTTGTCGACCAAGGCACTCAACAATTGTTCCGCATTTCTCGCCCCAAGGGCGAGCTTTTGATTCCATGGAATGACCATTTCATCAAACGAATTGACATCGCAAACAAGCGCATAGAAGCCGATTTAGGCCCGCTACGCGGGGTTTTGCTCTAAATCCATCGAGTCAGTCTTCATGCGCGCCGATGTCATTACCTTATTCCCCGAAATGTTTGCGGCTTTAGAAGCCAGCATGCCAGGCCGAGGGCAAAAAGGCGGACAATTCACCTTTAAAGCGCATTCGCTGCGCCAATGGGCCATCAATAAGCATGGCCAAGTAGACGACGTGCCCTTCGGAGGGGAGCCCGGCATGGTTTTGCGCCCCGAACCCCTGACCATGGCCATCCAGTCTGTGTTTGAGGAAGTTGCGCCGCAAAGGCCCAAGGTTTTGCTGATGTCGGCCCAGGGCCAAGTTTTCAAGCAAGAAACCGCCATGCGCTTGGCTCAGGAGCCGAATCTTCTTATTCTTTGCGGCCACTATAAAGGCGTCGACCAACGTATTGTCGATGAATTTGTAGACGAAGAAATCTGCATCGGTGATTATGTGGTCTCGGGCGGTGAATTGCCGGCCATGATCCTTCTCGATGCGGTGGTGCGCTTGCTGAGCGGTGTTCTCCATGACCCCGGCTCAGCGGAAACCGATTCCTTCCAACGTCCAGGAAGATTGGGCTGGCCGGTTTATACCCGCCCTCAAGACTTTCAAGGTCGTTCGGTTCCGGATATCCTGGTTTCAGGCCATCACGAAAACATACGCCGTTGGCGTTTGCGCGAGAGCCTAAAGCTCACGCAAAAACGACGACCCGATTTATTGGCTCAAGTCCCGCTCTCCGAAGAAGAAATTCGGATGCTGGGTAAACCTTAAAGCGGCGGCAAAAAAAGACTCTAGGACGCGATCGACTTTCGATCGAGAGAAGGATTAGACAGATGCATCCGACCATAGCCGCCCTCAATAGCGCTAGCTTGAGCAAGGACATTCCCGAATTTCGCGCCGGCGACACCGTATCGGTCGACTTCAAGGTGATCGAAGGCGCTAAAGAGCGCGTGCAAACTTTCACCGGCGTGGTGATTCAACGCCGCGGCGCTGGCATCACGGAAACCTTCACGGTCCGCAAGATTTCCAACAATATCCCAGTCGAGCGTATTTTTCCCTTGCACTCGCCTCGCATCGCTGGCATTAAGGTGAATCGCCTCGGTAAGGTTCGTCGCGCTCGCTTGTACTATATGCGCGGCTTGCAGGGCAAGGCCGCCCGTATCAAGGAACGCGGCACCGTCGGCAGCGGCGCTTAAACCATTCGGCTGGCGCCTTGGCGCCTCCTATTTCCGCATGCAAAAAGGCCGCCCTCTTGGAGCGGCCTTTTTTTCGTTTGTGATTTTCGCGGCGGCTTTTCGCCGGTTCCTCAAGAGCCTTGAAAGCGAGGATTGATGGTCTTACGTACTTGCCATTGCAAATCGGCGGCAATGGCCGGATCGAGATCATCCTGCGATTTTTGACGAAAGCCCGTACGCTTTGTGTCGCCTTTTTGAGTCAGCCACAACGTGACATCGCTAGTAGTCGTGAAGCCCCATTTCATGGAATAGCCCAGGGTCACTGGAATAAGCGGAATCATGGTCGTGAAATAAAGTGCTTCGCCCACGAGACGGCGCGGCCAGGTGTAAGAATGGGCATCCACCATCAACTGGAAATGCAATAAGCTGTCTTGAGCGAGAATGTCGGCCTGTGCCACCTTGTCTTCGACCAAAATGACTTCTTTGCTGAGATCAGACCGAATGGCCTCACATAGGATTCGGTCGGCTTCGGCGCCAATGCGCTGATTCACTAGGCTGTCCCTTTTCGAAAAAACAAAGCCACGACGGGCATAGTCCACCACGGTGGGAAAGACATAGACGGTGTCATAGTCGGTTAGGGCCTTTTCGATGCGGCCCGCCTGCTGATAGGTCGGATGCGAAGCGCAGCCTAACAAGAAAATGGCCTGCAGGCTGAATACGATGATCAGGTTCTTGATTTTCATTTTGCCTCCGCAATGAGACGTAAGAAAGCCCTTTTGCCCGCGCGCATAATATGGGTTTCACCAATGCCCACGCGCATTTTCGGGTCGACGATTTTGACTCCGTCGAATTGCACACCACCATTTTCGACCAAGCGGCGCGCTTCGCTATTGCTTTTACAAAGACCGCCCTGGCACATCAAGTCAAGCAAGCCATATTCGCCTGCGGCCATCCGCAACTCAGGGATGTTTTCCGGCAGGGCTTCGCCCGAGTGAATGCGCTTCTCTTCGTGAGCAGCCTTTTCGGCGGCATCGTTTCCATGGTATTGGCTGACGATATTGCGGGCCAGCTTTTCTTTCCAGGCATTAGGATGCAAGGTTCCCGCCGCCACCGCTTCGACATCCCCCTTCACTTCGGCAAGGGGTACATCCGTAAGCAATTCGAAATAGCTGCGCACGAGAGCATCAGGCAAGGCATAAAGCTTGTGATACATGCTCTGGGGCGCCTCGTTGAGGCCAATGGTATTGCCCAGGCTCTTGCTCATTTTTTCACGCCCGTCGGTGCCCAAAAGGATGGGTAAAAAGAGTCCGACTTGTGATTCTTGCCCCAATGCCCTTTGCAATTCGCGGCCCCGCAGCACATTGAACTTTTGATCGGTTCCGCCCAATTCAATGTCGGCCTTGATTTGCACCGAATCATAGGCCTGCATCATGGGATACAAGAATTCGTGCAGGCTAATGGGCTGTCCGCCGTCATAACGATTCTTGAAGTCTTCGCGTTCCAGCATTTGCGCCACGGTGATTTGCGCCATAAGCTGGGTGACTTCGGTGAAATTCATTTTGCCGAACCAATCGCCATTGAACACCACCTCGGTGCGGGCGGAATCGACGATTTGAAAGAATTGCTGCTTATAGGTTTCGGCATTGCTCAAGACATCGGCATGGCTGAGAATGGGCCGAGTTTTGTTTTTCCCAGAAGGGTCGCCGACTGTGGCGGTATAATCGCCCACGATGAGAATGACCTGATGCCCGAGGTCCTGGAATTGGCGAAGCTTGCGCATGACCACGGTAAAACCCAAATGCACATGCGGCGAGGTGGGGTCTATGCCGAGCTTGACGCGCAGGGGACGTCCGCTGGCGAGCTTGCGCTTGAGATCCTCTTCGCCGATAATTTCAATCACACCACGTGTGACCGTTTCCCAAACCTTGGCATCCACCACGGGAACTGGGCTGGGGGTGGCGGAATCCGGCGAGGCGGCAAATGAGGAAGGCGAGGTCACTAGGGCTCCTGGTCAGCTCCCAAAAATAGCCCATTGTCGCCAGGTGCCAAAAAGTTCGCGATTTCCTGACTTAGTTTATGATGAACCTCGGTTCGGTTTATTCCCGGTGGGTCCCTAAAAACACGAGGCAGGAAAAAACGACCGAGCCAAGTCCCCTCGTCCGCGAAAACAAAGTGCCCGGCATGGGTTTCCATGGTCTGTACTCTTGGATTCAACTTCACAATTTCGGCCTTCACCCAATCGGAATTAAAAATTTCGGACATTGAACATCCGACATATAAAAGAGGCTGCTTCAGGTTGCGAAATCCAGAATCCGAAAAGCCCGGATAGATCGGCGTCGGATCCAGCAGAATAAACTTCCGAATACGAGGGTCACCATAAAGTTTGTCATTGGCCGCTATATCCTCCGCAGTCGGTTTTTCTGAGGCATAA
>JAYUVP010000034.1:0-14257 GCA_043753995.1 Fibrobacterota bacterium
CCGCATTACCACCTGGGGCCTCACCAGCAGCGGGTCCTTCTCCAATAACCCGACCCTCTGGAATTCCGTCCATACGCCCGTGCTATTCATCGAAGGGAATCAAGACGCGACAGGAGCCTATACGAATGGCCTGCGTGATTATAGTGGCATTGCTGCTCTCGGTAAGCCGGTCATGTTCTTCAGTAATAAGACGGCGGGGCATGGCGGGGATCTATGGAGCGCGAACGGCGGGGCATTCACTAAGATCCACCTAGCGTGGATCAACTGGTGGCTCAAGGGTGATATGGGAGCTACTGGAAAAGGAGCTTTAGTTGGCTCAGGTTGCTCTTACTGTACGAATAGCAATTGGGAAGTGAAGTCGGCCAATCTGCCTTAAGCGCCGGGAGTGTTTGGATAGGTTGGATTAACGAAAATCCGTAGGAATCCATTCTCTGTAATCGGGCAAGTGTAGAATGGGTTAAGTACCCGAAAGCGCAATTCTGACGCCACAAAACACCCCAATGACCATCCCGCCCATGCCATAGACAAATGCGCCCATGCCGGGTTGGGATGAACCGCCGTCACCTTGGTATTTGCCTTATAAAAACCCTACGGTCATACCTACCACGGGCGCAAGCGCGGCCAAGAAAAACAGCCCTCCCCGTCCCGACTTTCGCTGTATTCCTGCGAGTCCGGTACCGGCCCAGGGGTCAGGTGGGGCAGGCGTGAGCTCATGTTGCACGAATAAGCTTTCCAAATCCTTGATAGGCAATTGCAGGGTAATCGAATCAGAGTTTCCCAAGCTGTCACGGTATGAAAAATCCATCCAGGCCTGCTCCCGGTTAAAGGATTGCCAGGTTTGGCTGGTCACTTCCAGAATTCCAAGTGACCCGAAAATACCGAGTTGAGAGACGAGCAAGTCCTTCCCATCGGGGAAATGGCGCAGGCTATCCTTGCGCTTGATTAACATCCATTGGCCGTCCAAAGTTCTTCAGCCCAAATGAGATTAGATGCCATTGCCGACAAAACAAGAAATAGGAGAAAGCGCACGTTTAAGAAAGTAAATCCCAAATTGGGGTCAGTTTATCATTCGATCCCAGTCCTACCCCTGCTTGAGATCTGGGTAAAATAAAAGCGCCGGGACTTGAGGTCCTGGCGCTTTGGGCATTCTTATGTAAGTCGGAGCTTATTCGAAAATCAAGGCACGCAAGGCCGAGAGTTCGGCTTCGAGCTTATTGAGCGAGCGAATCAAGTCGGCCTTGGGCTTGGCTTCCACATTCTTGGCAGGAACATAAACGATGCCATTCAAAGTAATGGAGTCAGCCGAAGCTGCCTTTTTCGGGGCTCGGACGGGGCGATCGCCTCGATCGGTGGTCGAATTTTTACTGCCGGGTTTGCGGCCACGTTTGCCGCCGGTGAGGCCAGCGGCCTTTTTCCAAAGATTAATGGTCGCGACCGAGACATTGAATTTATCGGCGACGTCTTTGGCGGTTTCGCCAGCTTTTAAGGACTCAATGACTTGGTCTTTGGTTTCGTCGGTATAGCGTTGACGCGTTCCGCCTTTGGGCGTTCCCTTGGGGCTCATGGATTCGGATTCCTTGGTGATGGTGAGGGTGGCAAGCTGCTCTTTAACTTCAAAGGCGAACTTGTAGCCATCATCTTGCGATGAAGATTTGAATGAGCTGGCGCCGGACTTTTTAAAGCGCTCCAAATAACCTTGAAAGGTCGCCAAGACGGTCTCTTCCGACATCCAATCCGGTCGGTTGACGACTTCCGTGGGGTGCAAATAGCCCTCGGTGTCGGCGAATTCTAGGCTGATGACGACGCGATCGCCGGTATCGAGGCGCTGGCGATTGAGTAATTGAAGCAGGGGCACGGTTTCCGTGGGCATAGAATTAAAACCTTTGGCGGGCTAAGTTAGTAATTCGAAATAGCGATCCTTCGCTTTCCATTGCTTTCCATCATTTACGTTTATGGGCTTGCCGGCCTGCGATTTTGCGGGCTTTAAGCTCAGGATATGCTCATGGTCAGCCCGAATCCGAATATGGAAGAACCCAATGGACCCTCAATCAATATTGAGTTGACCGAGGCTGCGGCCGAGGGCATTTACTCGAATTTGGTCCTGGTTAGCCATTCCTCTTCGGAATTCGTGATTGATTTTGCCCGCCTTTTGCCGGGTCCACCCAAGGGCAAGGTGCATGCCCGTATTGTCATGACGCCTCAAAATGCCAAATCCCTGGTGGGAACCCTGCAAGAGAATATTGGCCGTTTTGAGCGCACCTTTGGCCCCATCGGTCCCTTTGCCGGTCCAGGCATGCCAGGACCCCAGGAATTTTAAGGCTGACTTTTCCGGACGACTTATTTTTCGACCCATGCCAGGAACTTTACTGTGAAAGCCCTTTGCCTCGATATGGAGGGCGTGCTGACGCCCGAGATTTGGCATCATGTCCGCGATCGTTCGGGTGTGAAGGAATTGAATCTCACCACTCGTGATGTGAAAGACTATCGCGAATTGATGGATAAGCGCATCGTCATTTGCGCGCAAAACGGTATCACTTTGGATAAAATCCAAGGCTGGATACAAGAATTACCCCTGCTCGAAGGCGCCAAGGATTTTGTCGACTGGGCGCGTGATCGGTATCAGGTCTTCATCCTTTCGGACACGTTTTATGAATTCGCGGGCCACTTCATGCGTCTCCTCGACCGGCCAGCCTTGTTTTGCCATTCGATTCGCGACAATGCCGCTATAGGTCGGCTGGAATATCAATTAAGGCAAGACAATCAAAAGCGACACGCGGTCGAAGCTTTGCGAGGCTTGAATTTTAAGGTAGCGGCAGCGGGTGATTCTTATAATGACATTCACATGTTACAGGCTGCGCATGTGGCCACATTCTTTCGCGCGCCGATGAGCATCACTCAAGAATTTCCCGCCTTTGGCAATTTGGAAACTTTCGCGCAATTAAAAGAGTTTTGCACGAATCAATTTGGCTAATTCCGAAGCTGGGATAAACGCAGGCGAAACCAGCCGGCGATGTCATGCAATTCCTGCGGCAATATGGTGTGATCTTTTTGATAGGTCATGAAGGTGATACGCAATCCCATTTCCTTGAGCTGCAAGTACTGGGCTTTGGATTTCGCATAGGGCACCATGGGGTCAAAGGTGCCATGGGTGAGTAGGATTTCTTGTTCGCGTGCGAATATCGAAAGTTGATCGGGATATTCTTCGGGAAAGCCCACGTAGCCGCTCACACCGCATATGCCACCCAAAGTATGCGGGAGTCGCAAACCCACATCCATGGCCATGAGGCAACCCTGACTGAAGCCGAAAAGGAAAATATTTTCGCTTTTGACCCCCTGCTGCATCAATTCGTCAATCAAGCCGAATAAAAGGCTGCGACTGCGAAGGATGCCTGGACCTGGATCTTCGAGATAATCATACCAGCTATAGCCGCCATAATAGGCATCCGGAGCATTGACCAGTAAAAAGGAAAGATCGTCAATGGCCAATTCCGAAGGAAACCAGCCATAGCCACTGAGGCTGTCACCAAGGCCATGCAAAACGATCACCACCCGTTCTTGCGGGTGTGTGATTTTGGCGGGGACATACCGATAAGTGAAGTGTTTGCTTTGAAGCATAGAATGGAGGCGCGACCTGTGAAGAAGCCGTCGCGCCAAAGGTTACCTCTGCTGGAGACAGGGTGTCAATCGGGTCCTTGTCCGAAAATCAATCGTGGCTGCTGAAACCCTCAATCGCGGGTGTTTTGCTGAAGGCGCTCAATGCGCTCTGCAAGGGGTGGATGCGTCGAAAGCATGGCCATGAAGCCACCCGTGCGGCCAGAAATTTTGAAAGCTGCGAGGCGGGTCGAGGCCTGCTCTTCGGCGGGGCGATCGTAAACGCGCTGCAAGGCGCGTAAGGCCGAAATCATGCGCTCGCGGCCGGCAATTTTGGCCGAACCCGCATCGGCCCGAAATTCGCGATAACGCGAGAAGGCTGAGACGACCATCATGCCGAAGAGGCCGAAGATCATTTCAAAAACCGTGGTCAATATATAAGTGAGCCAGAAATTCGACGAATGTTCTTCGCCATCCCGCTTGCCGCGTAAGGCATTGGCGACACCCCAAGCCAGAACACGGGCGAAAAACATCACGAAGGCATTGATGACACCTTGAATCAAGGTCAAAGTCACCATGTCGCCATTGGCGACGTGGGCGATTTCATGGCCTAGAACGCCTTCGACTTGGTCGCGGTCCATTTGCCGCAGCAAACCGGTGGACACGGCCACCAAGGCATTGCTGCGAGTGGGGCCAGTGGCGAAGGCATTGACATCGGCACTTTCATAGACGCCAACCTCGGGCATGGCAGGCAAGCCGGACTTTTGAGCCAGGCGATGCACCATTTCCACGAGTTCACCGTATTGGCCCGGCTGACGTGGGTCAATGATTTTTACCCCCATGCTCATCTTGGCCATCACCTTGGATAGAAGCAAGGAGATAAAGGAGCCACCCATGCCCCAGACCAGGCAGAAAACGGCGAGATGGCCGTAATTAATGCCATAGGCGGTGACCCAGCGATCGACACCCAGCAATCGCAAAACAATGCTCAAGGTCACCATGACCAAGAGGTTGGTTATCAGAAAAAGGCCTATTCTCTTAAACATGACGCAAAACTCCTATTGGGTAGCACGAAACTATTATTTTGCCGACTTCAAGGCAAAGTCTATTTCCCCAAGGTAACTTGCATGGAACCCGCATTTTTAAACCAGGCCAATATGTTCACCGATCCCCAAATGTGGATTAGCCTGCTTACCCTGACCTCCCTAGAAATCGTTCTTGGCATCGACAATATCGTTTTCATTTCGATTTTGGCAGGCCGGTTGCCCAAGGAGCAGCAGGCCAAGGCAAGAAAGCTGGGATTGGCCGCCGCCTTGGTGTCTCGATTGATGCTTTTGGCATCCCTGGCCTATATCGTGAAATTGACCGCGCCTTTATTGACGGTATTCGGCAAAGAAATTTCCGGACGCGATTTGGTTTTGTTGGCCGGAGGTCTATTCCTGATTTGGAAAAGCACCAAGGAAATTCATGCCCGCGTCGAGGGCGAGGAAGAGGGCGGTGTCGGTGGGGGAAAAAAGATTCCGTCCTTCGCCAGCGTCATTTTCCAAATCATGGTTCTCGACATCATATTCTCGCTCGACTCTGTTATTACCGCCGTGGGTATGGCTGATAATTTGAGCATCATGATTGCGGCCGTTGTCTTGGCCATGATTATCATGTTAGTGGCTTCGACGGCTGTGAGCGACTTCGTGCATAAGCATCCCACGGTGAAAATGCTGGCCCTCAGCTTTTTGCTTTTAGTAGGCACGGCCCTGGTGGGCGAAGGCCTCTCCTTCCATATACCCAAGGGCTATATCTATTTCGCCATGGCATTTTCTCTAATCGTGGAAACCCTGAATATTCGCGCGGCGAAAAAGAGTCCAAAGGCCGATTCGGGCCACTAGACTCGGTCTCAAAACACCTACCGCCGTCGCTTGGCTCTAACCGAGTTTCGGCGCGGCGGACTCGGGCTTGATTGCAGTTTCGGTGCTGGTCTTCGAGGCCGAGCCCCATAGTGCCGCAATTGGGGGCAACTCCGAATGTCCAGTGGCTTCCCGGATAAACCAATCCTGAGCGCGCAGAAAACCTTTTTTACGATCTTGCACGATGCGCTCATAATGACCGTCATGTTGCATCCAGGAGGTGTCGCCTTCTTCCTGCCAATACACAGCCAAGATATGCAATAGCCGGTCGCGCAATTTGGTGTCGCGCACGGGAACAATGACTTCCACCCGTTCGCGCAAATTGCGCACCATCCAATCCCCTGATCCTATAAATACTTCCGGCTCATCCGCATTGCGGAAAGCGTAAATGCGGCTATGCTCGAGATAGCGGCCCACCACGCTCTTGACATGAATATTCTCGGAAAGTCCCGGAGCCTGGGGACGAAGGGCGCAAATGCCGCGCACGATCAAGCGGACTTCCACTCCGTCACGCGAAGCATCGTATAAGGCCTCAATGACTTCGCGATCGAGCAGGGCATTAAACTTTGCCACAATGCCGCTGGGCATGCCCATACGCGCATGGCGGCGCTCGCGGGCAATCAGCTCAAGCGTGCCACTCAAGAAGGTGCGGGGACTTACCCACAAACCGCGAAAGTCAGGATCGCGCGCATTGGCCGTGAGAAAATTGAAGACTTCCGATACGCCCTCGGTGACCGAGGCATCGGAGGTCAGCAAGGAAAGATCGGTATAGAGTTTGGCGGTATCCGGATTGTAATTGCCGGTGCCGATATGGGCGTAACGGCGAAATACACCCTCTTCCTTGCGAAGTATCAAGGCGAGCTTGCAATGCGTCTTGAGTCCGGCAAGGCCGTAAACCACGGTGCCGCCACGTTCTTCCAGGCGGCGCGCCCAGTGAATATTGCTTTGTTCGTCAAAGCGCGCCTTGAGTTCGACCACCACCACCACTTCCTTACCACGCTGTGCCGCTTCCATCAAGGCATACATGATGGGGCTATTGGCGCTGGTGCGATATAAGGTGGTTTTAATGGCCATGACCTGGGGGTCGCGCGCAACGGACTCCAAAAATCTCACCACCGGGTCATAGCTCTCGAAAGGATGATGCAGGAGCACATCTCGCTGGTGCAAGGTTTCGAAAGTGGTTTCGGGATGCTCGAGCCCAACCGGATGAGAGGGGAAATAGGGAGGGTATTTCAAATGCGGCAGGGGAATGAGGCCATAGAGCGCATAAATGCGATTCAAGTTGACCGGCTTGCCGACACGAAAGACCAGATTGGCGTCGATGTCGAAATTTTTCACCAGCCACTCCGTGAGGCGAGGCGATGCGTCTTCGTCGATTTCCAGGCGCACCACGTCGCCTTTGCGGCGATTACGCACGCCTTCTTCCACGGATTCTAAAAGATTTTCCGTGGCGTCTTCTTCGTCTTCGAGATACAGATTGGAATTACGCGTCACGCGAAAGGAGGAACATTCGCGAATGGGATAACCCTTGAAGAGTTCACCCGCATAATGCCGAACAATGTCGGAGATAAAGACGAAGGCATAGGCATGGCCAATATGAGGCAATGCAATGACGCGAGGCAGGCTACGCGGCACCGAAACCACGCCCAGGCTTTCACGGCCACGGCCGCCATCCTTGAGCAGCAGGGCTAGGCAAAGGGCTTTGTTCACTACCCAGGGAAAGGGATGCGAGGGATCGACCTTGATGGGTGTCAGCAAGTGATAAACTTCGCGCCGGAAATAGTCGTGGACGAAGGCTTCTTCCTCCTGGGAAAGCTCGCGTACTCTCTTCACGAAAACGTCTTGCCCCTTGAGGCCTTCCCGCAAATCTCGCCAGCAGGCATATTGATCGCGCACCATGGCCTGGCAGTCTTCTAAAACACGATGCAACTTATCCTTGCTGTCGAGTTGGGCAATGCCATCGACATCGACTCCCGCTTCGACGCGCTGTAGCAAGGCGGCCACGCGTACCTCGAAAAACTCGTCGAGATTGCTGCCGACGATGCCCAGGAATTTGAGGCGCTCAAGCAAGGGCAAGCTTCGGTCTTGCGCAGCCTCTAGCACGCGTCGATTGAAGGCGAGCCAGGATAATTCGCGGTCAATGAAAATCTGCGCGCCTGCATAGCGAGCCGGCGTTTTCGAAGTCACGGGATGGGTTTTAACCCCCTTGGGCTTAGGCGCTGGCTTTGCGGTCTTTAACTTGGCCTTCAAGCGAAGCCTCCTCACCCGTCATGGGCAAATTCAAATTTCCGTGGCGGCTCCAATAATGAATCACGCCTTCGCGTAATCCGAATTCGGTCACTTCCAAACGGCGAATGCCGAAATGCTTTAAGGTGGTGAGCAAGACCACCACGGCGGGCATGATGATGCGGGCGCGCTCCGTTTCCAGGTGAAATAAAGAAGCCAGTTTGTCCGGAGGTCGACCCAGGGCGATTTCAATCAAGTCTTCCAAAGCTCCGGGAGAAATGGCGGGCAATAACTTGGCCACCGAATCGCCACGAATTTCTTCGATCATCTTGGCCACGGCCCGCACATTTCCCGAGCTGCCTATGGCTCGGTCGGCGGGCAAAGCCTCACCCATGGGATAACGCCCCAATTCAGCGAGGGCGTGATCTTGGATGCGCGCAAAGGCATCCATGCTAAAAGGCTTGCCATTCAGAAATTTTCGCGTGAGCCGTATAGCGCCCAGCTCATAGCTATGTCCGAACAGGTAACGCTGGCCTCGTGTCCAGCTCACTTCTGCGCTGCCGCCACCGATGTCTATGGTTTTCACCACCTCTTCGGGACCAGCGTCAGAGCGACTCAATATGCCCATGTGAATCAAATAGCTCTCTTCGCCTCCAGTCAGCACTCGCACTTCCAGCCCCGTCTTCTGCTGTACCTTGCGCACGAAGGCATCTCGATTGGAGGCGGAGCGTACCGCCGAGGTGGCGACGACAAAGGTGAAATGGGCCTTTTCGCCGTCATGGGTATGCGGAAGCCGATTGATGAAGGCAATGACCTTATCCATACCCGCTTCGGGAATGGCCCCATCGGCGAAAACCGAGTCTCCGATGGCATAGTCGAGCTTGTCTTTGCCAACTTGGCGGTGATGGCCTTCTTCGACCAGATAGATCGAAGCTTTGACCGAATTACTACCGATATCGATAACGCGTAAAAGCATAGGGGATCATTCTTCAGGGGATAAACGTTGCATGGCATCTGAATTCAGAAAAGCTTCCAGCCTCCCTTGCCCGGTCGCAAAGGTCTCGCAGCGCAATAAGGCGAATCCGCATTTACGCAGGGAAAGGCCGGGGCCGGTTCGTCCGCAGATCAGGAGGGAGATCATTTCGCCAAGCCACGGCTCATGTCCAACCATCAGGATTTGTCCTCGCCAGGAAAGGCTGGCCAGTTGGCGTAAGGCAACATTCACATCAATGTCATAGCGCAAAGACGGCAACTCCTTAACCCGGTGACTGGGAATCTCGAGGGTCTCGGCAACAGCTTCGGCGGTTTGCCTCGCGCGTAGAATCGGAGAGGTGAAAATGCGATCGGGTTGAAAGCCGAGGTTCAAGAAGCCCTTGGCCACCTGAGGAATACACTTACGGCCTTTTTTGCTCAAAGGGCGAATATCATCATCAGGAAAATCCTTAACATCCCGTTTTGGTGTGAAGCTATGGCGAAGGAAGCCCAGCTTTAAATCCGAATTGTCTTTGGAGTGCGCCATGAATTTGATTGTCAGAGAGTGACGATAGGTCGATAATGATAGGTTGTGAATGCGAATTTCAGTGTTTCAAGCGGGTTACTGCCATGTCCGGCCAATTTCGTGACACCTACAACATTTTGTTTGAAGCTTGCCACATTAGTCAGGAATTCGGCTTTTTCCCGAGGTAAAAACTTTGTAAACCAATTGCGCTTCCCTTTTCTTCTGTTACAAAGTGGTTTAATTTGTTCTAACGAGCACAGTCGTTCGCAAATTGTCTCCTCGGAGATGTTGCGAAGAACGGTGACTGAACTCACAAATCTCCATTTGAATGACCACCTACCGGAGAATTAACCAGAAAGAACGGTCCTTCGGGCTTAACGTGACCTTGTCATCTCAAGTTTGAAGGATTATTTGCCATCATGAAAAACAAAGCATTGACAGAAGGTTCGCGTTGGGATGCCCTATGGGCCAAGCAATACGAACACATGGTTCGCTTCCACGCGAAAAATCCAAAACGTTGGCCCAAGGCCCTGGAAGAATTTCCAAAGGGCAATCGCCTGGGCCAATGGGTATTGCGTCAGCGCGACCTGAAAGAACGCGGCGAAATCGAAAGCGATCGCGCGGCTTTGCTGGAAAAGCTTGGATTCAGCTGGGACAAAGTGGATGAGCGCGAAGCTCACTGGGATGAACAATTCGAGCATTTGACGGCCTTCCGCAAGCGCTTCCCCAAGAAGTGGCCCTTTGCCCGCGAAGAATTCCCCAAGGGCAATCGCCTGGGTTTGTGGGTTTGGCGTCAACGCCAGAATTTCGCCCGCAAGACCTTGGAAAAGGCCCGCAAGCTGCAGCTGGAAAAAATCGGCTTCCCCCTGGAATTGCCCGAGGCCTGGGAAACCCACCTTCAGACCCTCAAAGAATACCGCGCCAAGTTTCCGAATCGTTGGCCCAAGGCCCGCGAAGAATTCCCCAAGGGCAATCGCCTCGGTTTGTGGTGTCACTTGCAGCGTTGCGCCCAGAAGGCCGGCAAACTGGAAAACGATCGCGTGCGCAAGCTCGACCGCCTCGGTTTTCAATGGTCGGTGAAGGAAGTCAGCTGGATGCGTTATTACGACTTGCTGAAGACCTATAAGAAGCAGAATCCCAAGAAGTGGCCCGTGCTTGAGGCTTCGGCTTTGAATGATCGCCGTCTCATTGCTTGGTGCAGCACTCAGCGGCATAAATACCGCGTAAGCAAGCTTTCCGATGAGCAAATTGGCTTATTGGAAAAGCTCGGCTTCCGCTGGTAATTCTCCGTTAGTCCTATCGTCCGGCTTGTTGGCTTTTAAAAAGAAGCCAGCAGGCCGAATCGGTGTCCGCCGGCAAGTATGCCGGCTTCATCGAGACCGTATTCGAAGGCATAGTCTACCGCCAAGCGGCGTCCCCCAAAAAGATTCTCAAAGCCATCATTTCGTAGCCCGAAACCCGCGGCGACCCTGCGCAGGGTTTCCCGACCGAAAATTTCCTGCAAGCCTCCGCGCAAACGCAATACCGACATCACGGATTTTTCCATGCCGACAGCCACGGCATCGCCTTGATCGGCATAGAGGCCTTTGCGGCCATCGACGGTGAGCCATAGGGTTTCGCTGGGGCGCAGCGATGCGCCCAGAGTGAGGCGAGGCGGCCTGATTTCCGAATCCGAGGCATCGGTGTAGTCATTGCGATGCCGTAAGAAGGAGGCCGCGTCTTCCAGGGCGGCGGCGGCATAAACTCCGCGCATGAGTCTGGCGCGCAAACCGATGTCCATGCCCGCGCCGAAGCTGCGGCCACGGCTGCGCTCTTCGCCCACGCCTCCGGCACCGACTTGGGCCAGTAGTAACTTCGCCGTGACTCCCGCCTGCATGCCGATGAGCGCCGGATGCAGCCAACCGAAATCGGCGGCCCAGGTGACACCGAGCACGGCCTCATCGGCCAGGCCGTCGCCGCGGTAACGCAAAGAATACCCCTGCGCGCATCCCCTTCCGGCCGGGGCCGCCAAGGCGGCCTGGAATTCCGGCGTGCCGTCGGGCAAGGAGGAGCGCAAGAGCAGCAATTCCGTATGCCGCACCGGGGCTATGCCCGCAGGCGAAATAAGGCCGGCCTCGGCGCCCACTACCAAGGCCATGCCCGATCCCCCGCGCGCGGACATGGAAGTCGGCGGGGTGAAACCCGAGAAAAATCCGGGGAGAAAAGACCTAGCGTGGTCGCCCTCGGTCAGGGCTTGGGAGGGCGCCAAAGTGGTATTGTCGCCGGCGAATTGGTCTTGCATCCAGGCCGCAGCCAAAACCGCCACACCAAGGGCGGGTGCGGCCCACCTCGCCACCGCTCCGGTTTGGGGATCGGGGCTGGCGCGCAGCCATGAGATAGAAGCGAAGGCTCCGCCTTCGATGGCCCCTCGGCCCGAGACCAAATCGGCTGCCGCCTGGCGCAGCTTTTCCAAGCGCGCCGAGGCCGGGCCCTCGACCCAGGTGACGCGCGCGGCACGTACTTCGCGAGTGACGGTATCGTATAGCGCCAGCTTGGCGGTCAGATTGCTGTCTTCCCGGATGATGGCGCTGACAAACACTAAGGAAGCGCCATGCTTTTGGGCTGCCTTGTGGGCGCAGCCTTCGGAAAAGCAAGCGGGGCGCGGGGCAAAATGGACAGGATGGCCTTCGCCTTCTAAGGCCAGGCGCAGCACCGAAGCCGGAGGTATCACGGCCGCAGCAGGCCAGACTTCTTCACCGGCCACGTCCCATTCTACGGGGTGCAGCAATAAAATCGGTTTTTCTTCGGCGCTTGGTGCACCCAGGCGCAAAAGCAGGCAGCAAAGTAAGGCGAACCCGAGGCGACGGCTCGTCACGCGGAATGGCAACGGGCGCCTCATTCGAAAACCACCAGGGGTTTTAGGAATTGCTTGCTGCGTCCGCCACCCGTGGGAGACAAGGTTAAGGCGAGCAGATAACGGCCATTGCGGGCCATTCGTCCGTCGTCGGTCAGGCCATCCCAGTAATATTCGATCACGCTTTTGGGATGGGTTTGGTGATCGGCGATGAGGCGAATTCTTTCGCCTTCCAAGGTGTAAACCGCGAGCGTGATGGTCACTTCGGGGCTTTCACGCGAGTCGGGCCGAAAGCGAATGCGTGTTCCGGGCTTGGTATTGCCGTCGCGCAAGGCGGTGACGCGCGGGCTAAAGGGATTGGGTATGACGCGCAGGTCGGATGCTTCGAGTTCGCCGGAGGCGCTGAATATGGCCCAGTAATTCCCGTCGAGTCCTTTGACCTGTGCGCGAGCGATGGGGCGCAAACGTCCATCGAATTCGGTGGCTAGAGTATCGATGGGTAGCCAGTCGAGCGAGAGGGCGTCGAAGCGGCGCAGGGCATTGCTTCGATGGCGCAATGAGTTGGGTATCACGAGTCCGAGCGTCATGCGGCCCCGCAGTGGCGCCGCCGATGGATTGACGATTTCCCAAACGTCGCCGGCAACGGCGCCTTCTTTCAAGCTGGTAAAAGTTTTGGGCAAGGACCGACGATAGGCGCGCAAGACGGTGGCGGCTTCGCCACCCACCAAAGAATCGGGGACGGTCAGTAAGAATTGGGTGCCATGGCGTAATAGCCTACCCTTTGTTCTTGGTGCCACGGTTTGTCCAACATTGATTCCGCGCGTCAAGGCATCTTCGGTCGGGCGTAATTCCGCTTCGAGGAGTTTTCCATCGGGATAGGTATGCCGGCCGCGAATGCGCAAAGGGCCAATGAAATTGCTGTCTAGCGAGAGCTCGACGCCCCGTAGCAGGCCGCTTTCGGGCGGATCGACGACGAAGGAGGGATTGGACGACAAGGGCAAGGGCGGATTATAAGTGGTGTCGAAAGCCATGAGCCGCAAAGTCATGGATCGCGGCGATTCGATTTGCTCGACATCGCCCAAAGAGGTGGCAACGCGGACGAAATTGATTTGCGCATCCTCGATTCTGGCGGCCACGAGGATTCCGCGATCAAGCCCATCCAAGGAGGCGATGATAGACAGGGTGTCCCAGATTTCATCGCCTTGCGCGCGTGCGCGGCGCGCCGAGGCTTGGCTTTCCTCTTCGGATTCGTTTTGCGAGATGGGGGCTTGGCCCGATTCGAGAGTGAATTGCAGGCTTTTGACATTCGGTTGGCGCAAGGCAAAAGCCTGCGTGCCAACATGTTTCCAGCGCAATCCTCCGCGGGCGGCAATCGCTGAATCCAGGGAGTGACCTCGGGAATCGAGCGCGCGCAGGGTGATGAGGCTGCGTGATTTTTCCGGCAGGCGAATGCTGTCCGGGACATCCAGGGTGATTTCCGCCAATTCTCCGGGCTTGAATAATTCCAAAGTATTGCGGCGCGAAGGATCCTCGTCGGCATAGGTGGAGCCGCCCTGATAGATGACGAACCAGTAACTTAGGCGTGTCGCTCCGATAGGTGACCGGGCCAGGATTTGCAGCACGCCAGCATTGAGCCTCACATCGCCCCCCCGCAAGGAAACGATTTGTCGCAAACCGTTTTGCGCCTCGATAAACAAATAGCCGGAGTCGAGGCCGAAGTCCTGTTGCAGCAAAAACAAGTAGCGGCCGTCTTTTTGTCTTTCCGGAACTTGGCGATGGGAGAAGGGACAATTCACGGTGACTTCGACCGGTTTATTGCCGTTCTTTTCCACGATTTGTGACATGCGTATCAGGGGAATGCGATCCGCGTCGTGGGGCGTGGCCGAGAGTTGGTAGGTGCCGAAGCCCGCGGGCTTCAGGGTATCGCCCGAGCCCAAGGCGGCCGTGACCGGGGAATAAACGCGTATTTGTCCAGGCAGGGTACTGTCGCCGCCACGCAATTTGAAAATCAAGGCCCCCGAATTTTTCCCCAGGCTTAAGGAGGGTTGCGGCGTCGTGACGCCGTTCTCGACGAAGAAATCTGGCTCGGCTACGGTGGCATAGCCGGCACCCGAGGCGGAAAGGCGATAGTGGCCATCGGCTACGCTCTCCACGAGAAAACGCAAGCCGGCGGAGTCGCGAAAGGCTCGGCCATTACGCACCACCTTG
>JAYUVP010000035.1:0-12100 GCA_043753995.1 Fibrobacterota bacterium
TCGAAAACCTCGGATCCCTTGGGAACCTTGCGCCCCATGTCTTCCGCGGCCAGGCCGGAAAACTTTTCATCGGCCAAAACATGAAACTCACCGGATGCGAAATTTCTTTGAATCGCATGCCCGCAGGAGCGACCATGCCCTTCACTCATGCCCATCGTCAAAACGAGGAGGTTTATGTGATACTCGGAGGCAAGGGCATTTTCTTTTTGGACGGAGAAGAAATTCCGGTGCAAGAAGGCACCGTGATTCGAGTCGATCCGGATTGCCATCGCAGTTGGCGAACTGACGGGGATGAGCTGTATTTTCTTTGCATTCAGGCTAAGCGCAACTCACTGGAACAGGCGACCTTGGGAGATGGCTATCCCGTGCCGACCTTGGCGTCTTGGATGATGAAGGCCGAAGTCGCTCGCTAACCCAACTCCAAGGCGATTTGGATCGGTGGATGAGGGCAGGGGAGGCAGAGCCGCCCCTGAAAAAGGGGGGCTTTTACACTCGCGTCAGTACCAAGGGCTCTCCCTCGGTCACCACCACGGTATGCTCGTATTGCGCCACGCGACTGCCGTCGGGCGTGACCAGAGTCCAACCATCATCGCTTTCTTCGGCAATGCGCGCGCCGGTGGAGACAAAGGTTTCAATGGCCAAGACCATGCCTTTATGAAATTTTCCGCCGATGTTAGGATCGTAATAGTTCACCAGACCCTCGGGAGGTTCATGTAAACGCGCTCCCGTGCCATGACCGGATAGATTACGGATGGTCTCGAAACCGTCGCGGCGGGCTTCGGTCTCGATGGCTTTGCCGACCAAATTGATTTTGGCTCCCGCGCGCGCGACGCGCAAAGCTTGAGTGAGGGCACGGCGCGAAGCCTCACAGAGACGAAGCAATTCCGCATCGTCGCCGCGGAAAAGCAGGGTGGCGCCGGTATCGGCATAAAAGCCTTTGCGGCATGCGGAGACATCGAAATTGATCAAATCTCCCGCTTGTATCCGTCGAGCTCCCGGTATGCCATGAGCTACTTCCTCATTGACGCTAATACAGGTCGTGCCGGGAAAGCCATAATCTTTGCGGGGAGCCGAGATGGCCTCATGCTCAGCAAGGACTCGGGCAGCGATGGCGTCCAATTCAAGGGTTGTGATGCCAGGCTCCACGGCATCTTGCATGGCTCGCATGGCCAGAGCCACGGCACGCCCAGCCTTGCGTAAAGCGTCGAGTTCGAAAGGTTCACGTACGGTCATGAGGCCAATACCTTTTCAATGCGCCTATCGGGCACCAACCAAATAATAGCCACGACGATATAAAGCGCGCCAGCCAACCACGACGAGACAAAAGCCAGGGCAATGGCGACGGCATAAATCAGGACCGAAATCACGCCTTTGAAATCTTTGCCCACTGCCTTGGCCAGCAAAGATTCCGCACCATGACGCTTCAATAGGACGCGCACGAGGATATAATAGGCGACACCCGCGGCTAATAGCACCACGCCATATAGCGCCGTGGGTATGGGAGTGAAATGGTTCTCACCCATCCAGCCCGTGACGAAAGGCACCAAGGACAACCAGAACAAAAGATGCAGATTAGCCCAAAGAATTCGGCCGTCCACCGTTTGAACGCTATGAAGCAAATGATGGTGGTTATTCCAGTATATTCCGATATAAATGAAGCTCAGGACATAGCCCAGGAAAACTGGGATCAAGGGTTTCAACGAAACCCAATCCTGTCCGTGGGGGACCTTCAATTCCAGCACCATGATGGTGATGATAATGGCCAAAACCCCGTCGCTGAATGCCTCTAATCGACCCTTACCCATTTGCTCACCCCTAATTTTGTCACCAGAAATTAGTTCAAGCGTAAATCAAGGACGGCACTTGGGAGAGATAACCTGCATGTTACGTCTTATTTTTGAATTGCCCCTAGGGCATTCCGGGTAGCTTGGGGCAAGGAAAAGCCATTCCAACGGGGATTCCGTATATTCCCTTGTCGCGCCGGACTGCGCAAGGATTTGTTGCGTTTTTGATTCGGCCTGGGCTTGATATCGATGGTTACGAACTTGCCTTCGGCATTGGCCGCGAGAATGCCCGCGAGATAAACCGCCGGGCCATTCCAATAAATGGCCACTTCATTCGAAGCATAGCATGAAGTTTGATCGCTGAAAGCCTTGGCGGGTACCTTGGACTTGTAAACGCAAATACTCGATGTGTCTTGTCGGCCCGGATTGGGGCCTCCGGAAAGCATGCCGGGCACCGGGTCGACTATCGTGTCACTGCCCGAGGGACGATGATGGGGATACATCACCGGATTCCAACCATAGCCCGTAACATAGGAGTAACCCGTACCATTACGCCCCAGCAAATAATCCTGCCAATCAGTAGCGGCATTGAGAAAGGTTTTATCCTGGGTAAGGCGATAGGCCATCATCAAAATCATGCCCTGGGCGGCGATATTGCCATTCGATCCCCAGAAGAAGTCGCCCGGTATCAAGCCAACGCCGAAAGCCGAAGTGTTGGCACGACCGGTATAAACCTTGGCCATGTTGACGATGCGAGCTTGCACATCCGCCGCCGAAATACGCGCGGGCAGGGTGCCGCCGCGCTGCATGTGGCTGGCAAGGCTGAACAAGGCGAAGGAATTGACCGAGGCCCAACTCGGAACAGAAAAACTCCCGGTCAAGGTGTTTTGCGGATTCACTGCCACGAAAAAAGAGTCTTCGCTCGTGGTGAGGCCCAATTCGATGCCAGCCCAGTAGCGCTCATCCGCTACCGATTCGTCACCGTACTCGCCCGTCACAATATCTGGAGTGAATATTTTGTTCAGGCTGTCTTGTTTGTAGGTCAGCTTGGGATTGGCTTCTCCCCAAGCCCAAGCCTTGCGAGCGGCAGCCACCGCACTATCGGCCAAGCCGGGCAAATTCGATTCAAATGGACGCAAAACCCGGGCGGCCTTGGCGAGCGCCGCGGCGAAGTCATAGGTCGCCGTGACAGATTTTTGTACGGCATAGCGGACATCCAAATCTTTATCTGGCATCACGAAACCCGAAAAATTTGCGGAGGTGATTTTGTGATAGACACCGCCGTCCTGGGGATCCTGGCAACGCAAAAGCATTCGCAAAGCCCAAATCGCCTCATCGAGTAAATCGGGCAGGGTATTGCCGCTTTCGGGAATATTCAAATTAAAGGACTTGAAAAAATCCGGGGCATCTTCATAGGTGGCGAGCAATTCGGCAATGGTGACCGCGGTCGGCCCCATATATTTATTGTAGTCGCCGGCATCATACCAGCCGCCCGTAGCATTCAGGAGAAATCCGTCGGGACGACTTGCAGTTGCAGCCGAGCCATGCACCCTGACCTTGTCATCGGCATGACCTGCACCTCGCGCCCATTTGCCCGCAAATTCTGGTTTTAAAACTAGGGAAGCGCGATTGAAGTAAAAATAGCGAGTTAAATCGCGATAGAGATCACGATAGATTGTGCTGTCGATGCGGAAGTTTCCCGAAGCTCCCACGCCGGGTACCTCCAAGCGATAAGTCCCGGGGGTTTTCACTTCAGAAAAATCTGCCAGCCGGGCGCTTTCTTCCGAAGGCGTCCAGGTCCCCTTGGCTCCTAGTTTACCCGAAAACACCTTTTGACCCGAGGTGCTATCGATGATGTCAAAATCGGATCCCGAGTCTCCGACTACCGCGGCCCGCTTGGGACTTAAGGGCAAAAAACCCAATTGATTCAAACGCAAATTGAGCGAAGGTGCCGCGCTCATGGAAGCTGCAAAAACCAAGGCCACCGCTATAAACCGATTCAAAGCTGTAAGCAAATCCCCTCCAAGTAAATCCCTCAAGACGTCTTCAGTGGTCGGGGATTAGCATGGGGTTCAAGGCCAATCCTGGCAAACCACTTAATTGGTTTTGTTTACCCGCTTTGAACAGCTTGCTACTCTGCAACCAAGCCCATCCCTGACTGGTCTAACTTTGAAAACCTCACCCATGCGCATCCACCTCACTCCCACTCACATGATTAGCCTTTACCTTGCCATCGCCATCCTCTTGCCCTTCCCGGCTGGAGCCGCCACCGGGGATACGCTTTCCCTGGAGCAAAGCCTCGCCTTGGCAGCGAGCCATAATCCTCGATTGCAAGGCGCTGCGGGATCGGTCCGCCAAAGTGAAGGCCAATGGCTGGCGACACGCTCCACGCTTTTTCCACAAATCAGTTTGCAGGGCGGCGCGAAAAGATCCGGCGTGAATGGCGCCACCCTCTCCAGCGATGGCCAACAACGCGAAGACATCCAATCCACCCAAATAGAGGCTTCGCTGCGGCAAAACCTTTGGGATTTCGGACGCTCCCAAGCCCGTGTGGAAGGTGGGAATCGCAGCCGACTGGCCTCTCTAGAGGCCGCCGATGCCGTGCGTCAAGACGTTTTGCTGGGAGTCATGCAGTCCTACTATGGGCTTTGGCAGGCGGAGGCCGTGGCCCTGGTGCAAAAGGAAGCATTGAAGCAAGCCCTGGCACATTGGGAGCAGGCAAAATCTTTGCTTTCAGTAGGTAGCGGAACACGATACCTGGTGATCAAGGCGGAAGTCGATGTGGAAAATGCCCGGCTTGTCGCCGTGCGCAGTGAGAATGCGAAAAGAATTGCCAAGGAACAATTGCAAAATGCGATTGGCTTTCCCCTGCCACCCTCCCCTATCCTCACCGACAGTCTCACCTCCGATACTTCGGGAACCGAATCGACTCCGACTGACATCGAAGCTGCCGCCCAACTCGCGGTGGAAAAGCGCCCGGAAACCAAGGCCGCACGCCTGAGGCTGGAATCGGCGCGGCAAAATGCGCTTGCCGCAAATCGTTCCTCCTGGCCAGCCCTGAGCGGTCAAGCCGGTTATGGCGTTTCAACGCAAAGCCCGAAATGGGGCTGGCAGGGCAGTTGGCAAGTCGGCGTTAATTTCAGCCTCCCTGTATTCGACGGGGGAGCCTTGCGTGGGGCGCGCCACCAAGCCGAAGGCGGTGTCGAATCGGCCCTCGCCGACTTGGCCTTGGAAGAACAAAGCGTGGCCTTAGATGCCCGCCAACAAGCCCTGGCATGGCAAGAGGCCAATCAAAGCGTCTCTATCGCCTCTCGCTTGGTGGCGCAAGCTACACTCGGATTAGACCTGTCACAGGAACGTTACCGTACCGGGGCGGGTCATTTTCTCGAATTGATGGACGCCGAACTCGCTTTGTCCCAAGCGCGCATTGCGCGAATTCAGGCCTTGGTCGACCGCCGTCTCGCCAAAGCGAAATTATTGCGCGCCCAAGGGGATTGGAAAATCGCCGGCCTAGGAATCAAACCATGAAACTCCGCAATTGGATTTTATCCGCAACCCTGATGGCTACCGGCCTGGGCGGGGCTTTTTGGTGGTGGCAGCAAAGAGAAAAGGCGCCTTCCTTTCGTCTTGCCGCCGTGGAAAAAGGGGACTTGCGACGCGTGGTGACCGCCACAGGGACCATCAATCCGCGCCTAGTCGTGCAAGTGGGCACCCAGGTTTCGGGTACCATTGCCAAGGTTTTGGTCGACTTCAATAGCCATGTGAAAAAGGGCCAGCTACTGGCAAAAATCGATACCACGTTTTTACGAGCCGCTGTCGAAGAGGCCGAGGCTGGCTACATGCGGTCTCATACCCAAGTGGATTTAGCCGAGAAGCAAGCCGCCCGTTCACGACAGCTCTTTGACAAGGGATTGGCATCGCAGGCGGACTGGGAGCAAGCCCAAGCCGATTTCGCGGTGACGAAAGCCAATGCGGTCAGCTCACGTGCAGCCCTCGATCGGGCACGCATCAATATGCGATATGCGTCCATCACGGCACCCATAGATGGCGTGGTCATCGCGAAACAAGTCGACGCCGGTCAAACCGTAGCGGCAAGCTTCAATACACCCACCCTATTCACCTTGGCTGATGCTCTCGACAGTATGGAAGTACAAGCGAATGTCGATGAAGCCGATATCGGCCAAGTGTGGAAAGGTCAAAGCGCGAGCTTTTCCGTCGATGCTTATCCCGGACGCGACTTCGCCGCTCAGGTGGTCGAAGTGCGTTTGCAACCGACCACGGTGCAAAACGTGGTGCAATACACGGTCATCTTGCGGGTCCACAATGGTGACGGCAAGCTTTTGCCTGGCATGACGGCCAATGTGACCCTACTGGTGAAAGAGCGAAAGAACGTACTAAAGGTGCCGAGCGCCGCCCTAGCATTCACCCCCGCGCGGCCAAAAGGAAAAAGCGGCAAACGATTCGCGGACTCTTCGGCTATGGCTGGGGAAAAAAGCGCCTCCGGGCTTGGTGGTGAGCGCAATGGAAAGCGTCGCAAAGGCGGCGCCAACGATTCGACGGGCCGCGTATTCATGCTTGTCTCGGGCAAACCCAAGCGCATCGCCGTCAAATTGGGTCTGAGCGATGGGGGTTACACCGAAGTGACGGGAGAGATCGCGGCAGGCGATTCCGTCATTGTGGGCAGCGCCGGCTCCAGCGCAAACTCAGGCGCTACGCGCAGCATGACTAGCCCGGGACCCAGTCCCCAGGGCGGTGGCATGCAAGGTTTGCGGAGACTGTAAAATGGCCAAGCCGCTGATTCGGCTCGAAGGCCTGTCCAAGGTCTATGCCTCCGAAGGCAATCGGGTGGATGCTCTGCGCAGCATTAACCTGACCATTCATCCTGGCGAATTCGTTTGCATCATGGGCACGAGCGGCTCCGGCAAATCGACCTTGATGAACATACTCGGATGCTTAGACGTGCCGACTTCAGGCCGCTTTTTCCTGGAAGAGCGCGAGGTGCAAACCTTGTCGCGAGACGCTTTGGCCGCTTTACGCAATCGCTTCATGGGTTTCGTCTTTCAGTCTTTCAATTTGCTGCCACGCACCACGGCTCTGGAAAATGTCGAATTACCCATGCTTTATGGCCCGCGCCTGCCGCAAGCCATCTTGCGCGAACGAGCCATCAAAGCCCTGCAAGCTGTGGGACTGGGCGAAAGAGCCCATCATTTTCCCAATCAGCTTTCCGGAGGCCAGCAGCAGCGCGTCGCTATAGCCCGCGCCATCGCCACCGAGCCTTTGCTGATTCTTGCCGACGAGCCCACCGGCAATCTCGACAGTAAAACCAGCTTGGAAATCATGCAGGTTTTCCAAGGTCTGCACGCCAAAGGCTTGACTGTAATATATGTCACGCATGAACAGAATATTGCCGCCTTCGGCACGCGCATCCTGACCTTTCGCGATGGCCGCATCCTTAGCGACCAAGCCGTGGAAAACCCCGCCGATGCCGCTACGGAATTAGCTCGCTTGGAAAGGTCACAAAGACTAGAGGCCACGCCATGAGCTTCCTCGGTGTCCTGCGGCTTGCCCTGCGTTCCTTGCTGCGCAATAAGCTTCGCTCCTTTCTTACCATGTTGGGCGTGGTCATCGGCGTAGGTGCCGTCATTGCCATGCTCGCCGTGGGCCAGGGCAGCCGTGACTTGGTGAATGCCCAGATCGCTTCTCTTGGCACCAATGTGGTCATTGTTTTTCCCGGATCGCAAAGCCAAGGCGGCGTGCGCACCGAAGCGGGGGCTTCCACCCGTCTCACCGAGGATGACGCCAAGGCCATCTCGGCCCAGGTGATAGAAGCGGCCGAGGTATCGCCCATGGTACGTACCAATTCCCAGGTCAAACACCTGGGACGGAATTGGCGCACCTCCATCATGGGTGTCTATCCCAGCTATTTGCGCATACGCGATTGGGAATTGGAAGCGGGCTCTCCCTTTGGCGAAGCCGAATTGCGGGGGGCCGGTAAGGTTTGCCTTTTGGGGCGCACCGTGGCCGACAACCTTTTCGGCGAAGGTGCCAATCCCATCGGCGAAGACATACGCATCAAGAACATCCCCTTTCGCGTCATCGGCATTCTCGCCGCCAAAGGGCAAAACGCTATGGGACAGGATCAAGACGATGCCGTCATCGCCCCCTTTAGCACGGTGCAAAAGCGCTTGATGGGTGTGACCAATGCCAATATGATTTTGGTTTCGGCGGCATCGAGCGATCTCATCGATGCGACGCGGGACGGCATCAAGCAAGCCCTTTCCGATCGCCGTTCGCGCCAAGGTGAGGACGGCGCGGATTTCACGGTGCGTACGCAAACCGATATCGGCAATGCCGCGGATGCTACTTCAAAGGCGCTCGGCGTTTTACTCGCCAGCATCGCCGGCGTTTCCCTGCTGGTGGGAGGCATAGGCATCATGAATATCATGCTGGTCTCGGTCACCGAGCGGACGCGCGAAATCGGCATACGCATGGCCGTTGGCGCGCGCGGCCGCGACGTCTTGCTGCAATTCCTGGTCGAGGCCGTGGTTCTGAGTCTAGCCGGAGGCTTGCTGGGCATAGCCCTGGGCGTTGGCATTTCCTTTCTCGTCACCCAAATCCAAGGCTGGCCGGTCACGGTATCGCCCATGTCCATCGCCTTGGGCTTTGGATTCTCGGCGGCCGTCGGCGTATTTTTCGGTTGGTTTCCCGCGCGCAAGGCGGCGCAATTGAATCCCATCGATGCCTTGAGATTTGAGTGAGATCGAGACAAAAACCGGATGGCAAGTTATGCTATCTGGCATGCCCAATGAAGTGAATTCCAATCCCGGTCCTTTTTCCCAAACACCAACCCCGGAAGAGGCCCAATCCGAGAAAACCCTTCTCGTACCCGTCCTCCTCGCCTTTTTCTTCGGGCCCCTGGGTTTTCACCGCATTCTAGTTGGCCGTTGGAAATCCGGCCTTTTCATGATGGGTCTCACCCTCTTGGCACTTTCCGCTTATGGCATGGAAGCGCCTTTGGTCCAGCGCATTCAGGCAGGCGAACGCCCCGAATCCATACCCGGCGATCTCGCCATGGGGACTCTGGTGCTTCTGATCACGACGGTGTGGGCGTCCGTGGATGGCTTGCGTTTGGCCCTTGGCCGTTTTCGCGACGCCGCCGAATTACGCATGAGAAAGTGGACCTAAGGAAATACCCCTCGAATATCTAGCCCTATGCGCACGGTATCCTCGGTGGGGAAAAACAAAAGGGACGGCCGTTTCACTTTGTAGTCGGTCAGGCTGATGGGGAACCCTCCCTGAAGATGCACTTGCCCCGGGGTATAAGTCGGCTTTACTAAAAAGGAAATGGGGCGAGTCACGCCATGAAAGGCGAGATTGCCGTCCACTCGCCACAGGCCACCTTCATTACGAACGGGGTGCCCGCTAAACCGTACCAGGGGATGGCGGAGGCTTTCCACCACTTCAAGCATATGCGAGTCGCGATTATCATTGCCGCTTTCGAAGCTGGACAAGGGAGCCGAGCAGTCAATGACTCCCGCCGAGGTATCTTGCGAGAGACGTACCTTGCAGGTGACATCTTTGCTTTCGCCATGAATCAAATGCATGGGATGCTTCAGGGTATAGGACAGTTTAGAATCCGACGAGGCGAGGTATTCCTTTTCTCCGTTTTGGGCAGACGAGGGAAAGACCATCAGCAAAACTGCTAGGGCGACCATGGCTATTCCATCGCAAGCTTTGAATGCCAGAACCTTAAGTACGACGAGCGGTTCCATGTGGCGCCTCAAAAGGTCATGACGAGCATGGCCGCGCCGAATGTCGCCGTGGTGATATAGCCACCCACTTGATGAATGGTTTGGACGGTATGGCTGTCGTCCGCGAGGGTCCCTAAAATGGGCATCATGATCATGCCGTAGAAATGCACGTTGGCTAAAAGCTTATGCGTGGAAAGCGTGCTCCAACCTTCGCGGCGTACCAAGGGGGGAGGAGTGATTAAGGACAAAGCCGCCGAGGAAAAATAAAGGCCCACCGTGCTCCAGGCGGCAAGGCCTTTCGCGTCTTCCAAGTCATGATTGCCATTGATATAGAGCTGGCCGAGAACCGCCGTCGTCACCATGCTAACAAAGGTCACATAGCCACCGACTTGATGCAGATTCAAAAGAGTTCGCCGCAAGCCCAATTCCTTTTCTCGACCCTCCACCGTGAGTGGATAATCGAAGGCCTTGCGCATCAGTCCGCTTTCGCTCCAAAACATTTTCTCCAAAGGGCTGAGGCGATTAGGCAATAAGGCCTGGGTATTGCTGCTCCGGAGGGAAGACGAATCGGCTGCCGGGGTAGTTGCAGGCGCGGATGTAGGGGTGCTGGATGGCAGAGTTTCAGCATGGCCCGTGGTGGCCCATGTGAAGCTGAGGAGGCCGATTAGGACCCCTGTGCGAGCCACGAATTTTTGGGTGGACTTTGAAAAGGTTTTCATGCCAAAAAACATGCTAATTCTCCCTGGCGAGCGGGGGGCTCGAAAAGGACAAGTTTAATAGCTCCTATAATTTTACGCTCATAGTTTCGCCTAGCTTATTGACAAAGCCACACTCAGGTTCATTCGCTATTCTTTAACCATGAGTATGCCTCGCCTTTCCTTTCTCGGGGCCACTGGCACCGTCACCGGCTCTCGTTATTTGGTCGAGCGTGGCACCCAGCGCCTCCTCGTCGACTGCGGGCTTTTTCAAGGCCTGAAGGCATTGCGATTACGCAACTGGAGCGAATTTCCGGTGGCGCCCGCAAAAATCCAACATGTTTTGCTAACCCACGCTCATCTCGACCATAGCGGTTATTTGCCGAAGCTCCTGCGAGAAGGTTTCACGGGGTCGATTCATGCCTCGGCAGCGACACGTGATCTTTGCGACATATTACTTCGCGATAGCGCCTCGATTCAGGAGGAAGAAGCCGCCCATGCCAACCATGGTGGCTGGTCTAAGCACAAGCCGTCCATGCCGCTTTACACGATTGAGGACGCCGCAGCCGTATTGCATCGTTTCAAAGCCGCGCGGTGGCATGAGGCCATCAAACTCGACAAGGGAACCCATGCCACCTTTCGTCGCGCCGGACACATCCTTGGAGCCGCCAGCGTGCATCTCGACCTTGGCGGAACCTCGATATTATTTTCCGGGGACTTGGGTAGAAACCAGGATGTCTTGCTGCCCGATCCCGAGCCGCCCATGGCGGCAGATTATGTGCTGATAGAGTCGACCTATGGCAATCGCCTTCATGAGAATATCGATCCTGAGGCGCAATTGCATGACTTGCTGCAAAAAGCCTGGCAACGCGGCGGCAGTGTACTCATTCCTGCTTTCGCGGTAGGCCGGGTGCAAACCCTTTTATGGCATTTGCGGCGCCTACGCGATCGCGGACTATTGCCCCCATATCCAATATGGGTGGATAGCCCTATGGCTTCGCGGGTGAGCGGACTTTATGAATCGCATTGCGACGATCATTTGCTTCCCCAGGAAGAATGCCGTCGCGTTTTCGACATTGCGAAAATCACGGAAACCCATCAGGATTCCATGGCCTTGCAAGCCTCGCAGGAGAAGCGCATCGTCATTTCGGCCTCGGGCATGGCGACCGGTGGCCGCGTGCTTTTCCATTTAGCCAATATGCTAGGCGATGCGCGCAATCTCATTCTCTTTTCGGGCTTTCAAGCGGCCGGAACGCGCGGCGCCGATCTCATTGCTGGGCTTCCCCAATTGAAGCTGCATGGCCGCTATCACGATGTCAAAGCCGAAGTCGTCGAATTGAAAAGCTATTCGGCACATGCCGATCAAAAGGGTCTTCTCTCCTGGCTCGGATCCATGCCCAAGCCACCCAAAAAGGTTTTTCTCGTGCATGGCGAACCTCAAGCTTCAGATGCTTTGCGGCGCCGCATTCTCGACACTCTAGGATGGCCGGTGCATTTACCCGAATATATGGAAAGCGTCGAGCTTACTTAAAGCGCGGGCAGACGGTTTAGAATCCTTCGAGGCCGCGAAAACCAGCTTCCGCATCGGGCAGGCATTTCACGATTTTTTCATCGGCCTGGCTACGTAAATCAAGTATCGAGATTTGCTTGATGGGCAAGGCTTGGCCATTCGCTTCCTTGAGCACGGCGACGACGGGACGGTGAAAATCGTCAAGATTCGAAGCGATGACGCGACCAATGCGGCCACTTTGCAATTGCACCCCCGTCCCCACCGGATAGGCAGAAATCCAACCGGCTAAATAGCGGATATAGGCCGAGTCTAAAAATTGCATTTGCCCCATTTTCACCACGCGATCCAAGGCTTCTTGGG
>JAYUVP010000036.1:0-29610 GCA_043753995.1 Fibrobacterota bacterium
ATGCTCACAACAAAGGGATTAAAACGGGCAGAGGACTCATTTAAGTAGGTGGTTCTGGCTCCTGGGATATGATTTATATGGTTGCGAAGTAGAGAAGTGCTGCCCCCAGCTCCTGTTCCATAAAAGACTCCTCCTTCGGGAGTATTGGCTGGAATACCTGCCATTTCCATCGCTTCTCTTGAGGCCTCCATGGCAAGGATCGCCACAGGATCGAGTTGCCTAGATTCTATAGAGGAAATGAAATTGGACTGTATCCACGGTAAAGGCAATGGAGCCATCCAGGAAGCTTTGGGTCCCCAAAGTTCAGTCCACTTTTCGGGAATGGGTGCGACGGGCATAAAGGAGTTGCGTAATGCTTCTCGAAATGCGGGAAGTCCCTTGCCAAGTGGCGAAATTACACCCATTCCAGTGATGGCTATTCTGAGATCTTTCACGCGCTAGTGATCTCGGTAGCTGTAGCTTGTAATTCAGAATTATTTGGGTTCGGGGTGGAAAGGAATGTTTGAGAAATCATCGAAACGGCATCTCGAATGGTAAGGACAAGCCGTGCTGCCTCGTCTTTGACGGCGATATGAAATTCGTCTTCGATTTCCATGATCAAAGACGTCATATCTAAAGAATCGGCGCCAAGGTCTTCTCGAAATCGGGAATCCAAGGTGATTTCATTGGCGCGTGGTAAAACCTTCCTAACGGACCTACCTAGGATTTCCTCAATTTTTTCACGTTCCATAGCGCTCTTTCCTTTACGAGATATTTTTAATTCTCGTCACGATGACACGGCCACCGTTATGGGTTCACTCACTGAATGGTGGCGATTGGAAAGTTCGCTAAAGAGGGTAGGGCTTAGACACTGTCCAATAGGACAGGAAACAAATGCGCGGCCCTTGCCAGGGATTTTGAAATGTCTTTGAAACGAGAAAGGTGCGCCCTTAATACTGCAATTGACGCCCTGAGGCCATAATAAGGCACTTTTCCCCGTTCGCCTTGGGAATGACAATCCAAGCAAGGCTTCTTCCCTGAGGCTGGCGTAGCATGGCCACACGGCTCGGCTGGACGGTTATCGAGGTTGGTCCCGCCCCCCAAATCAAGGTCGGCCCTGCGCCTGTGATAGCATGGGTGATTTCGCTTTGCAACGAGGCCGTGGAACTGAGGGTCAGCGAATAAGACGGCGTGAAGGCCGTGCCAGAGCCCGTCGTATTTCCGGTGCAATTGGTAAAGACATTATTCTTCTCGGTAATGGCTGTAAAATCATTGTCGAATAGGTCAATGGGCTTTTTCTGGCCGATGAACACATTGCTTTCGACTAGTAAGTTGGCCTTGAGACCGCCACGCACGCAATGCCCCTGGCCCTTGTCCGTGCTATTGAAAAGGCAATTGGCCACATGAACCTTACCGAAACGCACGCGTGGCATGCGTTCAGCCACCCCCGGTCCCCACCAAATTTTGTAAAAGGTCACATTGAGCTTGCCTTCCGAGGTGATACCTGCCGAAGATTTTTCTGTGTCGCCGCCGCCAATGAGATTGCAAAAGCGGTGTGACATTCCCGACACCCCGCTTTCATGGGATTTGTCAGTATAAGTGAACTTGGTCCAGCTGATGGTCACGAAATCGGAAGCCTTGGTGACATCGGCATTGCCGTCTTCGCCATCCATCACGGTGAGATGATCCAGCCAAATATTCTTAGCCTCGTTCACGATGGAAATGGCATCTTGGCGGTTTTCGCCCGCCGTCCCCCCGTCATTGTCCACCGCGCCAGGGCCTTCTACGATCAGATTTCTGATAATGATATTCTTCACATTATTCATGTCAAATCCCCCTTTGACATGGGCTCCGGGTAGGCCGAGAATGGATTTGTCGCTAGCCAATACTACGCGATCGCTATTGCCATTGCCGCGGGTGCCGTAGCTGCCCACGATGCCTTTGACCCAGATGAGGTATTTGCCCGACATCTTGGCGTATTTCTGAAGGTCGGACATGGTCGTGACGGTGACTTCGGTTCCGCCCGCGCCACCGGTCGTACCGCCATTGGCCGAAGCCCACCCTGGGGGCGTATCCGTCGTCGAGGCCGCCCAAAGGGAAGCTGCGAATATCAGTTGGACCAGGCAAAAAATGAGTGTTCGGTGCATACGCCATCCTTCGGGGGAGGGGTCGACCTGGTAAAGGCTGGCCTCCAAGAAATCAAGGTATGGCTTTGCGAAATCCGTAGGTGGGTGAAAATCAGGCCTTAGTGGACACTTTTGTAGTTCGACGTGACCCAGTTATCCCGATATCGAACCCATTTCCCTCATAGCCTCGACGACTTCCGGTTCATCAGGAAATTCCAATTGTATTTGCTTGAAAATGGATCGCGCTTGAACCAAATCACCGAGATTCAGTACCCTTTTGCCGATATTGAGCATACCCGTGATGGCCCGGTGTTCACCCATTTTGGCGGCTTGTTTGTAGGCTTCCAAGGCGGATTCACGTTGGCCGAGTTGATCTTGAATACGACCGACATCCATCCAGGCTTCTTTCTGGGAGTCGCCGCGCAAGGAGGCTTCCTTGAGTACGGCAAGGGCGAGAAATGGATTTCCCATTTTCTCATGCAAAGCGGAGAGTTGGAAGCGTACCGAAGTTTGATCCGGTTCCAATTCTAGGCTTTTAGAATAGGCCATGGCGGCCTCGGCCAATTGGCCTTCGGAAAGGTATAGCTCCGCCATCAAAACATGCAAGGCGGCGATGTCAGGGTTTCCCTCCACGGCCGAATGTAGGGTGGCCAGGGCCGAAGGGTAGTCGCCCACGCCGGTATAGGTTTCAATGATGGCATATAGCCAATCCAGATTACCGGTATCGGCCCTAAGACCTTTTTCAAAATAATAGAGGGCTTGCGCCCGGTCGCCGATTTTGAGATAACATTCGCCCAGCATTTTTAAGGCGGTGAGGTTTTCTGGCTCGATTTTTAAAGCTGTGTGATAATGATCGAGGGCAAGCCCCAATTCACCCAAGGTGAAATAAATGCCTCCAGCATTGAGATAAGGCCTCACGAAATTGGGAGCTTCCTCAATGGCTTTCTCATAGGCCTGTAATGCATGTCCCACTTGCTTCATCTTATAAAGGCAATTGCCCATATTGAAACGGGCCATGGGGCGATTTTCGCCGTTGGACAAGGCATTGCGATAATGGCGCAAGGCTTCGGCAGGTTTGCCTTTGGCGAAGGCTTCATTGCCAAGATCGAGATAGCTTACGGCATTCGCCGTGATCCCATTGCCAGCAAGCATCAAAGCGAAGGCAAGGGAGAAAGAAATCGGTTTGATCGGTTTCATATTAGAATTGGAAAGGTTGTTCGATGCGTTGGCGCACGGGAATTCCGCCCATCATGGCCGGTTTGTATCGCCATTTTGAAACTGCCTCGCGGACGGCCTCTTCGAAACCGTATTTTCCGGGAACTTCCAGAAATTGGATGTCGACCACCTTGCCATCTTCACCGACGGTAAGCATGGCGCGTACCAGGCCAGTTACCCCTGCTTTTTCGGCTTCCTTGGGCCTTTTCGGGGCTATCTGAGTGACGGGTTGCACGTCCTCATCGGTTTCACCTTCGGAATAGGCGACTTGTTCGAGGTCGGACTTATTCATCGCGTCACCGCTCACAGCCACGCCAGCGCCGCCGCCACCCATGCCTAAATCCATCACGAATCGCTGCCTGGCCAGGCTTTTACCCGGGTCATTCACGGGCTTGGACGTGGGCTTATTTTTCGCTTCGGTGGGCTTTGGTTTTTCCTTTTTCTTGGGCATGGTCGGCAAAGGCACCAACCGGGTTTCCCGGGCTTCGTCTTCCACCTTTCCATTGCGGTGCTTATGCCAATACCCGAGCACCGGCAATAGGCTGAACAAGCCCGCATTGACGGCCAGGCTGAGCACGAAAGACGCGAATAGGGCGGCAATCGTGGCTATTCTCATATTCCATCCTGATTGGCGGCCACCGAAACCTTGCGCACGCCGGAGAGATTGCATTCATCCATCACGTCGACGACCACACCCATGCCCGCATCCCTGTCGGCGACGATGACCACGGCCTTATCCGCGTCCTCGGCCATTTCCTTCCGAAGCGCCGATTGTAGCATGGCCATGTCGACTTGACGTTCGCCGAGATGCACCGTTCCTTCCTTGCCGATGCCGATAAGGATATTCTCCTTCTCCAACTGCCCGGCGCTGCCGGCCGCGGGCTTGGTGATGTCGATGCCGGTTTCCTTATTGAAGGTGGTCGTCATGATGAAGAATATGAGAAGGATGAAAATCACGTCCACCAGATTGACGATGGCGATTTCGGTTTCCTTGCGCGCACGCTTGCGAACGGACGGTATCATGTGGCTCCGGCAATTTTATTGATGAGGGTCGCACCCGCAGCCTGGGCTTCGCGCTCGATGGCGTCGGCACGATTGGCAAGCAAGACTTGCATGACCATAAGAGGAAAGGCACAAAGCAAACCATTCTGAGTGGCCAAAAGGGCTTCCGATATGCTGTCTGACATGAGAGCGGTATTGCCCGTCCCAAAAACGCTGATCACTTTGAAGGTGTGTATGATGCCATCCACCGTTCCCAATAAACCCATGAGGGGTGCCGCAGCGGCAAGCACGGCAAGGGTCGAAAGGTTTTTCTCCAATTCGGGAATAATTCTTTTCATTACTTCGTCGAGACGATTTTCCATGTCTTTGCGGGTTCCTTCGCGAGCCGAAAACACGGCGAATAGCGCCTGGCCCGCCGCCGATCGCCTGTCACGATGGCTCAAACGGGTAATCGAGCTCTCCCAGTTCTTCTCCTCGAGACTTCGCTTCCATACGCGGTACCCCGACCATTGCATACCGGTTAGCACAAAGTATCGCCTGAAAACCAGGTACCACCCAAAAAAAGAGGCTAAAACCAGCGGGATGAGAATCCAACCGGCGTCGGTTAGTCCTTCCCTAATGGCTTCAAGCATATTCCGAAACCTTGCGCCGGGTCGTGAACAGTTTATTGATCATGCGTGAGGCATACATCTCCATATTGCTGAGAATGCGCACCGACCACGAATCGAGCAAGTTGTACGTGATAAGCAAAGGTATGGCGATGCCCAGCCCCCACTTGGTGGCAATCAAGGCTTCGGATATGCCGCCTGCCATCAATTTGGGATTGCTGGTTCCATGCACCGTGATCACCTCGAAGAGGGTGACCATGCCCGTCACCGTTCCCAAAAGACCGACCAGGGGAGCTGCGGCTGCGAGTATGTTCATCGTGCTGATGCGCTTTTCCAGTCCTGGCGATTCGTGAAGAATGACTTCGTGGGCGCGGCTCTCGGCATCTTCTCGGGAGCCGTCGGCGCCTTCGAGCGCCGCCAGGATTACACGGCTCACCGAGCCGGGGTTTTTCTTGCAGGCTTTTTTGGCTTCTTCGATGCGACCCTCGGCCACCAGTTTTTCCACCTTACGCATCAGCCCTTTTGCCGATTGATCGCGACGCATGTAAACGACGATGCGCTCCAGAGTGATGAAAAAACCCGAGAAGGCGATCGCGAAAATCGGCCACATCACCCAACCGCCGCCCTCGAATTCATGTTTTAACTCTTTCCAATAGCTGTGGGTCGACGCGGCTGTAAAGCCTTCACCGGTGGCTCGGGTCAATAGCACGTCCATAGGCATCAGGGCCATTTCCGTATTTCCATTTGCGAGTCCTGTCACGGCCTCGCGCAAAGTAGCCCGAATATGGACGGGCATTTCTTCTATCCATTCCCAGGCCTGTCCATCGACTCGCCCCGTTTTCCCTAGGATGGCGGCGTCCTCGCCTTCGGTAGAGACAAAGGCTTGGAAAACCTGGCCCAAACGCACACGATACCCAGCGACAACGCCAGCCCTCGCATTCGGGTCTATGCGGGTCGCCTCGACCTCCGCTCCGGTTGCGGCTGCGACGCCTTTGACGGCCAGTTTGTCCCGAACGATTTCACGAGTGGCACCCTCGATGAAATCCTCCCGAGCGAATTCCAATAGGGTCCTCAAGGCGGCTGGCGAGGAATAGTCGCTTTTCCGGAATTGGCGGCGCGCCGCTTCCAGACGGGATAATTTTTCGACGCGTCGGTTCGGAAACCCCTTTTCCCACTCAGAGGCGACTTCGCCCATTTTATCACGAACCAGTAGGCCGAATTGCTTCAGGCGCAATTCCTTTTCTTCGATTTCCTTGCGCTTCTCTGCTTCACGGGTCGCCAGGCGTAGCAAGGATTCTTCTTTTGCGTCCTTGGTCTGGACAAGCCTGTCCATGTCGGCGCGGATCTCATTCCAGATTTCGGTGAAACCTTCTTGGGCCGCGACGGCATTGCGCTTATCCTGCCAGCGACGCACCCGAATGTCTTCGAGCTTTTGTTGATAGGTTTGGACTTCGACGCGGTATTTGTCCGATTCTTCGCGCACTTTCTGTTCGTCTCGCCTGCGACTCGCGGCTTCGGCTTGGAAGTCGAAGGACAAGAGGGCTAAGGCCATCACCGCGAAAGCATGGGTGGTCAGTAGGGAAAATTTCATGGCTTCACCTCACCCAATGCTGCGCGCCAAATCGGAATAGGAACAAAGCCAGGCACCGAGATTCCTTCAGCCGTGGCCAAGGCATCCTTAATAGTCTTTCGGGTTTGGTGATCCATTTCATTTTCACGCATCCATCCATATTGGACCTTTTGTGAGTCCGCGGGAATGCTTTTCAAAATTCCCAGGTGTGTCCCGTCCAAAGAGGCATAGGCAAGAATTTGTTTGCCTAGGCGCAAGTACTTGACCTGTATCGCCTCCGCGGCGCCTTCGAGCAATAAATCCCCCGAAAAGACCTCGGCTTCCTGGGCTAGTCGCCTCTCGTTTTGCAAAAAGGTCCAAATGCGATTGACAGCTTCCTCAGGGGAAATTTGTCCCCCTTCGATATCGCGATTCAGCAAGGCGAGACTTTCTTTCCGTTTGTCGATTCGGTATGGGATTTCAGTGTCCATGGACGGCATGAGAATCTGGGATTCCCTGGCGACCACATTATTCAAGGCTTGGAAATGGGTCTGTAATTCTTTTTCCCGAAGGCCCAGGGCTTCCAACTTGGCCATCATTTCCTTCATGCGTTCGTCTTGGCCCGCAATGGTTTTTTGCATTTCCATCCGATCCTGGGTGAATTCTTCATGCCTTTTGCGGCGGCGCTCCTCGGCCGCCTTTTCGCGGGAGGTTTCTTCGGCCCATGCCTTTTCTTCCTGGGCTATTTCTTGCTTAAGCCGCTCGATGGTAAGTTTGGATTCGGCCGCGGTCGCCGGCTCGGTGCTTCCCGCAGGCGCTATTTCAGCGACGGTCAGCATCAGGGAAAGTAAGGACGTCAGGATCAAGGATTCCTCCGGAAGAATGGGCACACCGGTTAAGTCGTGCAAAGGTAAAGACGACATCTTTCAATAAGATTTCTGAATTGTTTCGCTATCGCCAGAATCAACCGATGGAGGCACCTAGAGAATATCTCTACCCCCCTAAAGCCATGGAGACGTGCAGTGAACAATCAAAAATCAAGACCCTCGCCTTTCATTTCTTTTTCCGCTCTCGGATGGATGACCGTGCTGACTGCCGGATATTTATCAGGTTGCTCAAATCACCCGTCTCCTGCGCGGGATTCGGCAGGCAGGCCTGAGCAAAGCTTGAATTTCAATGATCATAGCGCCGTCCAGGATTCGGTACGTGTTCCTGATAAAGCCGATGCCTTGTTATTGGTCCACCCACTTTTAACTAATCAACCCGTAGGTTTTAGCCGAACCTTGGCCCAACTTTATGTGCGAATCCGATCGGCAGGTATTGATTTACCCAGTGAATTGGCCGGCAAGCCTGAGGGCACCCCATTTCTGTCAGCAACCCTCACCTTTAAGGCCGCTCCGGGTTTCAAATTGCTGAAAATTTATGGAGTGCCATTAGTAGACAGTTCAAACGGCACCTATAAAGTGAAATGGGATACCTTGGGACTGGGGGATTGGAGAGTCGTGGTTGCTGAATTGGAGGGGAGTCTGCCACCCAGTGCAGGCAAGGAAAGGCTCATCGGCGCCACGCTTCGCACCACTAGGCATTCCGATGGAGCCATTTTCGAGTCCATTGAAGGTATTGGGATGGAATGGCATCGTCAGGATTCTCCAGCCAAACTCAATGCATGGACGGCAAGAAATAGTCTAACCCTTACCAATCGTGAGGCATTGATTGCCGCGAAACAACTCGCTTCCAAAGGTGAAGCCAGTCAAGCCTTGGAATTGCTGCAATTGCAATCACTCACGACGAATGCCCTGATGGATCTTGACCCCAAGGGAAACGCTTTAGAATTGCAGCGTCTTGCCCAAGCGCAAGCGAACTTGACTAGTGAACCCAAAAAGGACGAAGGGATTTCGCTCATGCCAACATCCGATTCCATCACGGAAGAAATGATCCGGTCCCGCGCTTCCGAAGCCAGGAAATACGCAATGAAGGCCCCTGAAGGAGTTTGGTCGACCTTGGCTCAATCCTTGGTGGTCAGGGAAAAATAAGGGGTAGGTGACCCTAAGCCCGGGATTGTGCCAACTGTATCGCTCAGGGCTTTGAGGAAAACAATCAAATCTCGCTTTTCCTCGGGAGTTAGCCGCAAGGAATCCGAGGAAAGGGTTTGGTTGGGTACGCTTAAACCTAGGCCGGCGCCCCCGCCGACATCATAAAAATCGATGACTTCCTCCAAGGTTTTGAAGGCGCCATTATGCATATAGGGCGCGGTAAATTCCACATTGCGCACGGTCGGCGTTTTGAAGGCCCGGTGACCGGCGGGATCCCTATTCACCGCCATTCGTCCAGAATCGGAATCAAGGATCTTGGAATTCGGGCCAAGCGTGACGCCAAGAACCTCGGTTTCTGTGACATGGTATAAAGGTGGAACCGAGCCGTTGAAAAGCGGTGGGAAATGACAGGTGGCGCATTGCGCCTTGCCGGCGAAAAGGGAGTATCCGCGGATGGCCTCTGGGGTCATGGCCGAGGAATCGCCCCGGAGATAGCGATCCCAGGGAGAATTCATCGGGGATAAGGAACGAATATAGGCGGCGAGGGCGCGGCGGATTTTAATCGGGCTCGGCAATCCATCGCTTTCCAATGAATCGTTCTCTCCTAAGAATGCCCGTCGGAATTGTTCGAGATATTCTGGATTTTGCTGCATGCGCCTTGCTGCGGAGTCAAGCGAGCCACCCATTTCTTTGGGATTGTGTATGACCATGGCGGCTTGTTCTTCCAAGGACGAAGCGCGGGCATCCCAGAACTGGGTGTTTTGCAGACCCGAGAAGAGCAAGGTGGGCGTATGCCGGGGAAGGTCGCCATCACCACTCAGCGAAACTTCCTTGGATATGCCATCACTGAAGCCCATTTCCGGTCGATGACAACTGGCGCAGGAACGTTCGCCATGCTTGGATAGGACCGAATCGAAAAAAAGTTCACGACCCAAATTCACTAGGTCTATGGATGTTTTGGTGGTTTTACCAGCGGCAAAATGATTGGGATTCCAGGCCGATGAAGAAAAAAGGTCGGAGTCATTTGGGGAAAAAGCCAGATCTTCCGAGTTCCCAGGGGAAGGAACCGAAGAAAGGGATCGAAATTTAAGTAAGACGCCATAGAGGGGCCTCAGTCTATCCCGTGCAAAGGCAAGGCGATCGAAACTATCGAATTCGGTGGATTCTAAATCGGCTAGCCCAGCGTCCATCGTCTTTTTCCACAGAGTTACCACGGGTTTCCTTGGATCGGAATTTCCCAAAGAGGTTTCCGAAAAAATCCACTGGTTTAAATACTCGTTCAAACCCTGCAAGGCCGACCGTATTTCTACCAAGGGTTGTTGCGCGCCAGGGGAATCAAAGCCACTCAAGCCTAAGGTGAAAATGCGCAACAATTCCATTCTCGCCGCTTCAATCACCGCGGAATCGGTCCAAACCGGAGCTTTCGAACCACTAGCAGCCCGAGTTAAATTCGCAAGCATTACCAGCATAGAATCTGGATTTTCCACCTCGGGCATTTCCTCGACCAAGCTGGGGAAAGCCGCCTGCCACAGAAATTCCATGCGCTTGTATTCTAAGCGAGCGGCAGAAATATCGGTTTGAAGCGCTAAAGCTTTAACACCCGAGTTCCAGTCCCTAACCCTTGCACCCAAGGAGAAGGTATCCGATTTTTCTCCGCAGCCGAAAACCAGAAGTACGCCAAGTAGTAAGGCGAAGCGCTTTGAAAATGGAAATCGCATTTCAGCTTTTCTCCGGAACTGGGACTGTCATAAAAAAGCCACCGAGCCTAAACTCGGTGGCTTGGATCTATTAGCGGTTGAAGATTAGCGAGGAGCTTTCATGAACAGCATTTGTCCGCGCTGCACCAATTCAGCATCGGGAGTGCTGCTATGCGCCTGGTCGCAGAGGAGGAAGTAGCGGTTGGCTGCGGTATCATAACCCGCAACGCCGGTGAACATGTCGGTCACTTCGAAAATGCCCGAAGCTTCTTCGTCATTGTTATGGGGAGCGGTAGCCGGAATGCCGATATCACCGAAGCGCGCGGCATCATGGCCAGCAACCAAGGTCAGCACGTCGGAGGTGGGATCATAGCTCCAGATTTTGCCATTGTGAGCATTGCCGCCCACATCTTCTTGAATCAGGACCTTGCCTGAACCGTCCACCGTGATATTGTCGAACATCTGGCCAGCCTCGGTTCCGTCGAGAAGGGCTTCGACCGTTCCACCTAGCAAGGGATTTTCAACATTGTCGAAAGTCAAGCGCCAGAGGCGGGTGCGGCCGACTTGAGTGCCGGTGCTGTTCTTGACTTGATCAAAACGGTCGGTGGTGACGAAATAGAAACGGTTGGGATTCTGGGTGTCCCAAGCACCGTCTTCAGGACGGAGAAATTGGGTTCCTGCGGCATCGGTGGTCGACACCAAGGAGAAGCGGGTTCCTACAGAAGGCGTGCCGGTGCGCAATTCGGTAGGTACGCCATCGATGGCGATGACTCTTACCATACCGCCTGCTAAACCCGAGGAATTCGCATCGCCAGTGATTTTCTTGGCGCCGCCATAGACATAAACCTTGCCGAGATTGGTGTCGTCGGTACCTATGACTATGGTATTGTCCTGTGCCTTGGGGCTGGCCACAATGTTTTCCCAGCTGGCATTACCGATGCCAGGGAACTCGAAGGACTGGCCTTCAAAAGGGCCAGAGGCGAAATGAACGAAGGCGCGGCCGGTGGGGCCGTTTTCTTCGCCATTCATGAAAACATGACCGCCGGCAAAGCCTTTGTCGGTATTCACATTATAAAGGGCGGAGACGGGAGCTAAATCGCCGGAGCAGAAGCGACCGAAAGAGACGGTGCTTTGCGACCAGGTATTGGTGGCCGAATTGTAAAGATGAGCCTTTTTGATCAAATCTTCGCCGCGCAATACCTTCAAATCAGATTTGCGAACGCGCCATTTCGATACGAAGGCACCCGTCGCGCCATGAGCGCGGGCAATGCCCTGGCTCGAGCTCAACTCGTGATTCATGAGAACGGTGATGGTGCCGTCGCCATTGTCGAAGGCGCCCATGCCGTCGGGAATGCCCACCATGCGGTAAAGCGTGTCCGTAGCCGAGGTCGAATTCATTTTGCGAACGCCGTCACCGACGGTGATGAGGGAAGTGAATTCGACGCCTGCAGCGACAGGGACGAGATAGGGGGTTTCGGAGCTGCTGGGGCCCGTGGCGGCATTGCCGCAAATGGCCATCATCAAGCCAATTGGCAGGCCGTACAAGGATTTTTTCAGGGTGCTCATCATAGTGGGGTGTCCTTTTTAAAGGGTCGGAGAAGACGAGTTTCTTGTCCTAGGGTTTATGACAAGAAAAGCACAGGTGGCTTCGTCGGTAGTGAAATTAGGGTTAGCAGGTTTCAAACAAATGTTCGCGAGCACAAAAACATGTTGTTCTGGTGTTTCAATCGATCGAATGCGTAAGCCAGTCGGTCTGGTTTGGCCTAGAACCCGGGCGGCGAAAGGATGAGGATCGCCCATGGTCTTATGTCCGTTCATCGCGAATGCTTAGATGTCCCCGAGAAGGAATGCCGGGATTCCACGGAAAAAGGTTTATCCACATTTCATCCTATAGCCCATTTTTGACTCATTTGCCTGGTCGATATTCGCACCCTGGCGAGATATCCAAAGTCGCGGTATAATAGGGTCTGGTAATGCATTCACTTGGAAATGAATGCAAGGAGGAACCCTGCGCATTGGAGTTTCTATTCCATTGCAATTCTGTTTCGTGGCAGGGCTAACCCTGGCCTCCTACCCAGGATTTTCCGCAACCTTTCCTTCTTTCTTGACTGCCAAGGGACGACAAGTCGTGGAGTCCGACGGTAAGCCCATCAACTTACAGGGCGTTTGCTTTGGCAACGAGGTTTGGTCGGATACGCGTGTTCCATCGCGACATCATGCCGAGATCGATTATGCGCGCGTGCGTGCCATGGGCATGAATGTGGTGCGCTTTTATCTGAATTACAAGACCTTGGAAGCGGATGCCAATCCGTATCGCTACCTGTCCGACGGATGGGCATGGCTGGACAGCAATGCCGTTTGGGCACGACGCCAAGGCGTGTACTTAATCTTCAACATGCATGTGCCCCAGGGCGGTTACCAGTCCATGGGCGAGGGCGGCGCCTTATGGGACATTCCCCGCAACCAATGGCGCTTGGCAACCCTTTGGAAAGCCATCGCCGCGCGCTACCGAGATAACCCTGCCATCGCCGGCTACGACCTTCTCAATGAGCCATGGCCTACTCAGTCGTCCGAGCAATGGAAAGCCTTGGCCCAGCAAATCGTGGACAGCATACGCACGGTGGATCGCCGCCATCTCGTGATCGTGGAACGCACCTTCAATGTCGGCATGGATGGATCCGAGGACGCCGACCGAAATTTCTTCCTCGTCCGCGACTCCAATGCGGTGTACACCTTCCACTTCTATGGTCCTTTGGAATTCACCCACCAGCAGGCAAGTTGGACCGAGAAGTATCCAGATCCGGCGCGTTATCCGGATACGTCGATTTTCCAATACGATACCTGGCCGGAATGGGAGACGGGCAGTTTTGCCAATCCAACTCTGGCTTCGGGAACCTCGAATTGGACCTATTTCCAAGGTGTTCCATTGTTGGCAGATTCCTCCAAATATGTCCTGGCCAAGGCCGTTGCGGTCAGCGGCCGCAATGTGGGCTCGGCTTGGTATGATGAACTTGTCCTTCGCGAAATCGATCCTAGCGGAAAGCAATTGCGGTCCATCCCCTTGGGTATGGATTCCCTAAAGGGTTGGGAATTCTGGAGCAAGGACGGTCGGGGCTCCCTGTCCCGAGTCACGGGCGGATGCCATGGGGGCATGGGCTGTTTGCGCATAGACAGTGCCTCCGAGGATGCCCAGGCTATCGGGAATGGATATCGCATTCAAATTAAGCGCGGTCACCGTTACGCTATTGACGGATGGATGAAGGGCCAGAACGTGCCCATGGGTGCCGAATGTCGACTACGTGTGGATTTTGAATCCGTTCCTGGCGGTCTTTTCCGGCGCAACAAGGCCTTCATGTCGGCGCAAATCGACTCGTATTTGAACTTTGGGGTGACGCATTCCGTGCCCATGTATCTCGGTGAATTCGGGACAATCGACAAATCTTTCCGGGACGGACGCGGTGGGATTGGCTGGGTGAAAGACATGCTCGATTTGGCTTCCGAGCGCGGGCTCTCCTTCACCTATCATGATTATCATCAAGACGCCTTTGGAATTTTTCCGGGATCGGAAATCATCGATACCGCGGATGGCAATCGGGAGCTCATCGCCTTGTTCAGGAGCAAGCTGGGTAGGCCCACGGCTTTGCAAAAGCCGGAGACCAAGGCATCGGCAAGGATCGTAACTCGCATGATACCTATGGTATCGCCGGCATTTTCCCAAGACGGCGGACCCGCCCATGGAGCTGACGGACGGCTTCGGGAAACGCCGTGATTTTTTATGCCCCGTCACTCACTCACTGAACCAAAGCTTGGTATCGATTCCCTCGATATCATTGACGACAGTCCCACCACCTCCCGATGGGTACCCTACACGATGCAAGGGCGGCTGCGGATTTCATACTCAGGAAATCCGCAGCTAGATGGATGGTGGGATGAACTAAACCTGCCATCAGGCCGTCAATTCGCGCGTGTGATGCGGCCTTCGATTGCGTAGTCGATGGGTTGGCTATGGTTTGTAACGAATGTGACGAGAGCATCCAGGTCGACCGGTCCTACAACTCGATCGATTCCGTTCCTAAGCACGGTGAAATTGTCACCGCCCGAGGCCATGAAGCTATTGCAAGCAATCGTGAATAAGTCCGCCATGCCAATGAGAGCGCCGCCGCGTCGCACCTCGGTAACCTTGGAGCCGGTGGGCAGCGCATTGTCCCAGGAATAGGTGAGGCCTGAGATTTGCATCATGCGGGGCGAGGTCTGCCCAACCCACTGCTGGTTAAGCAATTCGTAAACCTGCGCGCCAGTGAGCCTCATGGAAACGACGTCGTTGGCGAAGGGTTGGATGGTGAACAAAGCGCCCCAGGTGATGATGCCCGCATTCATGTCGGCGCGAATGCCTCCCGGATTCATGAAGGCGAAATCCGCGTTGACCGAAGAACGCTGTGCATCGGCAATTAGGTTGCCCAAGGCTGATTCACCTGCTGCATTCTGGGCGCGAAGAATGGCTTGAGCGGCTGTACCCACCTCTCGGTTGACCAGGGGAGCCACTAATGCTTCTGCTTGATCGACCATGGCGCGAACCGCCGGGTCCGGGGTAAGTCCAGGACCTTGGTCGGCCCAGGTGGTCATGATTTTTCCGGTCATGCCAACCACGTCGCGGGTCTTGCGATCGAGTTGCAAATCGATTTGACCGAAGGCGGTACTGGCCGAAAAGGATTGGGTGACCAGCATGACCTTGCCATTCTTGTTCTTAAGAAAGGCATTGGTGAATTGGTGCGTGTGCCCGGTGACCACCACGTCGATTTCATCCGAAAGATTGTCGATGATACTTTGTATGACACCCGTGACAGGAGCGGAAGAATCTTGAGTCGGTTCGCCATGCGAAGGCTGGGAGCCGCCCTGGTGTATGGCGACGACCATGGCTCGCACGCCTAATTGCTTGAGCTTGGTGACTTGTTTGTTAATCGATTCCGCCTCATCCAAAAAGTCCAGCCCCGCCACGCCGCTGGGGGTGACTATGGAGGGGGTTTCCTTGAGCACTGCGCCGATAAAACCGATGGGAATCCCTTTGACAAGTTTGATATTGTATCCAGGAATCACGGTCTTGTTTGTGCCTTTCCATACCACATTGCTGGAAATCATTGGATAATTCGCGCCGCGCCAGGGGTTTTCCAGGAAAGGTCCTTTGACATGATTTCCGCCGAAATGCAGGCGTGCGGCTTCGTTTTTCCCCTCGTCGAATTCATGGTTGCCCGGCGTTCCCACCACATTGCAAAGTGGATTCTCGCGCCACTTTTCAGTGCAGAATTTATTGCCGACCCTGTTCAGAAAAGAAATGGCAGGTTCATCTTGGAGCAGGGCAGAACTGGGCGGGGAGGCTCCCACATGGTCGCCTGCATGAACGATGAAGGTGCGATCCACAAAAGTGTCCGCAGCGGCTTCTTTGAAATACGAAGCCATGACGGCAGCGCTGCCCACCGGTCTGCCAGAGACGAGCTTACCTGCCGAGATTTGCCCATGAAAATCATTGAAGGCCAATAAGCGAACATTTTCAATCCGATCCAGTCTGTAACTGGAATGCTTCCATGCGATAGCCTTTTTTGCCAATTCTCGAATGGCGGGTGTATCCTCATCATGGTGATGGTCGCAGCCTTGGCCCCATGAATTTGGGATGACGGCGGACAACAGCGGTAAAAACAGCAAATTGCGGAGCAATGAAATAGAAAGCATGCGCATTTGGATCTCCCAGGTTTTTCGCAATACAATCTAAGGAGCGGAAATGGGATACCTGTTTCTTATGACTGCCGGATGCATTTATTTTTGTTTCAACCGAATTAAAAATTTGTCACGGTTAGCAGCGGTCTGGCCGGTTAAAAAGCAATGGGCTCCCAAATCAAGGCGTCTTCGGTGTCCCCAGTGCCGAGCCTACTATCGCCATTGTATCCTGCCACCCAGACAACCCCATCGTTCCTCAGCGCGTAACTGGAATGAGGCCCGGCCTCTATGTCCACGACGCCGCTTCCCAGACGCATGAGAGGTTCATCGTAGTTTTTCCGGCCTATTCCCAATGCACCGCCAATATTATTGCCGAATCCCCATACCACCCCTTCCGTGGTCAAAAGCAAACCATGGTAATAGGCGTCCACGTCCTGCACACCGGCCATGATTTGAAAGGGAGACCACCGTTGTCCCACGGTTCCAGATTCTGATCGGTAGGAGCCACCCCAGGCCCAGGCTGTGCCATCGGTTTTCAAGGCTAAGGTTTGTGTGTAACCCGCTGATACCTTGGTCACTTCCGACAGCACTTGTATTGGCGAGGATCGATTCGTTTGCGTGCCATCTCCTAAAATGCCCGCACCGTTCCATCCACAGGCCCAAAGCGAACCATCCGTTTTGAGAATCATTGAAGACCAGGATCCGGCGGAGACCTCCCTCACTCCGGACATGATGAAGGTAGGCGAGAGCGACTCTTGTGTCGTCCCATTTCCGAGTTGCCCATACTCGTTGCTGCCGCAGGCCCAAAGCGATCCGTCTTGCTTCACGATTAGGGTATGCCCTACTCCCGCGGACATGCTGGCCACGCCGCCCATTATGAAATAGGGTGTATATCGATCTTGCTTGTTACCAACACCGAGCTGCCCTTCCCGATTCAGGCCGGTCCCCCAAAGTTCCCCATTGGACTTGAGGAAAAGCAGGTGGGCAGATGCGCTCACCTGAACCACATTTTCCGCAATCGGAACGGGGAAATGGAGAGAACGAACCGAGCTGACACCTAATTGTCCGGCCCAATTGCATCCGACGGACCAGAGCGTCCTGTGCTCATCGATAAAATGGGTGGACGTGCCTCCACCCGCCACCGCGACGATCCGGGTGCGAGGATGCCAGCGAAGCCTGGCCGCTTCGCTTGTTGTCCGACCTCTGGAATTGGAGATCACAACATCGAAACTTCCAGTGTCGGAGGGGGCCACGGAGGAGGTGACCAATACGCGGGATTGCGCACCGGATATATTCTGGCCGTTTTTTCTCCATTGATAGGTCAAGTTCGTCCCCAGGGCGATGACTTCGAAGCGCGCCGCCTTTCCCAGCAAAGGGTATTGCGGACGCGGCTGAACGGTGACCAGCGGGGCGCCGAATTGATCGTCAAAAAAAGATCGACAGTAGGTAGACGCGCAAACGGCCACCTTCCCGGATCCCAAATCCACTACGGGGGAAATCGGCAGGGGATCATACGTTTGCCACAATTGTTGGGACCAAAGGAAGTTTCCGGACAAATCCATTTTCACCAGCCGATTCGGGAGGCTATGGATCACATACCCGCTATCCTTCGACTTCACGCTTATGCCGGTTTCCGAAGTCCCGTCGCCGCTGCGCACCTGTACCCATTCCAGGGCGCCTATCGCATCCGTCTTGATTAGGGCAAGTTCCTTGCCCATTGTCACCGGATTCATTTTGTATCCGGACACGATATATCCACCATTTGCGGTGAGGTCGAGGCCGAATGCCTCATCATCGCCTAGGCCACCGTACCGTCGTACCCAAAGCGTGGAGCCGACGGAATCCGTTTTCAACAGGCAAGCGTCCAGGCCATTTTCTCCAGCGCCCCGAATCGCGCCGGCCAAAATGAAACCACCATCCGGAGCGGCTTTCACCATGCGGACGGCGCTGAATTCATAATCCAGGAATTCACGCGACCGGAGAATGTTGCCCGCTTTATCCGTGATGATGAGGGCAGCATGGTCCGACCGAGAACTGTCAATGCTTGAGCCGACCAATACATATCCCGAATCGCGAGTCTGCTCTACCGCATGCAGCCGATCCTCCGCGGGTCCTCCAAAATGCTGGATAAATTCAGTCACCCCCAAGGAATCGGTTTTCAGAAGGAAGCCTTGATCCCCCGTACCATTCGGCGCGGCAGTGTAGCCCGCTACGGCGAATCCTCCGTCCAAGGTTTGCACAATCGAGGTGGGAACTTGATCATGGGGATGCCTGTATTGCCGAGCCCCGACGATTCTGCCCTGCGGATTCAACCGGAAGATCTGCAAATCAAAAGAGGAAGAATCTGTTTGATCGTAAGTATAAAATCGGGTGGCAATGGCAATTCCACCGTCACGCATGGAACAATAAGCATTAATGAAATTGGGCGAGGGTATTACATCTGATTGCCCATAGGAACTGACGGCAGTATCGGCGGTTTTCGGCGAGAGTAGGAAGAAACCCAAAAGGCACAGTGCAATCCGTATGCGCATAAATACTCTCCTAAGGGTAAAACGATTTGCCAGAGAGCAAGTGACGATAAGGAATTAATCAACTCGTATTGCCATTTCCGACGAAATCAATTTCGAAATGAATGCCACGTTCCTGCGGCACGGTTAACGCTCGCTCCAATTCGATTTCTGCATGATTTCAAATCCATTCGCTGCCACCGGGGGTATCCCTTGGAGCGTGGATTTTTATGAGCTTATCCGTCCGCCTTGTGGGAATTTGCCGGCAAGTGCCGGAATTACTGGAATTTCATGAAAGCCTATGCAACTGAGAGCCCGCCCGCCCTAAAAGCGCAGACCCAGGGCTTTGTCGTGGGATATATCGTGAGTCGCTTCCCAAAGATCTCGGAAACCTTCATACTTAGGGAAATTTTGGCGCTGGAAGACCGGAATTTCAGGGTGGAATTATTTCCTATGGTCGTAGTTCGGGAGGAGCGAATCCATCCCGAAGCCCATCGCCTGAACAAGGCAGCCCATCGCGTGGGGTATTTTTCGATTGCCATCGTGAAGGCACAATTCCATTGGTTTCAGCGAAAACCTGTGACCTATTTTCTCCTTTGGGCCGAAGTGATTGCTGGCCATATTTTTTCTCCGAAATTTCTGATACGGTCGTTGGCTCTTCTACCGAAAGCCGCTTGGATGGCGCAGCAGGCTCAGGTCCTGGGCTGCGGCCACATGCATGCCCATTTCGCCACTCATGCCGCCTTGGCCGGCCACGTCGTTCATAAGCTGACCGGTATTCCCTATAGCTTTACAGCGCATGCCCATGATATTTACGTGGAGCGGCCCATGCTGGGACGCAAAATGAAAGCCGCCAACTTCATTGTCACGATTTCCCAATTCAATCGTATTTACCTGCAGAAACTCTTTGGCCAAGACGCGGCCTCCAAGACGCGGGTAATTCATTGCGGTGTTGACACCGAAAGTTATTCGCCAATGCCGTCGCGCTCTTCGAAGGACGGTGTTTCGCGCCTGGTATGCATTGCCTCGCTCGAAGAGTACAAGGGGCATGTTTATTTGGTGAAAGCTTGTTCTCTGCTGGCTCGTCAAGGCCTTCGCTTCCGCTGCGGTTTGATTGGCGGAGGAGTTTTGGAGCGCAAGTTAAAAGAGCTGGTCCACGCTGAAGGCTTGACTGATCACATCCATTTTCATGGACGCTTACCTCAGGCGGAAGTTCGGGAAATCCTCGCCGTATCCGATCTTTTAGTCCTACCCAGCGTGATTACGAGCCGTGGAAAGATGGAAGGATTGCCCGTGGTCCTAATGGAAGCCATGGCCTTGGAAACACCTGTTGTTACGACAGGTATTTCCGGAATTCCGGAACTTGTACGCCACGAAAAGACAGGTATCCTTGTTCCCGAGAAGGACGTGGAGGCCCTGGCTGCTGGCATTCGGCGACAACTGGAAAACCCGGAGCAAGCCGCAGCCATGGCCCGCGCCGGTCGTCGGCTTGTCATACAGGAATTTGATTTACGCAAAAATGCGGATGAAATCGCCGCCCTTTTCCGCGATAGCATGGTGTCGGCATGCTGAATGGAATTATGGAAGGATTGTTCTGGATCTGTTTGGTCACTCTGTCCTATGCCTATCTTGGTTTTCCTCTCCTGACCTTCTTTCGCAGCATTGGAAAGCCTACACCAGCAAAAACCAAAGGCCCGTTTCCCAGCGTTTCCATTTGCATCGCAGCGCACAACGAGGAGTCGGTGATACGCGGTAAATTGGAAAACATTTTCACCTGCGAGTATCCAGCGCACAAGCTTGAAATTATCGTGGCATCAGACGGCTCAGTTGACAAGACGGCTGCCATCGTCAAAACATTTCGCAGCCTAGGGGTGGTATTGCTTGATTTGCCGCGAAGCGGCAAAAACCTTGCGCTCAATGCGGCTGTCGCGGCCGCCACCGGCGATATTCTGATCTTTACCGATGCCGATGTCAGCCTAGAAAAAGACGCAATGGAGAAACTGGTTTCTCCATTTGGGGACGCCTCCGTGGGATGCGTGGCAGGTGATTTCCGTTATGCTCGCCAAAGCGGATCCAATGGCGGTGAGCATACCTATTGGGATTTCGATCGCAAAATGAAAGAGTGGCAAATGCGCGCAGGCAGCGTCACCTCCGCGACTGGCCAACTCTATGCCTTGAGGCGATCTTTTTACCGTCCCCTGCCGCGGGGAGTGACTGATGATTTCGTCACCTCGGTGCAGGCGCGAATTCACGGCAAGCGAATTGTATTCGCGGGAGATGCCCGATCCCACGGTATTGGGGTTGATTCCGCGAAAAAAGAATTTAAAAGGAAGGTTCGGGTATTAACGGCTGGATTGAAGGGGGTGTGGCTGACACGTGAACTCCTCAACCCTTTTCACCACGGTTATTATGCCTGGCAACTTTTCTCACATAAAGTATTGCGCCGGTTAGCGGTGCTACCCGTTCTTGGGCAAACCTTGGCATTGGCTTTCCTGGCCTTGAACGGCTCGACCTATGCCTGGCTTCTCATCCTGCAGGGCGCGTTTCATGCAGCGGCCTTAGCAGGATTTTTCTTGGGCAAGACTCGGCTGGGTAAACTCAAGCCACTGATGTTGCCCTGCTATTTCGATATGCTTATGCTGGCCACCCTTTTCGCTTTGTGGAAGTTGGCCCGTGAACATCAGGAAGATTTATGGTCACCCCAGCGTGATTCACAACAAGCCCTTTCAACGCATCCCTCAACCATCCAACCAAGCACGTAGAACACCATGAAATCCTGGATAACCATTCTTCTCGCGACCTTTCTAAACGCTGGGGCACAGTGTCAAGATCAGATGGAATACCGCATCTATCCTGGCGATGTCCTGCAAATTTCCTCATTCCGCAAGCAGGTAGCGATTGAAGAATACCCTATCCGGGTTTTTGACAAAATCAATATCGTATTTCCGACCTCGCCGCAATTCTCAAGCGAGCAGAGGGTGACTCCGGATGGTAAGGTTCATTTGCCGCGAGACGTTCAGGTTACGGTTGCCGGATTGAGCATGGCCCAAGCCAAGGATAGCATACAGAAGAAATTCGAAGCACAGTCCTGGACTCCGGAGTTTTACCTCATGTTCAGTGAATTCGGCGGGGCCAATAACGATTTACTGAACTTTTTCGAGGAGAATGGGAATACCGGTCGGCCGGTTACCGTAGGTCCTGATGGATTTTTGCATTTGCCCTTCCTGAGTGAAATCGTCGTATCCGGGCGAACCATTCCCGAGGCCAATACCCTATTGCGAAATGAATACACGAAACAATTCCCACAATTGGATTTTCACATCGATATGAAGAAGGCTGAAGGCCATCGAGCCTTCATCTTCGGGCATGTGAAACAACCCGGAGCCTATGATGTTTCTCAAAACCTGACCGCGATAAACGTGCTCTCGATGGCAGGTGGGGCTTTGACGGGCGCAAATCTAAGCAATGTGATTTTACTAACACCCGAAAAACAAACAATGAAGGGAAAGCAGGTCAATCTCAACGATATCCTGAAGGGAAAAAACGTGGAAGCCAATGTCCAACTTTGCCCCGGCACCATCATTTACGTGCCTAAAGGTGGCATGCTAAGCGCAGCTGAATTCATGAAAAACCTTTCCGACATCATTTTCTTCCGCGGATTCATCGCCGGCTTCAACTGGGACCTCACCCAGACATTTACAGACAAGTGAAAGGAAAGGATGAAAGCGTTGATTTTCCTGGCCTGTCTCCTAGCGGGGGCATCGCATGCGGCTCCTCCAGCGGAGCTGGTGCGCAAGTACGAAGATGTAAAGAAGGAAAACGAGGCGACGCCTTATCGGCTTGAGATCAATGCCTATCTGGATCTCATCCTGGAATCTTCGCGACGAGCCGCTGAAAAAAATGATTTTCCCCAAGCGGAAGAATATCTCGCTAAGGCCCAAAAGCTGGTCGCATTAAAAAGGACTTTTAAAGAAGCACCCAAAAGTGTCGGCTACGAATTGAAATGGCTGAGGCGCGGAAAGGTTCACTTCCTAGGAGTGGTCGGCGACACGGTATCCATCACCGCCGTCCCCGTGCAGAATTGGGAGCAATACCACTACATCACCGGCCCCGGGAATCGCACGGTATTTAAAAGCAAGGTCAAAACCGATAGGGTCTCCAGCCAGGACTTCATTGTGGAGCCTAAGCAGGAAGGCCTCTATACCTTGCATTTGAAGCAATCGTACGTGTATCGCATCACCTTTCGAAAAACTAAAAAAGTCGTTTTTGAACCTGAAAGAGAATTCACAAGTCTATTCCAAAACCAAGCCCATTCAGCACCGCTCTGGTTCCGCGTACCCGAAGGAGCTAAGGAGTTGAAGGTGATAGGGACAAATTTGCATGGGTCCAAGGGAAGTGCGGCCACCCTACGCTTTAACCCGCAGGCGAACAGCCAAGAGACCGTTGTGGATTTGCCCGAATTGAACGAAAAGAGCCTGGCTCGAAAATTGAATATTAATGTGTCAGATTATAAAAGCGATTGGAGCAGCGACGAATCGGACGTCGCCAATTATCGAATTGTAACAGAAAGCAAGACAATACTTACTCCCAAGCCTGGGATGTGGAGGCTGAATGCTTATACCACATCGCATCAGGCGGATGACATCGGGGTATGGCTCGAAGGGGTGCCTAATTACCTGGCACCTGCGCCTGAGGCGTGGTTTCAACCGGAATTCACCACCGGCCGGGCCGCCATCACCTTGGACACGGGCGTAACATCCAAACGTCCTGAAGTCGGTTCGGTATGGGGCTGGCACAGTCATGTCGATCTAGCCCGTTCGGCTTATACTGGTCTCGGTCTTGCCAGCGATCTCATTTTCATTTCCCAGCGCCATGTCGAACCGGAAAATGACAATGGGGATCCCGCGAAATGGGTTGCCAGCAGCCATGCATTCGACAAACACTTGCTTGGGCGAATTCAGGCAAGTCTAGCCACTCCAAGTGTGAAAGCGACCGTATTGCCGATCATCAATCCTTCCGATTGGCTGGTCAAGCTTGAAAAATCGGGAGCAGACGCGGCGCTACGGGAGGCGGGTGAATTTTTTGAAGCAACGGTGCGATACCTGGCTCCCATGGTCAACAATTCAACACGGCAATATTATTTCCAATTTCATAACGAGGCCAATCACTTCATGCGCAGGTCGCGCTTCTTGGAATACATGCGCGAACTAGGTGCGCGCAAGAAAGCCATGGGAAAAGAGTTCCCTGCAAACTTTCACCTGGGTGGCCCGGCAGTCGGTAATGGCGTGGATGAAAAGGACGTGGTGAACTGGGATTGGGTGGAGTCTCAAATTCGAGAGGGTGACTCGTATCTCGATGCGGTCGTCATCAATCAATACCATATCCAAGAGCTTATCGATACCTGGCAATTTCGGCATATCATCGACTCAACGCGAAAGCTCATCGTAAAGCACAACCAAGATGGCATCCTTGAGCCCATCGTTCTGGGCCAGGTGAATATGCGGGAAGGAGTCTATCTCCAAAGCGAGCTGCAGGATGGATTCTACAATGCCTTATGGTGGTTATCCTCGCTGGCGAATATCTGCCAAGCCGGAAGTCAGGTGGCCTTGGTGGACTATTTCATGCTCGCCGATGCCGGGGCTCGCAAAAAAGGCATGTATAACGCGGATGGGAAAGCAAAGCCGGTTGCCCTGGCGACGGGGAGGTTTTTACGGCATGTCGAAAGCGAAGTGGTCGCAGCCAAATCCGACCACGATGGCCTGGATATTCTCGCAACCCGTTCGAAGGATGGCAAACGCTGGACCTTTGTTTATGTGAATAAAACAAGGGGTAAAATGGAGATCTCTCAAAATTGGGTGCCGGCCAAGGTGGCGAATGTAAAACTTGTCACCCTGAACGAAAACCATCCCGGCGGCTTCGAATCGGAATTTCCGATGCCTCAAGGAAAAGTTGAAACCACCTTGGCTCCGCAAAGCGCGGCCTTCTTGATCATGTCGCTCTGATGATTCGGGTCGAACCGCCCTCCCCTGTGGGCCCGCTATTTAGTGGCCACCACCTGAACTTTGACAAAGGGCCGGAGGCACAGGGATCGGGCAATCCGTTTATGTCGGTGGGGTGGCAGTCGAAGCAAGACGCTCTCAATGCCGATAAGGAGAGACTTCGGAGTGCGAAAAACCCATCGGTTGCCGCCGGAGTAGGTCGCGGACTTGCGAAATCCAGCCGAATGGAACAAGCGAATCAATTCGAGGTTGGTGAATTCTTGAATATGGAAACCGGTAGGCTTGAAGTCGAAGTAATAAGAAATATCATGAGGCCCCGAAAGCGACGAGGGCGTGATGCAAATGTATTTGCCGCCGGGTTTCAAGACGCGTCGAATTTCTTCCAATTGCCGCCAGGCATCCTCGGGATGAAGGTGCTCCATCAATTGATTGCTGTAAACGATATCAACCGAATCGGATTCGCAAGGGATATGGACGCCGTCGGTAATGGCCATGCGGAAATTCGCGGGTACATTCTCAGCCCGGGAAATTTCGGGCGAAACGTCGACACCTATGACTTCGCGAAAATGCGCGCACATGGAATGGGCGAAGCTGCAATCGCCGGGGCCTACTTCAACGAAGGTTGCTTCTCGATCCACGAATTTTCTGACCAACGCGAACTGCTTGCCAAGAGTCCGTTTCCGCCTTTCCGGGCTGGACTTCTGCAACAATTGCGGGTGGTTCGGCGTGCGCAAAAACATTTCGTCATAAAGGCTGCCGTACAAGGCCAGCCTGTCTGGTCCATTCGCCGTGCGAAGGCGGGAAGCCAATTCCTTTTCAACGAGATAGTCCCGATACAATTCTTCGGGAGATCGCACTTCGCCGTGGCGAACGGGGTTCAGCAATGGAGCTGGCATTCTTGGAATATTATCAGTTATCATCGAGGAGCAAAATAGCAAGTGACCGCCCTAGTTCAGACTTTGCCTTTCCTTCTTATCATGCTCGCATTCAGCCTGGTGGCGAGCTTTTCGCCGGCGATCGGCCTTATCGCCGTGATAGGCGTATTCGGCGGCCTTTTTGTATTCGCGCGAAAACCATTTTGGATTCTTTTGGCAATAGTCGGATTGGTCCCGATGGACGCCCTCGCGAAGTTCGGCGACATGCTCTCCTTGACCAAGCTCATCTTCCCACCTCTGCTGGCCATAGTGGTTTGGCAAAAGGTGGTGGAAAGAAAAAGCTTGTGGGTTAAGCAGCCGCAGCGCACAGCCGTGATTGGTTTTACCATCGCCATCCTAATCTCATTTCTGCTTGCGGAAAATGGCGAGTACGCTCTCCTTTCCCTGAAAAAATACGCTAGCCTGCTCATGCTCTACTGGGTCGCATTGATGGTCATCGCCCGTGTGCGGGATATCAGCCATCTTCTCTATGTCATTGTCATAACCTGCGCCATTTCTGCTGGAGTGGGGTTACTCGGAATGCTCACGGGAATTGATACGGGTTTTTCGGGTGAATGGGAAGGCGTGGCCAGGGCGGGAGGCATGTCTTCCGAAGATCCCAACACCTTCGCGATGAACGTATTGGTGGCTTTCTTCATTGCTGGGAGTTTGCTTATAAGTTTCAAGTCCCTGCTTATACGCTCCGCATTCATTCTGTGCATCATCACCTTTTCGCTCAGCTTGGTTTTTTCTTTCTCCCGGAGCTCCTTGGTGGCCTTGTTTCTGGGAGCCGCCTTTTTCTTCTGGAGCCGACGCAAAGAATTTCAGTGGAAATGGGTTTTCGTTTTCATGCTGATCATGGGGGTCGCCGTGGCTCCTTTTATTCCCCAGGAATATTATGACCGAATTGCAACCTTGGGTGATATCGGTACCACCCAGGACGTTTCATTGCGCAGGCGTATGGCATATCATTTCATCGGCCTCGACTTGATTTCCAAGTCACCGATTTTTGGAGTCGGACCAGGAAATTTCCCACATTACTTTACCTCCCAAGAATTCAGGTATGTCGCCGACACCTTCGGACATGCCCGCAGGTTACATAATATGTTTCTCAGCGTGGCGTCGGAAATGGGACTATTCGGTCTGGGATGCATGCTTGTAATCATCGCAACCAGTTTTAAATATTGCAATGAGATCATACGCAAGGCCCGGGAATTGGGCATGCATGAACATTGGCGGAATGCCCAGGCATTGAAGTATTCCCTCTTTACCTTTCTGGCCGGTTGCGTTTTCCTGCCAGCGGAATATTCTAAATACCTTTGGATTATTTTCGCCTGCATTTCCCGCATGTATGAGATCTTCAAGGAAGAATCGGGGGCCGGGGAAAGTTCCTCAGGAAAACCTAATACATGAAGATTCTGATGCTCATACATCACCTGGGAATCGGCGGGGCGGAAAGGATATTCGTCGATCTCTCGGTGGCTCTTTCGAATTTGGGCATAGAAGTCATTGCATGTAGTCTGTCTCCGGGAGGGCCGCTGCTTGCGGATTTGGAAAAATCAGGGATTCGACATGTGCAGCTTCGTAAAGGTGCGTTGCGTTTCCCAGTTGCTTTTACTTTAGCCCGGCTTCTCAGGCGTGAAGGGGTTGATATTCTTCACACCCATGAATTTTCAGCCTCGCAGTGGGGGCGCCTCGCCACCCGGCTCTATCGGGTTCCTATTGTCCATACCGAACATGCTGTAAAGGGTTGGATTAAACCGCGCAAACATGGATTGGTGAATTTCATCTTAGGAAATCACTATGCCAAGATCGTATGCGTCAGCGATGCAGTAAGACGCAGCCTGGAGGGTATTTACCCACACGACCTACTCAAAATTATTCCGAACGGAATTTCCACGTTACGACTTACCCTCTCCCGTTCGCATGGGGATCTGCGTGCAGAATATGGAATTCCAACTGGCCATTACGTGATTGGGACGGTAGGTAGGTTGTCCCAAGAAAAAGGATCCGACATATTTCTAAAGGGTTTAGAAATATTGAAACGCAACCGTGATGACTTCGTGGGCATGGTAGTTGGAGGCGGCGTTGAGCGAGAAAGTCTGGAAGCTTTAGCGAGAGACCTTGACTTGGGCCCGAATTTGCGTTTTATAGGACCAGTCACGAATCCACAGGATTTTATGGGGATGTTCGATGCCGCCGTTTTTGCATCGCGGGAGGAGTCTTTCGGTTTAGCTGTGGTGGAACAGTCTTGGTTTAGTGCCCCCATACTTGCAACTGCGGTGGGTGGATTGCCTTCCCTGGCTGAGGCTTTACCTGGCATTCATCTTATACCAAAAGAAGATCCTGAGAGTATTGCCGAGCGATTGGGAATATGGATGGATACTAAGCCCGTCCCTGTCGATGCTTCAGGAATCATTCGAGATAAGTTTTCAATCGAACGGACAGCCAAGGATTATATAGAGGTATACCGCGATTGCCTGGCCTAGGCGACTACTCGTTGGAGGAAGCGGCAGGAACGACACGTTTCCGATCAAAAAAGTTCCTGATGGGCTCAGCTGATTTAATTCGAAGCAAGAAGGCGGGCATAAGCAGGACGAAAAATGAGACGCCCATGATTCCAAAAGCCAAAAGTGGTTTACCGATGAACCCTGTCTTTGGGATCAAGAAAAGAAGGGGTGTAGCGATGGCAATGGAAAGAAATGTTTTTCCAAGATCAACTAAATCGGAACGCGATACACGTAATAATCCCATGTGATGAATAAGGGCACCGCCAGTAAGGCAAATGGACCAAGATGCAAGACTGGTGGAGTCGGCTATTCCCTGGGCTCCGAAAGTCTTGGCCATCATTGAATTGCCTATGAAATTGACAAGCACGTTCAAGCTGCCAATGATGGTCAAGGGTAGAATGCTGCGATTGAGATAAAGAATCATGTAAAATATCTGATTCAAGCAAATAGGAATAATGCCTAGGCCATAAGCCTTGAGGTTGTCTGAGGTGGAGCGAATGGCATTCTGTGAAAATTCACCGTATCCGAATAAGAGGGTCACCACATTTTGGCTGTAGAAAACCAGGAGCACCATGATAGCCCCGGCTATCAAGATGATGGTATGGATGGCGGATCCGAGGTGGTCATGCACTTTTTCATAGTCCTTGGCCTGAATCCACCTCGCCAGCGAGGGAAACATCGCGGTGGACAGCGGAATCACGACAAGATTTGGGATGACGAGGATGATTTTCTGTGCCATGTCCAAGGTGGTTACTGCTCCTGCGCCTAAAAAGCTGGCGAAGTGTTTTCCCACCATTCCATTTAAATGCGCAGCTAAGCTTCCAATGAGAATGGGAATAAGGGCCGGTACCAAGGGAGACAGATAAGCGAGGGAGTATCGGTTGGAGACCGCATAATTGCGAACGAACCGCATCAGCATTGGAAAAAGGATGACGGCCTGAATGATTGCTCCAGCATAGAGTCCGAAAAACACTGAATCCAAACCGAAGCGGGAATGCAGAACAATCAATCCCGCTATAGAAAAAACCTTGTATGCAGCCGTGGCCAAAGAGGGTAGAAAGAACTTTTCCTCTGCAAAAGCCAGGGATTGCAAGGTGCTGTTCAGGGAAAGCAAAAGCAACAGTCCGAGACTCTTGATGAAATAGCCTTGCACCAAGGTTAAAATTCCAGGCGCGAATCCTGGGGCAACCGCCCCCATCAGTGGTGCCGAGAACACCCAAAGCAGGATAATGACACCTAGTGAAACAATTCCAGTGGAAAGGACGAAGCTGATGAAAAATTCCCAAAGCCGCCCTGGTTCGCCTTCTTTGAATTTCACAATCTGGGGTATCACCAACATGTTGACGATTCGCAAAATGTCGTCCGACAGCCCCAATGGAATGATCAAGGCAACCAAAAGCGCGTCGGTATAATCGTTAGCGCCAAAATAGGTGACCAGCAGGGTATTGAATAAAAGCCCACATGTCATGCCTATGAGCTTGAAGAAAAAGACGTAACTGCCATTCCGAAGCCATTTGCTTTTCATCACGTGGCACGGCCTTCAGGTTTGTATGCCAAAGGCTGTTTCCTTTTTTTGATTCCAATAAGCAAACACTTTGGCACAAAGAGTGCCCAAAATATGCACGGGTAGCCACCTAAAATCCCCTTCGGCCAGACGCAGCCGAGCCACGAATCCTAAATAATCAAGGCGGCGAGAAGGGAACCCGAAAAAATGAGATCCGATGAAAATGCGGGAAATTTTCGCATGAGTTGCCGGCTTACT
>JAYUVP010000037.1:0-16582 GCA_043753995.1 Fibrobacterota bacterium
AATCAACGGTAATCGCATTGCCATTTGTCCCGATCCAACTCCTCCGGCCTTGGATCCTTGATCCATTTGCCTTGATTCGCCGCGCGTTTTCGTTTCCGCCATTCCCACTTATCACGCCACCTGATAAAATCGCGCATGGTCGATAATCAAGTGGCGGCGCAATTGCTGTTTCAGCACCGCGTAGTCAGCCAAGAGCAAATCCTGGCCTTATGGTCAGAAATCACACCGCAAAAAAACATTGCGTTTTTGCTTTTGGAAAAAGGTTTACTGCCTCGCGACACCTACGATCAATTGATGTCGCATTTGCAAACCCCAGCGCTCCAAGGCGAGCATAACCCTGGGCCGGCCTATGCGTCGCCAGCCATGACGGAGGCTCCTTCCGTCGAGAAAACCGACGCGCCCGTTGTCACGCAACCCCATCCTGAGCCAAAGTCCGAGACTTCCTCCGTTGTATTGACCGCCCGTAAATCCGGCCCGGTCGGCTCCACGGAAGATCCCGGCCATTTAGAACCCTCCCTGAGCTTGGCGCAAATGCTGGTACATGGACGGGCCCAAGGTTTTTCCGATCTGCATCTTTCGGCCGGCAACCCCATTCATGTTCGCCAGGGAGGCCGATTAGAGCCACGCAGCCAGGTCCAGCTGGATCGCGAATCCATGCAAAGATTGATTCGCGAAGCCTTAGGGGAAGATTTCGAAAACTTCAACGGCAAAGGGGATTTGGAAACCGTTTTGGATTGGGGGCCCTTGGGACGTTTCCGTGTGGCGGCCTTAAAGCAACGCGCGGGTTACGATCTTACCGTGCGCTTTATTCCCCAAACGATACGCAATTTCGAAGAATCTGCCCTGCCTGAATCGTGCCGAGAACTATGCCAATGGGCTCAAGGTTTAGTCCTTGTCACCGGGCCTGCGGGCTGCGGCAAAACTTCGACCTTGGCCACTCTGGTAGAGCTGGTGAATCAACAGCGCAAAGACCATATCATCACTATTGAAGACCCGATTGAAATCGTCTACAAACCGGTCGGCTGCCAAATCACCCAAAGGCAAATCGGTCGCCACACCAAAAGTCGTGAGGCAGCATTGCGAGCCGCCTTGCGCGAAGATCCCGACATCATTGTCATTTCTGAATTGCGCGATCTCGACACCATACAATTGGCCGTTTCCGCTGCTGAGACCGGCCATTTGGTTTTCGGCACCATGAATACCATCAATGCCACGCGCACCATTTATCGACTCATCGATTCTTTTCCGCCCGAAGAGCAAGGCATTATCCGAAGCATGGTCAGCGAATCCCTGCGCGGGGTGGTGAGCCAGCAATTACTGCCTCGCAAAAATGGCGTGGGCGTGGTTCCCGCCTATGAAGTCCTCATAGTCAATTCTGCGGTATCCAATATGATTCGCAAGGACGAGGCGCATCAACTGGGCACGGCCATGATTACCGGCAAGGGCTCGGGCATGGTGGTGCTCGACGATTCCCTTCGCAAGCTGCTCGATCAAGGCCTCATTGACGCTGAAGAAGCTTGGGCCCACGCGACCAATCCCAAAGACTTCGAAAAATTCCTGGGCAAGAGGTAGACCATGCCCGCCATTGACACGCTCTTCCGCCAAATGATGGATGCCAAGGGCTCCGATTTGCATTTGGCACAAGGACAAAAACCCAAGACCCGCGTGCATGGCGAATTGGAAGAACTTTCCGGCCATGATTTTTTAACCGAAGAGCGTCTCACCGGACTGTTGGGAGAAATTGCTGGCCATACGCGCTGGGAAAATTATCTCTCTGGGGGCGATCTCGACTTCGCCTATGCCATTCCCGGTCTGGCGCGCTTTCGCGCGAATTACTTAAAGCATGCCGGAGGATTGGGCGCCGTATTTCGTGTTATTCCCAGCAAGGTGCTTAACCTTGAAGAAATAGGAGCTCCCGATGTTTTCAAACAATTCACTTCTTTGACTTCCGGCTTGGTCGTAGTCACCGGCCCCACCGGTTCAGGAAAATCCACGACCTTGGCCGCCATACTCGACCATATCAATAACTCGCTTTGTCGCAAAATCATCACCATCGAGGAGCCGGTGGAATTCGTGCATCAAAGCAAAAAGTCGGTTGTGATTCACCGTGAAGTCGGCGATGACACCGCCGGCTTTCAGAGCGGCCTGCGGGGAGCCATCAAAAGTGATGTGAATATCGTCTTGGTGGGAGAAATGCGAGATCGCGAAACCATCGAATTGGCACTCACTGCCGCGGAAATGGGCATTTTGGTTTTCGGCACCTTGCACACCAATTCAGCGGCCAAAACCATTGATCGCATCATCGATGTTTTTCCCGCCAAACAAAAAAACCAGATTCGCAGCCAATTGGCCAATGCTCTCAAAGGAGTGGTCGCACAACAGCTTTTGCGCAGCGCCGATGGCCACCGCCGCTGGGCGGCGCATGAAATATTGCTTTGGTGTCAGGCTCTTCCGGGGATTATTCGCGCCGGAGAGTCTTTGAAGTTGGGATCGGTTATGCAGATGAACAAGGGCATTGGCATGCAAACCATGGACGATTGCCTTTTAGAAATGGTCAAAAGCGGCAAGGTCACCTTGGAAGCGGCCTATATGAAAGCTCAAGACAAGACGCGCTTCAAGGGTTAAAAAGGGTCTCAAGGCATTTTCTTCAACGAAACATGTACGGAACGTAGCTTGCAGGTGCCGAGTCTCACAGCCGTTGCTATCTTCCGAAAAGGATGGAGAAGTCCGACGGAGAAATAACCATGACACCGGATTCACCCTTGGGTCAGATGAATGCGCACGGCCACGCAGACCCGACACACCAAATGGGCAGCATGAGAAACGACGTCAAAGCCAAAATTGTGCAAGTCATCGAAGTCGAGCATGTGCGCGGCGGAGCCGACAATGAGCCCTTGCGGGCCGTGCGTACCTATTGGGATTTCAAAGGCAATTTGCTGGCCGAATACGATTCACTCGGCGACATCATGGCCGCCGAATACGCTCGTAAAAGCGAAGTTTACCAAGCCCCTTCGCGCAATTGACGCGCGCGCAAGAGCGCTTCAATCACCGATAATCCCGGCGCCTCATAACCTGCGGCGCGCATAATTTCCAGCGGGCGCGTATAAATGGCCTCAACCTCCATTTCTCGGCCTGAGTCGGCGTCGACCTTCATGCTTGGCTCATAAGCCACCATATTGCGTGTGGCTGAGAGCATTTTTTCGGAAAAATCCGTAGCGATGGGAATGCCGCAAGCCGCAGCTCCCATCACCACTTCGCGCATTAAGGCCAAAGCCATGGCCTCTCCTGAAGGCTGGCTTATTAATTTCGAAGTGTCGACTCCGCAAAGCGTGGTGCTGCCATTGAAGGCCATATTCCAAACCAGTTTTCGCCAACGTGCAATACGCCAATCCGCCACGGTCGTCACGGTATCACCGGTGCGACGTAATAATTCCGCTACGGCTTCCAATTCCGGCGTCAGGCCCGCTGCCGCATCGGGATGAAATTGCGCCAGGGTAATGGCGCCAAGATCTTGATGCCAGATCCGGCCCGGCGCTTCGCGACGACAACACAAAAAGCACAAGCCCGAATAAATGTTTTCGGGCTTCACCCAAGGCAGGGCTTCGCGCTCAGGGTCAAGGCCATTCTGCAGAAAAACTACGGCGGTTTTCGGCCCCGCCACCCGAGACAAAATGGGCCCCAGGCTACGATTGGCTGTTGTTTTCCAGGCCACCAGAACTACATCGCAAACGGGTAGGGTCTCTGGAGATTCATGAATTGCCAAATTCCGCAAATGCCATTCGCCTCGAGGCGAGCGAATATGCAAGCCCTCTTGCCTTAAAACCTCGGCGTCGCTACGTGCCAAAAAATGAACTTCAAGGCCGGCGGCTTGCAGCCAACCGCCATAAAGTCCCCCTACTCCCCCGGTGCCCAAAACGGCAATGCGCATTATTTCGTCCTTTTTAAGCCATTTGGCTTGCATTAAAGCGACATAAGAGATAATTTTCCCCGGCTCCAAGGAGTTTTCATGCCACAGATTAAAGGCAAACGCGTGGTCGTCACCCTCGAATGCACCGAGGCTCGCGCACAAGGTCTTCCCCCATCGCGCTACATGACCACCAAAAACAAGTCCAAGCAAAGCGGCCGCATCGAGAAGATGAAGTACAACTGGTATTTGCGCAAGCACACCTTGCACAAAGAGGTTAAGTAAGCTTTTTCTGCATGGCGTCCCTCTTCACGCGCATTATTCGGGGAGAAATCCCCTGCGAGAAGATTCTTGAGGACGATCGCTTTATCGCCTTCCTAGACATACGTCCGATTTCCGATGGCCATACCTTGGTGGTGCCTAAGGAAGAAAAGGACAGCCTCTTCGACTTCGATTCCCAGACCTTAGCCGCAGCCCTGCCCTTTGCACAAAAGGTGGCCAGGGCTATTGCCGTTTCCATGCCTTGCGCTCGTGTTGGCGTCATGGTGGCGGGTTTCGAAGTGCCTCATGCGCATATTCACCTGGTGCCGATTCAAAACGAAGGCGATTTGAGTTTTAGCCGCGCAAGGCCGGCTTCTCGTGACGTTTTGGCTCAAATAGGCGAGAAAATACGCGCTGCCCTTTAAGGCTGATATCTTTGGGGTATGAATGACTTTCGCTTCCCCATTGATTTACCGGAAAGGCCTCGCCGCAATCGGCGTACGGCCGCCATTCGCGCCTTGGTACGTGAATCCCATTTAAATCCCAATCACTTTATTTTGCCTCTATTCGTGATGCCTGGCCAAAACCAGCGTATTCCGATTGCATCCATGCCCGGCGTTGCCCGGCTTTCGCTTGATTTGCTCATTGCCGAGGCTAAAAGGGCCAGGGCCTTGGGCATTTCTGCGGTAGCGCTCTTCCCCGTTTTACCGGAATCGCAAAAAGATGCGCTGGCAAAAGAATCCACCAATCCGACCGGCCTTTTACAAGATACGGTGAAGGCCTTGAAGGATGCCGTGCCTGGTTTGGCCGTCATCACCGATGTTGCCATGGATCCTTATAGCACGGACGGGCATGATGGCTTAGTGCGCGATGGTATCATTCTTAATGACGAAACTTTGCCGATTTTGGCCGATATGGCCGTGGCCCAGGCCAGGGCCGGTGCCGATATCGTGGCGCCTTCGGACATGATGGATGGCCGGGTGGGTATCATTCGACAAGCCTTGGATGATGCTGGTTTTTCCGAAGTCGGTATCCTGGCCTATACCGCCAAATTCGCCTCGTCCTTTTACGGACCTTTTCGCGAGGCGCTCGATTCGGCGCCGCGACATGGCGATAAAAAGACCTATCAAATGGATCCTGCCAATCGCCGCGAGGCCTTGCGTGAAGCCCGCCTTGACGTGCTGGAAGGCGCCGACATCGTTATGGTCAAGCCTGCCCTTCCCTATCTCGACATTATCAGCGATATCAAGCAAGCGGTGGATGTGCCGGTGGCTGCCTATCAGGTAAGTGGCGAATACAGCCTAATTCATGCGGCGGCGGCGGCTGGCTATGTCGATGGCAAGGCGGTGATGCTCGAATCTTTGCAGGCCATTCACCGGGCTGGTGCCGATATCATCCTAACCTATGCCGCCATTCAGGCCGCAGAATGGTTGAACGGTTGAGCATATAGGGCAGAATACTCCTTGGGTATTCTGCGCCGTGAACTAGCTTGGCCTCATGCTTATACGCGTCGGCTATGAAATTTCCTTCGATTATCCTGAGCCAACTGCCGTTGTGGTCATGCTGCTTTTGCATCCCTCACGCTTAGCGACAATTCGTAAGCCTGAGCGCTTTCAAGTGCAGCCCTCCATTCCGTATACCGAATACATCGACCTATACGGTAATCGCTGCGCCCGTGTTTTCGTGCCGCCTGGTCGCACCGCATTTCACAATGACGCCGTCGTCGAAGACAGTGGTTTGACTGATCCGCAATCCTGGGGAGCCAAGCAACACGACGTGCAGGAACTACCGCACGAAACCCTTGTGTATTTACTCGCCAGCCGTTATTGCGATACCGATAGTGAATTGCGCGAAGTCGCCAAAAACAACTTTTACCATACCCCCCTAGGCTGGCCGCGCGTGCAGGCCATTTGCAATTTCGTGAACAAGCACATTCGTTTCGATTATATGCAGGCGCGCGCCAATCGATCGGCATCAGAAAGTTATCGCGAGGCCGTCGGTGTTTGCCGCGACTACACGCATTTGGCCATAGCCTTTTGCCGCATCATGAATATCCCTGCGCGCTATTGCACCGGCTTCCTCGGTGATATTGGCGTGCCTGTGGTGCCGCCCATGGACTTCAGTGCATGGTTCGAAGTCTATCTCGGTGGGCAATGGCATTCCTTTGATGCCCGCAACAATATTCCCCGTATTGGCCGCATTCTAATAGGCCGAGGCCGCGACGCGGCCGATGTTCCCTTAACGACATCTTTCGGCCTCAATCAACTCGCGGTCTTCAATGTATGGACTTATGAGGTTCCGGCTTAGTTTCTTGGTTACTCAATCCCCAAAGACCGGCGATGAGGGCCAAACCCAGGAAACCCGCGCCGACTAGCAGGGCCATGCGATAGCCCGAAATAACGGCTTCCAATTCCACTTTTTGGCCGATGGTTTTTTGATAAGTCGTCCACCCGGCGGCGACAGCCACGAGAACGCCTAAGCCTAAGGCTCCGCCCAATTGCCCGGTGGTATTGATGATACCAGAGACCAGGCCATGATCTTCGGGCTTCGCTCCTGCTGTAGCGAGTAGCATCAAATTCACGAAGGCCGGCATAATCCCGAAAGACATGAGCACGGTGGCTGGCAATAAGTGATACCAGTAAGCGTTCTGGCTTGAAATCATGGCCAACCAAAGCATGCTGATTAGCCCCACGGTCGTGCCTCCCACCAATACCGTTTTCGGACCCAGTCGATTGGCGAGACGACCTCCCCAGGGTCCGGCATAAATAGCCGCCAAGCCATGCGGCAAAAAAGCCAAGCCCGTCAAAAGGGGCGAGTAATGCAGGACTTGTTGGAAATACAAGGTGAGTATCAGATTCATGGCCACCATGGCCGCACTCAATAAGGTGCAGATCACATTCGAGGCTGCAATGCCTGGCAATAGAAAAATGCGCAAGGGCATCAAGGGCTGAGCAGTGCGGGATTCCACCACCAAAAAGGTCGCGAGCAAAACCACCGAGAGTGTGATCAACCCTCCGAGGGTCGGACTGGACCAACCCAGTACCGGCCCTTCGGCCAAAGCGTAAACCAATACCATGAGACCCGAGGTCACCAGCACGCTACCCCCTATATCGAGCTTGGGCTTGGCCAGGACGACTTCGGATTTAGGCAATAGTCGATACGATGCCATCAGAATGAAAATACCCAGAGGCACATTCACGAATAGGATGAAACGCCAGCCCAAGGTCGCCGTGAGCAATCCCCCAAGCACCACGCCGATAGAATAACCAGCGGCCGCTACGGTTCCCCAAATGCCGAAAGCGCGGTTGCGTGCGGGACCTTCCTCGAATACACCCATGAGTAAGGCCAAGGCCGCAGGGGCTAAAAGCGCCGCTCCCAAACCTTGCAAACAACGCATGGAAACCAACATGGCGGGATTGATGGACAAGCCGCCCGCCAGCGAAGCCAGAGTGAAAATCAAATTTCCGAGCATGAAAATTCGCTTGCGTCCATAAAGGTCGGAAAGGCGCCCACCGAGAAGCATAAAGCCGCCGAAAACCAACCCATAACCCGTCACCAGCCATTGCACACCTTCAGGTGAAAAACCCAGGGCCTTTTGTATGGATGGAATGGCGACATTGACGATGGAAAAATCGAGCACGACCATACAATCGGCGAAGCAAAGCAAGGCCAGCATGAGACGCTGTATGGGAGTGAAAGGCTGATTCCCTGGGGAGACCGAAGCCGATGTAGAGGACGAAGAGACAGGGGCGCTCATGCAAGGGTCCGAGTTCAAACAGGAAGTGAAAAACGAATTTAGGTACGTTTAGCCCGGATTCACCCTCATGCTGACTGATTTACGCCTGCAGAAATACCTCGAAGGCCGCCTCTCACGCCAAGAGACGCGCGACTTGGAAGCCTTGCTGGAAAAATCCCCGGAAATGCGCGAGCGCCTTGAAGCCTTGAAGGGCGAAGGCGACGGGGCGCATTTAGGACATATGCGGCGGCGGCACCATTTGCAGCACGATGCCAAGCGGGGCAGCCGCATTCGCACGGGTATTCTGCTTCCGGCCTTGGTGATTTTACTGCTCATTTTGGGCCTAGCTTCGCATTGGTTCGTGAAACCGGGCAGTAATTCGACCTTTGCCTTGCAGGGCGGCAATGGGCATGCCGTGGAATTGCTTTACGATTCGCCCCAGGGTTGGCGCTATTTCGACGCTGGCTTTAAACCCGGCGACAGCCTTACCTTTATGGTCCGTGAAACCGGGGACTGGCATATTTCCGTTATGGCCGTCGAGGCCTTCGGCAAGGAAACCCGACTGTTACCCCTTTGGCGCTCACGAGATTCCATCACCTATGCTAGGGCCGGAAATAAGCCCGCTTTTCCCTCCTTACCCACCGAATATGCGGGCAAACAGGGGGAAGCGCTAGAAGGTCTAAGACACTATGTGGCCTTTTTTTCGCAAGATGACTTACCCGAATTTCGCGCTGATGAAGCCGCCGATATCTTACAAGGTGTTATGGCACAACGAGATGCCGCGACTTATCGCTTTCAGGTTTTCTCGGTGAAGTCACGGGAAATGCCTTGAGGCCTTGCCCTCCTTTTCATTCGCGATGTAAATTGCCCTTCCCTTACTGCATTTTTGAGCAGTAACCTATCGGATAATCATGGCTAAGACGCAAACACGCCCCGCCCCCGAAGCCAATGTCGGCGGCACCTATGACGAGAGCAGCATTAAGTCTCTCGATTGGATCGAGCATATACGCCTGCGACCAGGCATGTATATCGGCAAGCTCGGCAATGGCAGCTCCCCTGACGATGGCATATACGTGCTCTTCAAGGAAATCGTCGACAATTGCATCGACGAGTTCGTCATGGGAGCGGGCAAACAAGTCGACATCCAGCTCGGCAATGACGGATCCTTGTCGGCGCGCGATTTCGGTCGCGGCATACCTCTGGGCAAGGTGATCGAATGCGTTTCGAAAATCAATACCGGCGGCAAATACGACGGCGAGGCTTTTAAAAAGTCCGTGGGCCTCAATGGCGTGGGTAGCAAGGCCGTGAATGCTTTGTCCTCGCATTTCATCGTACAGAGCTTTCGCGAGGGTCGCACCAAACGCGCTGAATTCAAACGCGGAAAGCTGATTAACGAGGAAAAGGAAAAGGCCACCACCGAAGCGAATGGCACTTTAATCCAGTTTTTCCCGGACCCTGAATTATTCCCCAAATTCCATTGGGTGGGCGAATTCCTCGAAGAACGCCTGCGCTATTACTCCTATCTAAACAGTGGCCTCACCCTCAATTTCAACGGGCAAAAATATTTCAGCAAGACGGGCTTGCATGATTTGCTCACCCATCACACCGACGACACCATTCGCTATCCCATCATTCATTTCAAAGAAGGCGATCTAGAAGCCTCTTTGACGCATGATAATGGATTTGGCGAGCGCTATTTCTCCTTCGTCAATGGCCAATACACCACCGAAGGCGGCACGCATTTAGCCGCTTTTCGCGAAGGCGTGATTCGCGCCTGTAAGGATTTTTACAAGAAAGACTTCGAGGCCACCGACGTGCGCGGCTCCATCGTGGGCGCCGTTTCCATTCGCATGCATGAGCCGATTTTCGAGTCGCAGACCAAAACCAAGCTCGGCTCAACGAATTACAATGCCAAGGGCGACTCGCTGCGCACCTGGATTGTCGAATTCACGCGTCGCAATCTCGAAACCTATTTGCACAAGAATCCCGACACGGCCAAGGCCCTGCTCGAGAAAATCACGCAGAACGAGCGCGAACGCAAGGACATGGCCGGCATACGCCGCCTTGCCAATGAACGCGCGAAAAAAGCCAACTTGCATAATCGCAAGCTGCGAGACTGCAACGTTCATTTCAATTCGACGCATAAGCAGCGCGAGCGCAGCATGATTTTCATCACCGAGGGCGATTCGGCTTCGGGTTCGATCACCAAGGCTCGCGATGTCAGCTTTCAAGCCGTGTTTTCCCTAAAGGGCAAGCCGCTGAATTGCTTTGGCATGACCAAAAAAGTCGTCTACGAAAACGAAGAGTTCAATCTTTTACAGCATGCCCTCAATATCGAGGAAAGCCTTGAAGATTTGCGCTATAACAAAATCGTGGTGGCGACCGATGCCGACGTCGACGGTGCCCATATACGCCTTTTGCTGTTGACCTTTTTGCTCCAATTCTTTCCCGACCTCGTCGAAAAGGGGCATGTGCATATTTTGCAAACCCCTCTCTTCCGCGTGCGCAATAAAAAAGAGACGCGTTATTGCTATAGCGAAAACGAAAAACAAGAAGCCCTAGGCAAGCTCGGCAAGAACGCTGAAATCACCCGCTTCAAAGGCTTGGGTGAAATTTCTCCCGATGAATTCGCCGCCTTTATTGGTAAAGACATTCGTCTCGAACAGGTCATTTTGCAGCCTAATATGAAAATTGCCGACATCCTTGAGTATTACATGGGCAAAAACACTCCAGCCCGCCGTGATTTCATCATGGAAAACCTCAAAGTCGAGGAAGACGTGGTCGAAGAAAAGCCCGAAGACTTCGTTAAGCCAATCGGAGAGGCAGTTTAATCATGGCCTCCAATACGCTCAAAGACCACGTGCCCCATGTGCAGGACATGTACAAGGAATACTTCTTGGAGTATGCCTCGTATGTAATCACCGATCGCGCCGTGCCCCATTTGAAGGACGGACTCAAGCCCGTTCAGCGCCGCATTTTGCACAGTCTGCGTGAAATGGATGACGGACGCTTTCACAAGGTGGCCAATGCCATCGGCCAAACCATGAAGTTTCATCCGCATGGCGACGCAGCCATCGGCGAAGCCTTGGTGAATTTGGGCCAAAAGAATTTGCTCATCGACACCCAGGGAAATTGGGGCGATCCGGTCACGGGTGACAGCGCCGCCGCTGCGCGTTATATCGAGGCCAAGCTCAGCAAATTCGCGTTGGAGGTGGCTTTCAATCCAGCCACCACGCAATGGCAGCGTTCCTATGACGGCCGTAATTTGGAGCCCGTCACCTTGCCCATGAAATTCCCCTTGGTGTTGGCTCAAGGCGCCGAGGGCATTGCCGTGGGGCTTGCCACCAAAATCATTCCGCATAATTTTTGCGAATTGATCGCGGCTTGCATTGCGGTGCTGAAAAAAGAAGAGTTCAAGATTTTGCCCGACTTTCCGACCGGTGGTCTGATTGACGCTGGCGCTTACAATGACGGGCAAAGCGGCGGCAAGGTCAAGGTTCGCGCCAAAATCCTCGCGGTCGATCCCAAAATCCTTGCCATTACCGAAGTCCCCTTCGGCGTCACAACCGCATCATTAATCGAATCCATTGTTGCCGCCAATGACAAGGGCAAAATCAAGGTCAAGAAAATCGAGGACAAGACCGCGGCCAAGGTGGACATTCTCGTGCATTTGCCGCCGGGCACCGACACCGAAAAGGCCATAGACGCCCTGTATGCCTTCACGGATTGCGAAGTGTCGATTTCACCCAATTGCTGCGTCATTTTCGAGAATAAGCCGATTTTCATCGGCGTTTCCGAATTGCTCCGCCTATCGGTGCAAAGCACGGTTTCGCTGCTAAAGCTGGAATTGGAAATTCAGCTGCATGACTTACGTGAAAAGTGGAATTTCAAATCACTCGAACAGGTTTTCATCGAAGAGCGCATTTATCGCAAAATCGAAAATGCCGAAAGCTGGGAAGCCATCGTTTCCACGGTGGACAAGGGTCTGAAACCTTTCCGCGCCAAATTCCTGCGCGATGTCACCGAAGAAGACATCAAGCGCCTTGTCGAAATCCCGATTCGCCGCATTTCGCGCTTTGATTCCAATCGCGCCGAAGAAGAGCGCCGTGTGCTCGACGGATCCATCGCCGAAACCGAGAAAAATCTCAAGAATCTCACCAAATACTCCATCGCTTATTACGAGAATTTGCTCGCTAAATACGGCAAAGGACGGGAACGCAAAACCAAGCTCAAGCGCTTCAGCGCCATTGACGCCAGCGATGTCATCCTGAGTAATCTCAAGGTTTATGTCGATCGCGAGCAGGGCTTTATCGGCACCAAGGTCGGAGACGGCGATTTAGTCGGCGCCGATTTCAGCTCGCTGGATGAAATCCTTTGCGTCAAAGAAGACGGCACCCTATGCATCACCAAGGTCGGCGAAAAAACCTTTGTCGGCCAAAAAGTCATGCATGCCGTTAAACTTGGCAAAGAGGATAGTGAACTCGTCTTCAATCTGCTTTACCGCGACGGTCGCGGCGGGCCTTGCATGGTGAAGCGGTTTCAAATCGGTGGCTATACTCGCGATAAGCAATACGACCTCACGCGTGCCACGGCTATGAGCAAGATTTTGTATCTCGCCGCTCAGCCCAAGGGCATAGCCGATCGCGTGGTGGTGCATCTCTTGCCACAGCCCCGTATCAAAACCGAAATACCTCTGAATTTCAATGATTTTGAAGTGAAGGGGCGCGGTGCCGCTGGGCTCATTTTGACCAAGCATGGGGTCAAAAAAATAGAGCGCGTGACTCGTTTGCCTTCGGCTTGAATCAACTTGATATTGTGGACATGGCCGCACCGCTCGGTGCCGGCCAGTTCGTATTTAATTCGCTTGCCATTTCGACACTTCCCGACCTTGTCAAACCCGTGTTACAATAAGCACGACAAAAGAAGACAGTCCCACAACCTCCAGGGACAAATTCGCACATTAAAGGGTTTTGGCCATCCTATTAAAGGCCCGGGGAAACGGTATGGACTTTGCGCACAAGGATTCTGTCAAACCACAAAACAAAGACGAGGTTGGGGATCCACCTCGAAATCTCGTGGATGGGCATGGAGGCAGAAAAATGCAGGCCAAGGAGACTCTGGGTTTTATCGATAACAAATCCTCGGTGCCCGGACTTAAGGACGTGCTGCCCATTATTCAGCTCAAACTGATGGCGACGGGCTTGGCCCCCTACCCCGATCCGAATCAAAGCGAATTCATCGATCATAGCTCCGATCTCATTCGCAAAATCCAATCGAAATTCCGCGCTTCACCTGAGCCTTTATGCCCGGTAGATATGCGCATACAAAATTGGCTTGAACGCCATTTTTTCGATTGCGTCGTGCCCGGAAAATTGCAATTGCCGACTCGCACCTTGCACATGGATTTTCATGGCTTGGCACGCACCCTTTCTTTGCCCCCTGACAAAGACGAATTCGTTTCGCCTCTGCTTAGCAGTTATCGCGTGCTCAATGGCGTCCTGCATAATCCTGCTTCGGACAAGCGCACGACCAAGGGCACCTTTCACGTGGCTGAAGGCGGCTTGCCCATCCCCGGTGACAAGCTCGCTATACCCAAGACCACCTATGCCCTCATGCTTTGGCATGCTTTCAATCCACCCGAGTATTTGCTGGAACTGCCCTTTACGTCCACCTTAAAAAAGCCCTCTTCAGTTTTCACGTCCTTGTATTTGCGGCCCATGGTTTCGCCCGAAGTGAATGGGCTGGCTCCGTACAAAGACATGGAAGTCCGCTTTTTCGCACCGGGTACCCTCATCAGCAATCTCGATTTCGTTGAAAGCATTTTCGGCAATGCTGGCGATCCGTTTTTGCCCGAAAATGACGCCGCCCTCGACGTCGAGCATTTCAGTGGGGTCACGGGATGCGTTATTCTTGCTCCTCAATTGGTCAAGCTCACCAAAAAAGAATTGGGGCTTCCCAAATGGCAAGACGCCACTCCTGCACAGCGCAAACAGGGAATGTGCTGGAAGGAGGCCGATGAGAAATACAATGGCGGCAATGCCTTCAAGGCCACCTTCCGCACCGATGAAGGCCTCATCATTACGCTACTAGCCGACAATTATTACGGCTATTGCAAAAAAGAGGTGAAAACCCAACTCAGCTTTGCCGCTAATTTCATTGGCCGCAGCGAAGAAGAGCATAGTGGCGGCGCCTTGGTTTTCCCCAGCTATAATCTGGGTGATTTCACCTTGAAGAATGCGGCCTTCATTCAGCGCGATGGTTATAGCTTCAAACAAGTCAGTAAAATGTTCGCCGATATCATGGTGATCAAACCCGATGGCTATGGTGTGGATCGCCAATTCCCACAAGTCATCTATTTGCCAGAAACGGCAGAAATATCCCTGCTCGACCAGAACATACGCTGGGAGCATGCGGGAGAAGACGTGAACCTGCGACTTTTGCCCAATCACACCTATATCTTTCCCACCGGCTACAAGGTGCGCATGGAAAAGCATCCGGGTGCCAAAACTTGGCGATTGGTGGGAACCGTAGCCGAGGGTACGCTTTGCCATAAACCTAGCACGGTGTCAGGCGGTGGAAAAAGTGAAATCAGCAAGTCGGTGACCGATTCCATTCTTTATAAGAATGTCTATGTCAGTGACTTCAAGAAAGACTTCGATCTCGTCGAGAAAATCATCAATCACGATTTTTCTGAAAGATTTCTAGAAAAATTCAAGAAGCGTACGACTTCAAGGCCCATTCTTTCACCGCAGCGCTCACTGGGTTCGGTGGTTCGACTCTTGACCCCATCCTATGAGTATACGGACGAATATAATAGTTGGCTAAAGCGTATCCCCCATCACATTAAGTCCTTAGTTCACATCATCAAACGCAATTATCGCACCGAGTGGGGAGGGGATTGGCGTAGTCATTTTTCCGTTGACGTCACCGATGGACGCCCGGGCAATGAGTTGAATTTCAAGCATCGCCGCATGGTGGGCAGTTATCTCAAAGTCGGTACCGATGAAGAGGGGGCATGGCGCGTCTTTCGCCTGCGCACAGATTTCATTCCCGCCGACAAATTGCAAACGGAAGACGATATCACCGCCGCCATCGTTTTGCCCGATAGCCGCGAAACCGCCTATGAAACCGAGAAAATCGGGAAAGCGCCTGACGCCTTCAAATTCGTTGCCAATTGCGAATGGCGTTTATTCCAAAGGCCAGACGATGCCGTGCATCGCGGTTTTGACAAACAGGCCGAAGCGGATATCGCCAAGCGGACCAATTTCATTTCCAATTTCGAGCCTCTGAAATCCAGCGATGCCAGCACCATGGTCGAGCATATCATTGAATTCGACAAATTCACTACGCCCATGCGCGAGCTAGTGGAAGAAGCCGCGTCAAAGGAACGCGGATATTTCGTGAGCTCGGCACATCCCCGCATCGTAAATGGCAAACCCAGCGCTAATGTTCGCTATTTGCAAGACCGTCCCGACGTTGTCAATCCCATGCAAACCTATGTGGCCGAAGTTGGCTGGCGCCTGCGCCGCAAATTGCCGACGTCTGAACCCGTGCGCTTCCCCGTCGACGCCGTGCTCATGGGGCGCCGCAATAATCCCGCCGATCACAAGACTGGCATCAAGGCTTTGGCAGTTTACAATCCTTTGCATTTTCAAGAATTGCCGGAAGCTTTCATGGATTTCATCGCAAGCCTTTCCGGAAAATCGCCAAGCACTACGGGCGCAGGCTCGGAAGGCGCACTGACCAAGGGGCCATTCAATGCCATCTGGACCACGGCCGATTTAAACAATACCTTGGTGAGCTATATACTCACTGGTTTACAGGCCTTTTCCACGCCTGCCGGCCATATTGGCGTGCGTTATAAAGTCGACCACGACATCAGCCTTTTTATCCCGGAATTATGGAGCCGACTCAATCCAGGTGAGCGCGATGCGCATACCTTGATCGAAAAAGGCTATCTCGAACCCGTCCAAGATTTTCAATTCGGCAAAAAGAAAATCGAGGCCAGCCGTTTGGGCTATCGCATCAATACGCGCTTTTTGCATGCCTATGCCGGTCGTGTTTTTTCCGATCCCATTTCGGCTTTTCCCATCGACATGCTCGAACCTGAAAAGCAAAGTCTCAAGGATTTCGCCGAAGGCGTATTGCACATTTCCGAATCCCAACGCCAATGTGCTTTGCAATATTTCGAAGACGGAAGCATTGAAGCGGCTTGCCCTCCCCTGAATGCCCTTTTGCATATCATGGCGCATGGCCATTGGAATGGAATGGACCGTAGCGCCCCCGAATTCCGCGCCATGTTCACGCTCGAATCCCTTTTAGCTAGCGACTGGTATGCCGGTCGCTTGAAAAAGCAGCAGGAACGCGATGTGGCGCTTTGGGAAAGGCATGCCGGCTATTTACGGCATTTCATTACCGCCGAACACAATCGCAAAAGCATCAAGGAATTGGGACTCAAGGCGCGCTTACAATATTGCCTCGAAAAATTAGATGCCGCTCTGAAGCCTGATTATTGGCAAACCCTGAAAGGCACGCTTGGTGCGGATCCCTTGGTGGTAAACTAATCCATAGCAACGCTAACTACGGGGCATTTTGCCTGTGGGGGCGTTGCGGGGGTGGCAATGCCCACCCCCGTAGAAGGGGGTAGCGGAGGCCACGCGCTACGGGGCCGAAGCGAGGGG
>JAYUVP010000038.1:0-21356 GCA_043753995.1 Fibrobacterota bacterium
ACTGCCATTTCCCTAGCCGAAGCCATGCGCGAATATTTGCGGTTGCGCTCTATGCCCGAACCCAAGCAAATCATCAAAGCAGCCATAGCCCAAGTGGATATGGGTGAAGGCAAAACGATATCCGAAGAGTCGTCGGCGGCTTTGCAGGCGAGGCTGTCCGAATCCCGCTCGGAGGAAGCCGAGATTCCGCAATCCCCGAAAACAAGCATTCCATTCATGAAGATTTGGCCTTGGGTCCTGGGACCTTCGATCATGCTTTTCACCTATGGCATGACGCACAACTGGCCCAGTAAGCTCATACGACGCGCCTTGCACCAGATGAATAACAAGCAAGAAGTCGACGATGCAGATGTCCTGGCCAAGGTCCCACTGGATGCCAAGGATCCGGTCGATTCCCTGGTAACCTTGATGCGCAAGGGTTGGCAAGCCGACTTCAACAATACAGCGCTAAAACTCATGTCGGCTCACTTGACCAAAAAGCCCAAGGCCACTTTAAGATTGGCTTTCGCCGTGCGTGAGGCCGCTAAACACTCGCTTGAAGCGAAGCGCTTTCTCGTGCAGTCGGAGTATTTCGTCTTGGCAGCCTATTTCGCAAATCAGGAATTCGCCAAAGCCGAGCCCGTGGCCCGCGACTATTTAGCCCAATTTCCTCTCAGCCCCTATCATGATGCCGTCGCAAGCATGTATGAGTCGCTTGAGGTCATGAAAAACAACGGCCTGTACTGAAGGGTCGAGTCGAGTTTACAGGGGAGGTGCCCCTTGGCGGTGGGGGTAGGTCAAGACCCCGCAAGCGCAGCGCGGAGGCTTGGCCGAGGGGGAGGGCCTAGGTCACTTAGCGGTGACGTATTGCAAACGGAGCTAAGCGAAGAGGCCTGCGGAATCACGCGGCCTCCCCTTTCAAATATTGTCTTTGGATTTTATCGAAAATGCTGGTTATGCGGAACACCTGGCATCTCTGTCGGAAAATTTTACGCGCACCGAGAGTCATCGTTAACAATTGTCAATAACCGGTAACATGAGTTATCAAATTCAAATGACACACTCAAAATGAGTAGTAGAAAGTCAAAACCGTAGTATTGTCTTTACCCTTTCATTATTAAAAAAGAAATCCGAATAGTTATGCTCTAACCTAGGCGTTCAGGACGCATCCTGGCAACTCATGGTAAAGGTATAGACTAATGTTACTACGCATAAACTTAGTATTAAGCATCGGATGGGTCTTGGCTGCTGGCAATCTTCAACCTGCTGCGGCACAGACATTTCCGGTTATTATACCTCAAGCATCCGACCCGTGGTTCAGCGGACTAACGATTCCCGCAACCGCCCCGACCCAAGGCATGTGGTCGCCTGTCTTTGCCTGGCCCATCGTCGCCTTGCACCTCACCGTCTTACCGAATGGCGACATCTTGTCCTTTGGAACCCCAGTCGGCCAAGGGGCGCAGGAGGGCCGTACCTTGGATCGATGGAATCCATCGGCTCCCGGCAATCATCTCACCCTTCCGAATTCTCAAAACGTGAACAGCTTTTGCGCCGCTGGCATTCTTTTGAATAGCGGGTCCTTGCTCGTCTCGGGTGGGAATGCCCCGCGTCAGAGCACCGTGTTCAATTACAACGACAACTCGGCGGCCACCACGGTTTCCCAGCTCGCATCGGATCGATGGTATGGATCTCTTATCAAGCTGGCAGACGGCCGCAGCCTCATGACCGGGGGCAGCTCGCCTTATGCCATCAATGTTTGGCAGGACCCAGGGGGTAGTCTGGGCAGCGTTTCCATGACGCCGGAAGTTTTCGATCCGGCCACCGGCTGGAGCTCCTTGTTCGGCGCGAATAGTCGGGAGGCCTTCGGTCCCGATTATAATCGTTGGTGGTATCCCAGGAATTGGGTCGCTCCCAATGGCCAGGTCTTCGGCATTTCCGCCGAGCAAATGTGGTATCTCGATCCCGCCGGCAATGGCAGCCTTCGCGTCGTAGGCACCTTCAAAACGCCGGCCGATGATATACTCCGACCGAATATCGGCGCGACCTCGACGGCGGCCATGTATGACGTGGGCCGCATACTCCAAGTCGGGGGTAACGGGTATGTGAACCAGCAACCCACGGTTTCCAGCGCCGCGGCAACGACTTTCGATATTCGTGACGGGGATCCCATCGTAGCGGAGGCTGATTCGATGGCTTTTGCGCGGCAGTGGGCGAATTCGACAGTATTGCCGAATAGCTTTGTTCTAGTGACCGGCGGTACCCGGTTTGGCGACAATGGAGACCCTTCCGCCGTGCGCGAGGCCGAGTGGTGGAATCCGAACTCGGGAACCTGGACCACCTTGGCCACCGCTCAGAATATCCGCAACTACCATTCTGCCGCCGTTTTACTTCCTAATGGGCTGGTGCTCGTCACGGGAGGCGGGGTGCCGGGGCCAGTCAACAATTTCAACGGCCAAATCTATTACCCACCTTATTTGTTCCAAGCCAAAGGAGCAGGAGCAGCAATTGCGACCCGGCCTCGCATGGTCAGCGCGAGTACGCTACAAGCGGAATATGCGGGAACGTTCCAAATCGAAATGGCGGATGTGAATTTAATCACACGAATCGTAATGATGGGTCTGGGTTCGACGACGCATAGCTTTGACATGGGGCAGCGGCTCGTGCCGTTGGAATTCACACAAGCCGGAGCCATCTTGACCTTGACCGCCCCCGCGAGCGCGAATATTGCCCCGCCGGGCTATTACCAGGTGGTAGCACTCAATGCCGCTGGCATTCCCTCCCGCGGATTCATTGTTGCCATGGCGGCAGCACCTCCTACAGCACCAGCCCCGATTGCAGCGGATCCGGTGGCGCTTTATCCATTCGATCAAACTACAGGGACGGTGGCTACCGATTTTTCCGGCAATGGACAGAACGGGACTCTGGTGGGCGGAGCCACCTTCACGGCCGGGCGCACCGGGAATGCCTTGAATCTTTCGGGAGCGAACCAATACGCCGATCTTCCGGATGGCTTGGTTGCTGGCTGCCGTGATTTCACTTTCGCAGCTTGGGTTCGGCTTGGGGCAAACCCCAATTGGAATCGAGTCTTCGACTTCGGTAATGGTACGGGCACCAATATGTTCCTCACGACAGCGGCTGGAGGCCAAATTTTCCGATTTGCGATTCGTAACAATAACAGCACTGAGCAGCGTGTCTCTTATAATTACTCCTTTCCCACCGGCACTTGGAAACACGTGGCTTTTACCTTGGCAGGAGGGACGGGTAGTTTGTATCTGGACGGCACCCAAGTCGCCCAGAACACCAGCATGAGCCTACGTCCTATCGACCTTGGCTTGACTCCGAATGTCTGGCTCGGGCGCTCGCAATATGGTGCGGACCCCTATTTGAACGGCAGTTTAGATGAAGTCCGCATCTCATGCCGTGCTTATTCAGCCACGGAAGTACGAGGTGCTGCTGGCGGGAATGTCGCAACCTATCCCTTCGACCAGACCACAGGTACCGTGGCAACCGATGTCTCCGGTACCGGCAATACCGGCATGCTTGTGGGAGGTGCCACTTGGGCACCTGGCCTAAGCGGGAATGCCGTTCAACTCGCGGGTGCAGGTCAATACGTCGACTTACCCGATAATCTTGCCGCAAGCTGCCGAGAATTCACCTTCGCATCCTGGGTGAATCTCGCGGCCAATCCCAATTGGGCTCGCATCCTCGACGCTGGCAATAGCACCTCCACCTATATGTTCCTCACCCCAGCGGCCGCAGATAAAATTTTGCGGTTTGCCATGAAGTTGAATGATGGCGCTGAGCAGCAACTCTCCTATGGCGTCAACCTTTCCCTCGGCCAATGGCGTCACGTGGCAGTTACCCTAGCCGGCAGTACCGGGCGGCTCTATCTCGACGGCATCGAAGTCGCGCAAAATCCGGCTATGTCCCTCCAACCTAACCAGATCGCCCCCATGCCCAATGTCTGGCTCGGGCGCTCCCATTACCCGGATCCCTATTTGAACGGTTCCCTTGACGACACCCGCTTCGCCTGCCGCGCATTGCCGGCTGCTGAAATTTCCGCCCTTGCCTTGCCTCCCGGAAATCTGATCGCTTCGTATCCATTCGATGAAACGGCAGGAGTGAATGCCATGGACGCCTCGACCAATGCCAAACATGCGACTCTGGTGGGAGGCGCGACGCGCGTTGAAGGCCGGAAGGGGAATGCCATTGCCTTGTCGGGCACTACCCAGTATGCCACCTTGCCCGCTGGACTCGTCTCCGCTTGCGCCGATTTCACCTTCGCTGGTTGGGTTAACCTGTCGGCTACTGCCAATTGGGCGCGCATTTTCGATTTCGGCAATGGGACCGGGACCAATATGTTTTTGACGCCTCGGACAAATGCTGGCTCCCTGCGATTCGCGATTCGTAACCAGAACGGGGCGGAACAGCAAATCTCTTATACCTATGCCTTCCCCACCAATACCTGGAAACATGTCGCCGTCACTCTCGCAGGAAATACGGGAAGGATGTATGTCGATGGCGTTCAAGTCGCCCAGAATACAAACCTCACGCTTGACCCGGTGAATCTTGGCGCGCTTCCCAATGTCTGGATAGGACGATCGCAATACCCAGCCGATCCTTATTTGAACGGCCGAGTCGACGACTTCCGTTTCTCTTGCCGAGCTTTCACTGCGAGCGAAATCAGCGCGCTCGCGCAATGATGGAGGAAATGGTTACGCTATGGATTTAGCGCGTCGATTTCGCTGACTTCTCGCAAGAGGCGAGGCCTGTCCATGGCCCCGGTATAGCGTTGCATGACGCGGCCCTGGGCATCGACTAGGTAAACCCCCGCTTGATGATCATAAAGGCCATCGCTCGTGGGGTTAACACCGACACTGTAATAGCGATAAAGCCAGTTCAGCTCGGCGCTCTTCCCGGTCACAAAAGACCAATTCGTGAAATCCACGCCCATGGACATGGCATATTGCTTCAATGCCAGCGCCGAATCTCGATCCGGGTCTACCGTAACGGAGAGGATACGGACGCGAGTTCGCAAGGCTGGCGGCAAGGCCTGCTGAAACCCAATCAACGCCTGGGTCTGGGTTGGACAGATCAGAGGACAGTTGGTAAAGATGAAATTCACGAGTACGGTCTTTTTCGCGAGTTTGGCGAAAGAAAAGGGCTGCCCTTCTTGATCGACGAGGGTTTGCAAGTCTTTGGGTGAGGCTGCGGCCTGCGCTGCGGGGCGAGCTGAAGAGGATTTACTCTGGGCCTTGGCGTCGGGTCCGACTTGTTTCTGCACGAGTTCCTGGTTTTCCTTCGCATTGCAGGTAAAGGCAAGCGCCATAATCAAGGTGCTCAACGGAACACCCCGCCTTGGTTTTTGGATTTCAAGATTGAAAAAGGGATTTCTAAACATTCATCAGCCTCTTAAAGAAAATCGCGTCTCATGTATTCTAGCAGGATATTCACCTTGCCCCCAACTCATTTTCAAGGGGATTTCAACTTGACCGCTCCGTCAGGATAAACGAATTTTACGATATGAGCTCAATATCGACAGCATTGGACATCCTGCGCTTTCCCATAGGTGTATCGCCGAAAATCGACACCTATGACCCTGCCCTCATTTTACGCGAGATCGATCGCATCGCGACCTTACCCGTCAGGCTGCGTCGAGCCTTGGACGGGGCCGAGGAAACATCCTTGTTACGGCCCTATCGCCCCGATGGCTGGAATGCATTGCAAGTCATTCATCATCTCGCCGATAGCCACATCAATAGCTATACCCGTTTCAAGCTGGCCCTCACCGAAGAAAATCCCACCATCAAGCCTTATGAGGAAGGCCTCTGGGTGGAACAAGCCGACGCGACTCGCGAAGCCATGCCCCTATCGCTTGCCCTATTGGAGCCCCTGCATGCCCGATGGGTTTTGCTATTGCAAGGCATGCAGGAAAAGCAATGGCGGCGGACTTTTTTTCATCCTGGCTACAAGGTCACCTGGACTCTATTTCATGCCGTCAGCCTTTATGCATGGCATGGAGACCATCATTTGGAGCATGTGAAATTGGGCTTAAACGGTTAAAGGCTCCGAGGCGCTAAGCTTGGCTGAAAAGGCCGAACTTCGATTTCGCTGATCAAATTATTGCCGCTCATATTGAGGCAACTCACGACGGCATCAGCGACATCACCCGGTTGCAATGGGTTTTTGGGGGGTTGATGCGCGCCCATGGTTTTGAAAATGTCGGTTGCCACCGACCCAGGCATGACGCAAGTGACTTTCACGCCTTTAGGGCGTAATTCTTTGAACATCGTTTCCGATAGACCACGCACGGCGAACTTGGTGGCGCAATACCCACCCATATTTTCAAGTCCGGACTTGGCCGCGAGTGAGGCAATATTGACAATATGCCCGCCCTGTCCCATGGCGGGAAGGCAAGCCTGCACACAGTGGAAAATACCGTGGACATTGACGGCAAACATTTCTTCCCATTGCGTAAAAGGCTGCTCGGCAATGTCACCGGAATAGCCTATCCCAGCATTGTTAACCAGCACGTCGAGGCGGCCACCAAAATGACTCAAGGTGTTTTCAAAGGCCTGACGAACCGAATGCTTGTCACTGACATCACAAACCAGGGAGATGCAATTGGCTTTTCCCAGATCTTTGGCCTTGCGACTCCAAACCGCGACCTTCATTCCGCGTTGCAAAAGAGCCTCGGTGATAGCCAAACCGATGCCGCGACTGCCTCCGGTCACTACTGCAACCTTACCTGAAAAATCCATGCTTCCTTCTTTCTGAAATTCTGATTATGAATTACGAAGCTTATAAGTTTCGTAGCCGAAACGACGTACTTCGCGGTATTGCCCCTCTGCTGTCCAAATTCCAAGGGACGGCAAGGTGACACCGTTGAAGGTGGTATTCTTCACGATGGTGTAGTGAATCATGTCTTCGAATACCAGTTTGTCACCGATTTGCAATGGCTTTGAAAAGCTGTAGTCGCCAATGACATCGCCGGCCAAACAGGTTGTGCCGCCCAGGCGATAAGTGTGGGGCAAAACTCCCGCGTCCTCAGCATGGCGAATCTCTGGGCGATAGGGCATTTCCAAGGTGTCGGGCATATGCGCCGAAGCGGAGATGTCTAATATCGCGATGTCCATGCCATTGCGAACTATGTCTAAAACGGAGGCAATCAAGGGGCCGGTGCGCCAACCCACCGCCTCGCCGGGTTCCAGATAGACTTCCACTCCGTATTTTTCGCGAAAGTTTTTAACGATGCGAATCAAACGGCCCACATCATATCCTTCTCGGGTGATGTGATGCCCACCCCCAAAATTCACCCACTTCATGCGGCGAATATAAGGAGCGTAGAGCTTTTCAAAACTCGCTACCACCTTTTCCAGGGTATCACTGCCGTTACCACAGAGAGCGTGGAAATGCAGTCCGTCTATGCCGTCCAATTCCTCAGGCTTGAATTCTTCGATGGCCACGCCCAAGCGCGAGCCTAATATGCAAGGATCGTAAAGCGGCGTTTTAACCTCGCTATAACCCGGATTCACGCGTATGCCGCAACTAATGTTTCGCCGCGATGCCAAAACTTGGGGCTTGAAGCGCCGCCATTGGGAAAAACTATTGAAAACAAGATGGTCCGCGATTTCTAAAACTTCCGGGAATTCGCGCTCGCTGTAAGCCACTTGATATACGTGCACCTCACGGCCCATTTCCTCTTTGGCGAGCCGGGCTTCATTCAAGGAGCTGGACGTGGCTCCCAAGAGCACCTCTTTCACCCAAGGAAAGCTGCTCCAAAAAGCGAAGCCCTTAAGCGCCATAATGATGCGAGCCCCACTTTCGCGCATGACCCGGTCAAAGACCTCTAAATTGCGCTTCAGCGCGACCTCTTCGAGGACATAGGCTGGCGAGGGTATTTGAGCGGGATCTAGGGGTACCGCATTTTTAGGGGCAAGATAAGGTTGAGTGCTGGACATTCCTGAAAATGTAGCTGCGATTCCACTCGAATGACACTGACGGCTTTGCGAGTTTCACCGGCTAATGTCTTCGTATTTTCAGGATTCTCAAAGGAGTTCCTATGCGAATTTGCCATTTCCTTTCCCTATTGGCCTTCGCTTTCGCCCTACCGGTGCTTTCGCAACCGGCCGTCGATTTGCCGCGCGCGAGCCCACCTGCCACGGTTAGCCAGACTTTCGGTTATACAAGTGCGACGTTGAAATATTCTCGTCCGACAGTGAATGGCCGCATGATATGGGGCAGTCTCGTGCCCTATGGACAAGTATGGCGAGCCGGGGCCAATGAGCCCAACCTCGTCGAGTTCACGCGGGATGTGGCGGTGAATGGCAGCCCTCTCCAAGCTGGCAGCTATGCGCTCTTCGTTTTGCCAGAGAAAAAGGCGGGCAAAAATTCTTGGACCTTTATTTTCAGTCGCAATACCAAGGGCTGGGGTGCCTTTGGCTACGATGCCAAGGACGATGCCTTGCGCATCACCGTCACTCCTGAAAAAGCAGCCATGACGGAGCGGATGACTTTTGTTTTCGACGCCGTATCCGACGCTGGCGCCACCTTGACCCTACAATGGGAAAAGCTGCGTGGCTCATTGGCGCTCACCTCAGAATTCTTGGAAACCGGCAAGGCCAATATCGCGGCAGGCTTGCCCAAGGCCAAGGCGGAGGATCCTTATGCCTGGCTACAAAGCGCGCGTTTTTATTGGGCCTATAATCTGGATCGTAAACAAGCTCTTGAATGGGTCGACAAGTCCATTACCATTAAGCCCCTGCATGCGAATCTTTGGAGCAAGGCACAGTGGTTGGCCGAGGCTAAGCAATTCCCTGAAGCCTTAGCAGCCGGTCGCCTGGCTCGGACCGAAGCAGAAAAAGATCCAGGAATCGCCTCGCAAATCCCCGAAATGGATAAGATGATGAAGGCCTGGAAATAGATCACTGCGCGATTTAAATCACCGGAAGACCAAACGAGATTTTATCAGGGACGGCGGCTCATCAAAAACACTCCGGGCCGCGTCCACCTCGCGGTAGCCTCACTCCCACCCACATGAACCTTTCCCAGGGCATTGAAACTCACCAAGTTTCGACCCAGAGGATTGGACAGAAAAGAGAGTGCCTCAAGTCCATTTCGAATTTCAGTGCAATTCGCACGCGCCGATTTTGGCAAAGCGACTTTTCGGTATCCCAATAAAGTATCGGGACCTTGAGTTAAGGAAATCAATTCTCCGTTAAAGGAATGCAAAAACAATTCATGCGCCGCGCGACCGCAACTCCCAAAATTTTGGCGCTCTTCATAACTCCAATACAAACCGATACTGTCCAAATACCAATTTTGCGATTGATGGGCATAGGACAGAGTATCGGTCAAGGCATATCCACGACGAGGTGCCACCGAGGTCAATAATTTCGCCCTTCCCAGAAAACTGACTTCAAAATGGTGACGAAATATCATCGGCTGAAAATGCGGGGCAATATCACCCGTCACCTTTCGCAAAATCACAGAATCTTTGTTGCGAGATTGCGCATAGACCCACACCTGATTAAATACCGTATCTTTTAGAATGGGTGATCCACTAGAAAAAGGCCATCGGTCAAAGAGTGAATCTCGAACCACAACTTCGAAGAAGGTCGTATCCAGGGTTTGACGAATTTTATCGATCTTCAAATACAGTCGTTCCTCAAATCCCTCATTAATGGGATAAGACAAGGCCTGCGCCCAAAAACCGGAAAATCGGCCGTGATAAACCCAGGTATTCCCCTGCACCAAGGGTGAAAAATCGGACCAAGCCAATGGAGCCATGACCAACAAACACAAGAATAGTGGGTGGCGAAAAAGTGATTTCATGGATCTCTCAATTCTTTTCCTCAGGACACCATCAATAGTTGTACCACAAAACAAATTGGCGCTATTTCTCTAAAAAAACAGGTCCTTATCAACGAGGATGTGAAATGGTCCCATTCCTGGGACTCGCGCATGTCAATTAAGGACGCCGGCCCATTAAAATTTCCCTGAACCATCTCCACCCATTGACATCTTCACCTCGCCTATCCGGAACGAAAAAAAGTCCCCGCGCCGATTGGAGCCTTCGATTTGCAGGTTGTAAATGGAGCCCAGTACCCTCAGGCAAATACACTGCACGTACCGTCACTGGCACCTTACCCATGATGAGACGCGTATTCGCCTCTCGGGCATTCTCGATTTTCGCCTCTCCCGATACCCATTCCCAATGATCAAATCGCATACCCACGGGTGGCATTTTCGCCACCAAGGAGGCAGGTTCACCTTCACAATAATCTCCTGAACTTGAACCGTCTTCCACAGTCAAGGAATAGCCAGGACCTTTCGACCAGGTATGCATACGAATCCAATCCACACGGAAGTCGACGGGAAAGGAAGTTTTTGATGGGTCGCCACCATTGGTTCCACCCAAAGCCTGATTCACTAGGAAGTATCCCGGACGGCGAAAGGGATTGGAACCATCGGGTCCAGTCCCATCGGCATTGGCTACGACATATTGATTAATGCGTTCGCCGTCGAGCGAAAGGTCTATGCTCAGGGAATCCCAGACCAGGGTCCAAACATGAAAGGCCTCACTCCAGCGCGCGCCTCCAAGAGACGAAATGGATTGGGTCTTTGTCGTCCATTTCTGATTACCATCCATCACATTGAACAAACATTTACCCTGATAGAATTCCATCATATCGATTTCGCCGCCCTTAGGCCAGCCGCCGCTATTGGGTAGCCACCACCATGCTGGCCAGCTTCCCGCCCTAGTGTCTATGCGCGCGCATTTCGAATTTGCCGTATTGAAATGATTTTTTGCCGCTGGTTTTGAGGCTAGCTGAGGTATAGCCATAGCCCTGCCAATTTTCCTTCACGGCGCTTATCCGCAATTGTCCTGAATCGATACGCACATTCTCAGGTCGACTGGTGTAATACTGAACCTCATTATTGCGCCGATAACCATTCTCATATCCCCAAACCGAGGTGTCAATTTTGGGGCCGGTGAATTCTTCGCTCCAAGTGAGCTTCCAACCTTCTGCATAGGCCAATCCAGGAAGCGCGAAAAGCGCAGGCACAATCAAAATTGCAAAGCTTGGAATCGGCAAATGGGAAGAGCTCGGATTCAAGGCTCAATTCCTTCCCAGGGCATCTCTCCGGCCCCACTGCCATCGGAAGCGCCAGGGAGAGGCTAACCGAGGTGGCGGGGAAAAAGCCCGGGGCGAGGGACCGAGGGCATTGGGGAAAGTCTTTTGATTCAGGAAGACAAAGGCGCCCTCGCGACGGGAAGTGAGGATGTCGGGAGACCCATCTCCATTCACATCCCCTATGGCGATCTGGGTACCGACCCCGGCGGAAGCGTCGATGCGGTAAGCGACGTAACGGGGAAGTTGCCCTACCGGACGCGTGAGGCGAAACCAGTAAAGCACTGCGGCAGAATCAATATCGGTGCCAAGGCCATTGCCATGCGCGCCCTTCCTTTTACCGGTGATTATGTCTTTCAGGCCATCGCCGTCGATGTCGGCGAGCGCGAGGGCATGCAATTGGGAAAAGGCCAAACCATAGGTGGCTTTTTCGGCAGCCGTATTCATGATCAAATGAGGCGTGAACGATTCACCGCGTCCCATATTCTCGTGCCAGGCCAATCCCCAGCCATGGGCCTGGTGGCTCGTGACAACGTCGTTATCGCCATCTCCGTCCACATCATAGGCGAACATTTGAGCCCCGCCGAAATCTTCGGAAGGATTGGCTCGACCGCCAAAGGTGAATGGGTGATGGGTCCAAGGGGTGTCCGCAGGAGCGGCAGGTTGTCCCCACCATCCTGCGCCAAATATCAAATCGGCACGGCCATCGCCATTGAGGTCGCCAGCGCCAATACCATGAGTGAATTGACTCCAAGACTGCTTGGTGGTGACCGAGCGGAAAGGCCAAGCGCCAATAGGTCGCGCCCAATCGGGTTGAACCCAACCGCCAAAGCCCTTGGAATTGGTAATGATTTCAGGCCGACCATCTAGGTCTATGTCGAGCAGGGCAGCGCTTTCATTTTCGACCACGGAATGCGCCACATGTTCGGCCCATAGACCTGAGCCTCCCTTGGGATTTTCATACCAAACGGCTTCGGCACCCCCGTCTTTCCGGAATGAAAGAATGTCGGGCCAACCATCTTGATTGAAGTCATAGAGGAAGATGCCATAACAATCGGAGTCGCCGGAAATGGGAAACGGAGTGGAACGGGGCGTGCGGAAAGGTCGCTTTTCAGTAAATGCCGGACCCGGATACCAATAGGGGCCGGCGACAATGTCGGCTTTTCCATCGCGATCGAGATCCCCGAAGTTTATGCCTTCGGAATAAAATTGGGCATTGAGGAGAACTTTCTGAAAAGCCACCGGCCCCTCGACCTGAGCCTGCGCGGCCACAGGGAAGGCAATTGCGCAAGCAAACAAAGCAGCCAATACGAAATGCGAGGCCGCTGCTAAAACAGATTTCCCGATACTTTCCATAAGTCATTTGAAGTTATCACGAGAATCTCGCGAATACACGGGGAAAAGCCTGATTGTCGAGCCCGTTTCATGGCTGAACAACAGCCGTCCCTACCAAAGGGTGATAATCCGCCGGGACCCCTGGTTACATTCGCCATTCACGGCCACGTCCCAATCGGCATAGGCTCACTTTTTTCCATCTCCTCATCCTCGCAAGTTCGGCAGCCACAGCACCGATCCTGCTTGGGCTTGGACTGATCAGCGGTATCGTCGGGGCCATTTCCATTGCCAACTCGCAACATACCGAGACTAAAACCCGGACGGTGGAACCCTTACCCTGCCTGATATTTATCGGGAACTGCGATGGCACACAAGAGCCATATGAAGAAACCTATGAGGTTACGGAAACAAATGAGAATTTGGTTATGCTCGGATTGCTAGGTATCGGGGGAGGCATCACCCTCTTCACGAGCGGAGTGATCACCGCAGCCGTCACGGCCGCGCATTCGCATGCCCAAGTAGGCCAAGGAAATTCCTATTCCTTCAGTTACCGCTATAACTTCTAGGTTATTAAAGCGAGGGACTTTCGCTACCCGCCCTTGGCCGCACACCGAAAGGTTCGCCCCGAAGTAACGGGGGCGTTACGGGGGTTTTGCCCCCGTTTGAGGGGGCAGGCCGAGACCCCACAGTCGCTGCACTGCTCCAGGGAAATGCTTCCGGCGCGAAACGATAATCGGCGGGGAGGATCCCCTGCGCACGCCGAATCCCCGGGGAATGGCGAGGGGTGGCGGTGAGCGCCTGAAAAAAGGCTCGCTCCGCAGGCCAAAGCCTCAAGGCTAGGCCACGGCCGAGGACCCGCGAGCCCTTTTTTCATGGCCGAACATCAGCCACCCCATCCCAGCGACGAGGAGGCTCGACCGAGGGGGAGACATCCCCCGTATCTCACGCGTTACTCATGCCAAATATTTTCGACCCAAGGCAAGCCATGGGTGTTCAGCGCTTCCATGAAGGGATCGGGATCGAGTTGTTCCATATTCCAAACGCCGGGCTGCTTCCATTTGCCGGTGACCATCATCATGGCGCCAATCATGGCCGGCACGCCCGTGGTATAAGAGACGGCTTGCGCATCGGTTTCTTCGTAGCACACTTCGTGATCGCAGACATTGTAGACATAGGTCTTGAGGGCCTTGCCGTCCTTAATGCCTTCGATGAGGCAGCCGATATTGGTTTTGCCCTTGGTGAGCGCTCCGAGCTTGGCGGGGTCGGGCAAAACGGCCTTGAGGAATTGCAGAGGCACGATGTCCACGCCCTGATACTTGATCGGCTTGATCGAGGTCATGCCAATGCCTTCGAGCACGCGCAAGTGATTGAGATAACGCTCGCCGAAAGTCATCCAAAAGCGAATGCGTTTGAGGCCTTTCAGGTTCTTGGAAAGGGATTCCAGCTCTTCGTGATACATGAGATACATCTCACGCGGGCCGACTTCGGCGAAGTCCCAGGTTTTGTGCACCGATAGAGGATCAGTTTCTTTCCACTCGCCGTTTTCCCAATAGCGTCCTTTGGCGGTGACCTCGCGGATATTGATTTCAGGATTGAAATTAGTGGCGAAGGGCAGGCCATTGTCGCCGCCATTGCAATCCATGATTTCGACATTGTGAATTTCGTCGAAGCGATGCTTCATGGCATGAGCGCAATAGACATTGGTGACGCCGGGGTCGAAACCCGAGCCGAGCAAAGCCATGAGGCCGCGCGCCTTGAAGCGGTCTTGATAAGCCCATTGCCATTTATATTCGAACTTGGCTTCGTCGGGCGGTTCGTAATTGGCGGTATCCATGTAGTCCACGCCCATTTCGAGGCAGGCGTCCATGATGCTGAGGTCTTGATAGGGCAATGCCACATTGACGACAAGTTTGGGTTTGTGCGCTTTAATGAGCTCGGCCACATTTTGGGGCTTGTCGGCGTCGACCTGGGCGATTTCAAGCGGATAATTGCGGCGCTTTTTGATTTGTTGCTGTATGGTCTCGCAGCGCGACACGGTGCGGCTGGCGAGCACGGCGGATGAAAAAACGTCGGGCCGCTGGCTGACTTTATGAGCCACGACCTGGCCAACGCCGCCTGCTCCGATGATGAGAACCTTGCTCATGCCAAAACTCCTGAAGAAATCGGGGAAAATCGGCTTGGAAATCCGCGCCGGAAGTGGGCGCAAACTTAGCTTTTTCAATGTCTGGGAGGTCCATATGGAAATACGCAATCACCTTGAAACCCCACTTTCTGCCGCTTGCGAGGCCTTAGCAGCCCGCTCCTGCGTGCCCTGCAAGGCCGGCATGACGCCACTCAAGGGGGCCAAACTCTTGCCCCTGGTATCGCAATTAGGCCATGGCTGGCATGTGGTGCACGAGCACAACCTGCACAAGCGCTATGCCTTTCCCGATTTTGTTTCCGCTTTGGCCTTTGTGAATGCCATCGGCGAAATTGCCGAAAGCGAAGGACATCATCCCGATTTGCATTTGGGCTGGGGCAAGGTCGAGGTAACGATTTGGACGCATAAAATCGATGGCCTTACCGAAAGCGATTTCGTTTTGGCTGCCAAGGTCGAAAAGCGGATTCACTCGGCATGAAGGAGGGTCGGGCGAAATCCTGTCACCCTACTTTCGCTTGCCCGTCATGTCGAAGAGGATTTGAGGGTCGGAGTTCTTGAAAGTTATGCCCGCAGCGGTAAGTCCCTTGAAGCGGTTATAGGAAATATTCGATGGATTTCTACCCGCTATTCCTATAGGGCTGAGTATGAAGCCCGTCACCGGAGCATTCCCCAATCCCGCATACTGCTTTACCGTGGCCTCTACGGTGGTGACGGGATCGGGCGAATAGGCATAGGGCAAGGTCGTCGCACTCCAAAATTCGCAGTCGGTTTGCGATAGGACCTTGGCTCCTGTTGTTCCGGACAAAACGTTTCCGCTTTCGCAGATATACCCATTGGGTAGCCCATCCACGGGGAATTTATCGGTGGACATGGGTAGCTTCACATTGTGATAAACGTTGTTCTCTAATTTGGCATGCGCACCATCGCGCGCCGCGATGCCATAATCATTGATATCCTCGAAATAATTATTGAACATGTGAGCGGCGCCGAAGCGCAGGCTGGGATTGCGCCCGTCGGTATTGCTGAACCAATTGTGATGGTAGGTGACGCGTATTTTGGAATCTTCGTCCTGTTGCCCGATATTGTCGGTGTGCCCGATCAGAGAACACTTCATGTGATGGTGCAGGTAATTCCAGGAAATGGTGATATGAGAAGAGCCCTTTTTAATATCGAGCAGCCCATCATAGGTGTCAACGGTGACCCCTTCGCCGATTTTGCTGTATAACTCGCATCGGTCCACCCAGCCATGCTGAACATTGTCCAAGGTCAAGGCGTCATTCGGATAAAGCACTTCATGAATGGTCAGGTTTCGCACGATGACATTCGAATAATCACGAATATTCAACCCGATATTCTGCAATTCCCCCGTTTTACCGATACCTTCAATCGTGATATTCGCACCGTTTTTGATGGTAATTAAGGCGGAAGTGGATGCGGAGATTTTGCCGCTGATTTGCAGGATTTCCGGAGTGCGGTTCTTTTCCCGGTCGGCGGCCCAGGCCTCCAATTCAGCCAAGGTTTTCACGACGACGACCTTGCCGCCTGTCCCACCCGTGGTGGTGGTGATGTCGCCTCCGCTGACTGCACCATATCCGATCAATTTGAAATCGGGAGCGGCCAACGAATAGGCCTTACAAAGGCACAGAGCAAGAATAAAGACACGAAGGAATCGAGAGCTCAATTGCATGGTGGACACCGCCTTCAAACCCAAGCTATCAGCCTTCGTCTCCTAGGAAGGACTCAAATAAAGGCGAGCCGGCAACATTTGTATCCAAGGCTCAATCGGGGCGGCCAACCGTACCATAATGTTCAACCCTTAAACAAAGGTGTTCGTGGTAAAGCAACCTTGGAATCCCATCCTGGTGAAGGGACAATTGGGGACGAATTGTTTTCGTAGAATGCGATTTTTCCATTTCAAAAACATTTCGTTTCGCTTACGATAGGGCTTCACAACTGCCGAGGCGGTTTAGGTGCCAACTCAACTTGGAAGCGAGAGTGATCAATGCGTTCTCCCGTAATTTGGAAATGGGGATTCGTCCTTCTGGCGATGACACCGGCAATGAGCCAAACGGCGGTGAATATCACCGGCAAGGTTACCGATTCCGCAGGCGCTTCCATTGCCGATGCAACCGTCAAGCTCGAAATGTTGGGCTATTCGGCAACCACTTCTAGTACTGGCGCCTTCAGTCTCACGGGCAGTGGTACTGGAATGGATCCAAATTGGAATTCGAAATCAAGGGGCCTGTCTTTGCGGGAAGGTCGTTTATGGCTTGAATCGCCCTTTCAGTCTGCGGCGTCGGTGGTTGTTCTCGGGCCCCAAGGAGAGGTTTACGGGCGAAGTGAAATCGCGTCGCCCTCGGAGGAACTGTCCTTCTCCCTGCCCCAGGTACCGACGGGCCTGTGCTTCATTTCCATCACAATCGACGGTAAGAAAAGTTTATTGCGCGCCTTGTCGGTCAATGGTGTTTTGCGCTCGGTCGGAGCTGGAAGCCCATCCCTCCAGGGTTCGGGGCCTTTAGCAAAGGCTGCAGCCACGACTATCTATGACGTGATTACTGTAACTAAATCAGGATTTCAAAAAGGCTATGTCAGCGTCACATCTTCTGATTCGAGCGGGGTCACCATTAAGCTGCTGAAAGAAGGCAGCACCAAATTCAGCTTTTTCGTGGTGAGCATGAAGGCCATCGTGGAACAATCCGGCAAAGCCGACGGCTTTGGCGGTGACTTGCGCTTTGGCGAAACCGGCACCGTGGCAGGCTTACGGGGTGCGGATAAGATTTGTCGTACCGTGGCTGAAAAAAGCCTTCCCGGTTCTTCGGTCAAAGGCTGGAGGGCCTTTTTAAGCGCGACCGCCGGCGTCGATGGCAAACAAGTGGACGCAATCAACCGAGTGGGTCCTGGCCCTTGGTATGATCGCCTAGGCCGCTTGTTGGCGCCCACCAAGGCCGACCTCGTCAATGTGCGCCCCGCCAATGGAGACGTAGCCATTCAACTCGACTTGCCCAATGAAGACGGTGTGCCCAATCATCGACCCGACCCCACCAAGCCCGCCGATGACAATCACCATATGATGACGGGCTCGAGCACAACCGGGACACTGAAGTCAGCCACATCCACTTGCAAGGACTGGACCGTGGCCGAAGCGAATTCCGACCATGGTCAACCCGGGGTGGGTTTTGCTTGGCCTCGCGGCGGCAGGGTCAGCAATCAGGGTTCGCATTGGATGTCTACTTATGATGCCCATGGCTGCGGACGCGGATTCGGCATTGTCGAAAACGGCCCTGGGAATCCCAGTATCCTTACCGTCGGCGATGGCGGCGGCTATGGAGGATTTTACTGCTTTGCTTTGAACCCCTAATTCAAATTAGGTGGCACGTCCTGACCTTTCGGTCGGGACGTTTTTGATTTAAAAACGATAAGCCAATCCAATTTGCCGCTTAACCGGATTGAGAAAAACCGAGCAATTCTCGTCTTCTAACATGCGACGGTAATTGCCTTCTTTTCTTGCTCCGATGCCGGTTAAAATGCCTCCTGCTACGCCCCCTAGAACGGTCAGTTCTATCAGGAAGATTGCTTGGAACCCCTCTAAGCCATCCGCCCCGCCACCCTCGTTGTCGCGACTCCCTTTTTGCATCAAATTGAAAGCCATGACACCGCCCATGGCGCTTGCGCCGAGCAAAACCAATCCCGCCGTTTTCATCCGGGAAAAGGTCACGATTTTTGAGTCGATACGGTCACAGGTATAGGCAGATTCTTTTGAATAGGCTTGAGTGGTAAGAATGATCACAAGTAACAAAAACCATTTTTTCACCTTTTCCTCCGGCTGAATAAACTTGCTGATCTGGTATTAAGACGATCTTCTTCAATACAATGTCACCTTTAATGCAGGGAAACAAAAAAGCCCGCCCCTGCAAGGAACGGGCTTTCCCTCTACTCTAAATGGCGATTACAGCTCTACCCATTGCGCGCCCTTCTTGGCGCTCTCGACGGTCTTGACCAGGAATTGAAGTCCCCGTAAGCCATCGTTCACATTGGGATATCCACCTTGAGACGCCAACCCGCTCTTGACCCGGCGAATGTCGGCAATCGCGGCACGATAAATATTCGCGAAAGCTTCGAGATAGCCTTCAGGATGGCCGGGAGGCGTGCGGGTGGCCGCCTTGGAGGCTTCGCCCATGACGCCCGTACCCGTGCGCATTTTCTGCCAAGCCTGGCCCTTGGCCTTGTAAATCAAGGTATTCGGCTCTTGCTGATGCCATTCCAATCCGGCCTTGCTGCCGTAAATGCGAATGTTCAGGTTATTCTCTTCGCCACAAGCGATTTGCGAACAAACCAGAGTCCCCTTACCGCCATTTTGCAGGCGAATGAGAATATTGGCATCGTCTTCCAAAAGGCGACCGGGCACGAAGGAAGTGAAATCGGCGCATAGCGAGGTGATGCGAAGACCGGTGATATATTCCAGCAGATTTTCACCATGCGTACCAATATCCCCTACGCAGCAGGATATGCCCGCACGCTTCGGATCGGTGCGCCATGCGGCCTGTTTTTGACCTGAGGCTTCCAACGGATCCATCAACCAATCCTGATTGTATTCGACCATGACCTTGCGCACATCGCCGATAAGGCCCTGTTGCACCATTTCCTTGGCCTGGCGCACGGCAGGATAGCCCGTATAATTGTGGGTCAAAGCAAAAACCAGTTTTTTGCTTTCCACGATTTTCACCAGCTCTTGCGCTTCTTCCAAGGTGAATGTCATGGGCTTGTCGCAAACCACATGAATACCCGCCTCCAAGAAAGCCTTGGCTACAGGGAAGTGCATGTGATTGGGCGTGGCGATGATGGCGAAGTCAATGCCATCAGGACGTTTGGCTTCTTCCTTGGCCATTTCGGCAAAGGATCCATAGGACCGATCGAGATACCAGGCCTCAGCGCTAGCCTTGGCCTTTTCCGGGTCGGAAGACATGGCGCCCGCAACCACCAGGGCCTGGCCATCTAACTCCACGGCAATGCGATGCACGGATCCGATGAAAGCACCTTGTCCGCCACCGACGATGCCGGCGCGCAATCTTCTCTTGTTGACGTCTTGTGTCATTCGATTTTCCTCAGTCGCTATTAGGAGCGATAGGCCTGACGGCCATGACCTTGAATGGGGATATTTTGTGCGGCCAAGACTTCATACTGCAAGGCATGCATCGCGGCTGCGGCTTCGTCGATGGCCTTGGTGAAGGCCAAGGAGCCCTTCAGGATGGGTGCCAATTTGGCCTTGTCCTGGATGCGGGCCTTGGGGTATTCGTGTTCGACCACGAGATAGGTCTTGGCAGGATCGATGGCGAGCAATTCGCGTGCAGCAAGCTGATGATCGAGCCAATCGACGCTGCGATTCTGCAAATACGCCAAAGGATCGTGCTTCGCCGTGCCAGGCAATTCATGCTCAGCCAAAACCACTTGTTTTTTCCAGGCATTGATGTGGTCGGCGGGCTTGGGGCTGGGTTTGCCATTGATCCAATCACCGCGCTCCATGGTTTGGCCGCCATAGCCCCAAGCAGAGACGCCTTTTGCGTCGACGACCTGGCCCTTCACGTGAAAACCCGCGATGAGGAAGTTATAACCTTCGTCCTTCAAGTATTGAAAAATCGAACGCGTGTCCATGCCCATAAGGATGGAATGCGACGGATCATAGTGCACGCGGAATTGATCGCCCACGCCATGCTTTTCGCAAATGCGATGTAGAGCAATCCACGGACCGGGAGCATAGGCGATATTGTTATGCCACTTGTCGGAAATATTCCATCCCGGCATCGGGCATTGCTCGACGCGATAGACTAGGCCGCGGGCCTTGGCCTCTTTGAGCAAGGGAATCCAAACCTCTTCGAACATGACAAGGTTTTCGTCCATGTCGAGCTTGTGATTCCGGCCAATGAAACCGCAAACAGCGTCGGTGCCGAGCAAAACTGCGGCATCGAAACACTTGATCATGAATTCGACTTTCTTTTTCCGATCGGCCGCATCATGGGTAAGCAAGTTGTCGAAATAGGAAACATCGGACAAACCTACGCCGGTGCTCTTCATGGCTGCTTGAACGCGGGCGGCACGCTCTTTATTGAAAGGCTTGCGCAAGTCAAGGGTATTGGCCACGGGGTCGAGCATGGCCTCGGCGGGAATGTCGCTCTCATCTGGATGGAGGGCGGCGGAAAGTTGAATATTCGGCGAGCCTATTTCTTTGGCGAATTGCAGCCAATCCTCAATAGCCAAGTCAGGATCAGGATCGCGTTTGGATCGTGGGGTGAGTTCTTGAAGCGCGGCGGTGAGCACCGAAAGGCGCATGGGCTTGGGTTCAAAGGATTTGATGGACATGGGAAAAGTTTTCCTTTCCAGAAAAGGGACACCAGAGACGAAAAGAGATAGGCACTATATAGCTGGCGTGCCAGGGATAGACAAGCTAAATTTGCCTATTTTATAGGCTCAACGTCGCCATGTGGGGGTCAAAATGAATTGGCTGGAGCGGTTGTTGAGGTCGACTAAACCTAATGCGAAATCAAACCACATTCCTTTATGCACGGCATTCACGTCCATTTCGAAATCAAAAGAAAGGGACTTGGCTGGTTGGGTTTGGGTAGCCACAATCTGAGGCGGCAGGCCCTCACGGCGATACAAAACCAATTGTGCCGAACCGATCGCCTGGTAGGAAATTTGGCCAATCAGCCGCACCTTTCCTAGTTCGGGATCGTATTGAGTTCGCATAAGGGTCGGGGCGGGCGGTGGTTTTG
>JAYUVP010000039.1:0-2616 GCA_043753995.1 Fibrobacterota bacterium
CCAAGGTAATCGTACCCAGATGGATGGAATCTCCGCTATTCAAAACGAGAGATTGGAAGCTGGGATAAAACCAGCCCTCGGGAGTACCATAAAAAACCAGGTCATGTTTACCCGCGGGAAGACCACGCAGTTGAAAGCGTCCTTGCGCATCGGTGACCGTAACATAAGGCCCCTGTTTGGACCAAACCAAAAGAAAACCATCTTGCTTCAATTCACAAGCAATGCAAATACCGCCACGGCTCAAAGTCCCGGTGATGACGGCGGTGGGACGCGGCATTAAAACCGGAATGGCCAAGGTATCGCTTGCGTTACCCAGAGGCGAAATAGTCACCAAGGCTTTTGCCTCGCCTATGCGCGCTTCTACAATCAAGGGCATACGGGGCAAACGTTGCTGATAATACCCCGAAGCATCGGTGAGAACGGAATCGAGATAGCGCACAGAATCCGCTAAGCTTAACTGCGAAGCACTCGGCATGGAGTCCCGGGCCGAGGCCGGCAGCCAAAAAAAGCGCACCGTCGCCAAAGCCGCCACGCCATCCCCGCGAAGTACTCGACCTTGCACCAGCATTTGATCTCGAGGCAAGCCTGGAGGGGTGGGAGTTTGCGGAATGACTACGATATCGGCTTGTGCGGGTAAAGGTCCGGCATTGCCGGCTTGGTCCAAAGCAGTTACGGCATAGCTCCTAGGACCTTGGTCCTCATTCGTAATAGATATTCTCGCCGTATTCTGGGTCGCAGCTACCGTGTCCAAGGAATGCCAAACGGAATCCCCACCGAGACGCCAAACCACATAAGCAGCCAAATCGCTCAGCGCCAAAGACTGCCAAGACAGGTGTACCGAATGCGTCACACTATCCCATGCAACTTTCACCCCCAAAACCGGCGGTGGAGCCACAGCCGGGCTCCAATTCAAATGCAAGGTGTCCAAATTCAGGGAGCGGTCGGGTGAGATTTCGATGTTGCCCAGGAAAAGCGGGGCAAAATGGCCATCCAGAGCATAGGCGGCGAGGGTGTACTTCCCCGGAGGCACTTGGGAAAATTGGAAACGTCCATTGGAAGAGGTCAGCAAGAAGCGGTTTATCTCGATCAGCTGAATGAGTATGCCGGCATCACCCTCATATCCCAGGCCAGGCCAAGGTCCGCCGCGTGTAGCCACCCCGTCGAGTGCCCCCAGGGTATCCAGAATGATACGTAACCTAGCCGTATCTCCTTTCGCGGGAGCCGGAATGACTCGCCCGAGGCGGTTGCGGCTATCAATGGCTTCAATGATGCCAGCCCGCGCACCGAAATCCGGAATCACAAAATGCCCAAGAATATCGGAACTGTCCTCGTCGAGCAAGCGATAGGAAGCGGGTTGTCCCGACGCAGTCAATGCGCTTTCAGGCGCTTGCCAAAAGCGCAGGGCGACCTTGGGTAAGGCTTGTCCCTTTTCATCGAGCAAAAGACCGGGATTGCCGGTTTCGGTTCCGGGGCCAATCAAAGGAGGGTCGGTTTTTTCAGCTTGAAAACAGGATGACAGAGCTAGGCCTAGTAGGAAGGCCCATATTGCTGAAAAGAACCCCGTGGGCAGGCGAAACCGGGTGGGCATCGGCAAATCAATCATCCCAACCTCCGGTTTTGGTCAAAGGGAAAAAGTGCAATCCAAGATGATAGACTCTATCCTCCCCGCTGTCTTCGGCCGCCAAGGCGAGCAATTGCTTGCGAAACTCCCGCAGCTTGACCTTGAATTTAGCGACTCCCGTGGCGGAAAGGCTGGCGGTGATTCCACTCACATCGCGCAAGGAGGGGGGTTGCAAATCGAGTGAACGCGCCGCCAATTTCAAAGTCTCTTTGTGAAAAGCGGTTAAAGCTACCGAAGCCACTTCATCCCCGGTGGTGACTTGGGTGCTTTGCGCCTCATAGCGACTTCCCTTGTGGGTGAGCATACCCAATCGCTCCAGAGTTTCACAGCTTTCACGCACTTGCTTCCCCGTCATCGGTGGGTCCAGGTAACGCCCCAATTTTTCCCAATCCCCCGTGAAGCGAATCACAGGAAGCAAGCTACGCAAGGCGACGCAAGCCCAATTTTCCAAAGCGGCGAATTGATCTTGCCGCAAACGTTGAGACGCGCTGGAAGGCCGAAGGGCCAGTAGCTCGCGCCAACGCTTGTCTTTTTCCGGCATTTCCAAGGCCTGATTGAAGCGGACCAAGGCCAGAAAATACTCGCCCAATTTGGAGGATAAGCGCATGGATTTAGACAACGACTCGCAACCCTTATCCGACAAATTACGGTCGCCTCGCATGACTCTCATCAAATAATCCGGCGCGGCGAAACCACATTCCTTTGCCCAAAACCTCAGGGAAAAGCTCTTTTGATTCCGCTTTCGGCGTTGAAAATAGTCGCGTAGATAGGGACGATAGTCCGTGGACGCGTATAATTCCTCTCCCGACATAGATTCAATATACCGTCTTTTCCGTTGTCTTTAGACAACAGTTTTTGGTGGGTTCTTTAGTTTTGTCAGGATTCACCTGGAATAAGGGCCTAGGTTGAGAGACAACTGAATGGTTCACCTGAATTACCGAGGCCGGCATGAACGCTGTATGTTTCCGAATCAAATGCCCCGATTTTGTTTGGAA
>JAYUVP010000040.1:0-3358 GCA_043753995.1 Fibrobacterota bacterium
ATGCCTATGCCAGCTTTAACGGTATTGCTACCAGCCCTAAAGCCATAGCCATTGACGAAAAAGGCATGATGCTTTGGGGATTGTATGCCCGCCTTGAACCGGCCATTTCCTTATTCTCGCCGCGCTTTTATTTGCTTGGTTTTGTGGGCTATGAAAACTGGAAAGCAGAAAATGCGTATGCCAATCCTGTAAGTTCCACCCCCGCAGGTAATCAGCCCTTGAAAGCGGTAAAAACACCGATTGACTTTGTCGATTGGGCATTCGGTTTGGGTTGTGATTGGGATTTCGCCGAACGAGTTGGTTTGCATCTACGAGGTAAATGGCAAAGTCATGAAGACAAGCATCTCTCTGCAAATAATTATACTGGCCGACTTTTATCGGCCGAAATCAAGATGTGGTTCTGACCTGAGGGAACTATGAGGCAAGCTGCGCAAATGACCCAGGCAATATCAACCGTGAACAGAATTCGAGTTTGTCCAATGGCAACAAGAAATTGGGCCAAAAGAAGCGCTTTCGCCTTTTTGGTAGGAGCCAGTTGCGCTTCGGCGGCAATGGAAACCGTAAAGCCTGAAACTGAGAAGGATGCCTGGGAAAAAACCCTGGAACGCATTCTCAGCAAGGAAGGCATTGAAGTCGGCGGTGTATTTCGATCGCAATATCTTTTCAGCTCTATTGGCGGTCCTTCCAGCATTCCGACATCAAGAACCGAAGAGACCGTTGAATTTACTTCGGTGGATTTTGACATCAAGGCTCGACCCAATACGGCCACTCAGGGGCGCATCATTTTTCGTATGCACCAAGATTGGCGAAATTTTTTCTCGGATATTTCCAATCCGATTTTCACGCGCTGGATAAGCTTGGACGGGCAAGCCAAGCAAGGGATTTTCTCCTATCATGCTGGCGATTTTCGTCGCCATTATTCACCGTTGACTTTATGGTCCCCGGATTTGGAAATGGCCTATGAGCCGGCATTATTCGCCCGTGAGCGGCAAGCTGCCATGGACGAGGTTTTTCTCGGCAATAACGATCGCCTGCTGCAGGGTGTTGAATTAAATATGGACGCGGAGCTTTTTCCGGCGTTCAATGCCGTTCACTTTAATTTAATGGGGGCCCGCCTCCGTAATGTCGAAACCAGTGTGCAATCGGGAAGTAAGCCTACGGCCTTCACGGAAATTTCTCCGGTGGAGAAATTTTTAGCGGCTGCCAATGCTGAAGTCACTTTTTTAAAGGGCATCGACGTCGGTCTTTCCTACCTACGCATTTTTGACAAAAAAGGCAGTTATACTGGCCCTGGATTAGCCGATACCGCAGCCCAATTAACCCAGATCTTGGATTTACGCGCTGGTGTTGAAACTGGAAAACTCCTGGATATTTCAAATTGGTCGGTTGGATTGCACCCGGAATTCGCCATGTCCACCGATGATACCTCTTGGGCGGATACGGCCAAGCTTGTGCATACAGTATCGGCCATGAAAGGCACAGCACTACGTGTAAACCTATCCGCCGAATGGAAAATGGAAAAAACCTTCGGGTTCAAGTTGGTCGGCGGATTTTTGAAAAACGAGCGCCTCTTTCGCAATGAATTGGCGCAAAGCCCCACCTTTTTAGGTGAGCGCATTTTGAATATTGAAAACGATACGGCTAAGGTTCGCACGAATACTTCGCGGGCCCGGAATTACAGCACCCTGGATGCAATGAATCGTACTGTTTTCAAATTCGCCCCTACGAATGGCACTAATATGTGGAATAAAGCGCCGTTTTCTAAAAACAGCTATTCTCGCGCCATCCTGACTCAATCGGAAATCAAAACGGCTTTGGCCAATCGACTGGATTCGGCCTTGCAATTGACCTTGCCCTTGGGCCCTGCCACGCCGAATCGGGTTGGCCCTCTATTTGACCTTACGGTTTCCGGATTGAGCGACAATATTCAAGCCAAGGTGCATTGGGCCAGCTTGAAAAATGTCGAGGGCGAAATCGGTGCCGGTTCTGCAGTATTGCCTGTGACCCAATTTGCTGAACTTGGATTAGGTGGTAAAGTGGAATTAGCTGGCCTTATCGGAATGGATAGGGCCTTGACCTTTAGCGGTTATTTCGGAAAGACAAGCGCGGATCGCGCAGCCCTGGATTCCGTGAACGTGCTTCGCAAGGCAGAGACAGCGCAAACCCATGCCGGCCTATATTGGAATTTCTGGAAGCGTGCCGCCGTCATGGCGGGATGGATGCAATTCGTGACCGACTATGAACGGGGTATTGCTAAGGCAAAGGTGACCCAGTCCCGCATCGCCGGTGGTTTGGAATATAAAATCGGACCTGGTGCCTATATCGACGGGACTATTGGCCAAGTCAATGTGAAACGCGATGATGCCTTCGGCAATTTCAGCCAATTGCAGACCAGCCTCGACCTCCGCGTCGGCTTCTAAAGGAAATGCAATATGCTCGGGTCCTCGAACCTAGGTAAGCCGGTGTCATCCAACAAATCCCCCATGTCTGAGCGCGGTGCCGTTTTTATAGGTGCCGCCTTGGGAGGCATTTTGGTGGTAGGCGTTTTTACAGTAGCGGCTATTGCCCTTGGACTGCTTTTCTCCGCATGTTCAATGCAATTGCGACCATTGCCCAAGCCTGAGGTTTCTGCCGAGGCGGTTAAAGCCAAAGATCCTCGCGTTGTATTTCGCTTTTTCGATGACGATTTCACCCCGGGTGGATATCAATACACCTATCCCGATGCCTCCAAGATTTATATCCCTGAAGAATCAGGGCATGAGAGTGATGTTGCCTTAGAATTCAACCTTAAGGCCGATGATTATAGCGGCGGTTCGGTTTGTCTTTATAATCTCCTCTATGATGCTACACCCTATTATTCGCGTGGTGCCTTGCAATTTTGGGTCAAGGGTTCCACGGGTGGCGAAATCGCCTGGGCCGCCTTGGTCGATGATGAAAATCGTGACAGCAAGAAAACCGTTGTCCGCCTTCCTTTGAATAATTACGGAGGTATCACCAAGGAATGGCGACTCGTCTCCATTCCACTTGCTGATTTTGGTCGACGCGGAGTGTATTGGGATCCTAAAAAACGAATTGAAGTGCCCAATGCATTCGACTGGAGTTTACTTGCTGAATTCCGCATTGAAATCAAGATTGCGGAAAACCCGGATTTCAAGGTTTGGGTAGACGATATTTTCGTTTTGCGTGATGTCTTTGAGCCCAAACAAGAAGTGCAAACCGAAGGCTGGGATGAAAGGCAAGATACCCTACCTGCCCATCCCCCCTTGCCCGATAGCTTAAAGGCCAAGGTGGTCAATACCTTGATAGAGAATGATATGCCGGCAGGCGGCTTTCCCTATGTTTATGGCGGTAAAACAGC
>JAYUVP010000041.1:0-4195 GCA_043753995.1 Fibrobacterota bacterium
AGAAAATGGTGGAAGGTGTCGCTCTTGATAAGCGCTTCGTCTACTATGTGCTGGCCGCGACTGGAATTTGTGTGGTTCCCATATCGAGTTTTTGCTCGGATTTATTGGGCTTCCGCGTCACCTTGCTTGAAGAGGACGTCACCAAGCTGGAATGGATTTATCAGCGCTTGCGTTCCGCTATTTTGGAATACTTGAAAAGCTAAGCTGGCTTTAGGGCACCTTTAAAAAGTGCGCTGAACCGGCGGCGGAGCGGCCTCCCTGGAATTCGAATCCAAGGGAGAGGCTATTCCGCTGGAAGAACGCAGCTTTTCCCAGCGGTCTTCATTCAAGCGATTCGCCAAGCTATCATAAACCTGAATAATCCAGCCATCACGCGTGGTATCCGCTCGGTCTTTAAGCCCGCGATATAAGGCGTAATTGCCTACGACGCGACGCTTATGCATGAGATAGGCCGTATTTTGCCTCTTGGGGCTCCACTTTAATGGACTTGGTAAAAGGCAGGCTAGACTCAACTGTTCTTCCTGGGAAAGCGAAGACAAGGGCTTGCGGAAATGGTATTCCGCACCTTCGGCTACACCGAAAACACCCGGACCGAATTGGGCAATATTGAGATAAAGCTCGAAAATGCGGTCCTTGCTGAGCATTTCCTCCAGTAAAAAGGTGATGGCCGCCTCGCGCAATTTGCGCGTCATTTCCTTATCTCCACTGAGAAAAAGATTTTTAGCCACTTGCTGGGATATGGTGCTGGCACCGCGGGCTTTGCGGCCCTGCTGATGATTGGCCACCAAGGCATATTCTATTTCTTCAAAATCAAAGCCTGGATGGCTATAGAATTTGGCATCCTCGGCGGTCAGCACGATTTCGCGAATCGCACGGGGAATGGAATCGAGGGACACAAAGCGATAGCGCAAGGTTGTGTCGGGGAGTGGTTTTATGCCTTGGCGTTGGGCACTCTTCAGGCTATCGACGAGGCGGTGGCGCTCGGTCTCCATAAAGGCCGTGATTTTTGGCGGATGCTGGCGCAAATCACGAAGACTAAAGACATGAAAGTATTGCGCAGTTTGCCATAGCCCCCAAAGAATGGCGACGAGTAGGGCTCCAAGGGCCAATTGATACAAAGCCCAAAAGGTGAGCCATAGCCCGCGAAAGACGGCGTATAAAAATCGGAACAAGAACATGTGGACCTTTTTTACAACCTAAATTGAGCTTGAGATGAAACCCAGGCTAAATGCGATTCTATGACGGTATTCAGACCCTGTATTGACCTGCATCAAGGTCGCGTCAAGCAAATCGTTGGCGGAAGCCTGCGAGATGAGGGTGCTGGCCCAAAAACGAATTTCGTTTCTGAGCACGATGCTGCCCATTTTGCTGCCCAGTATTGCCGCGACGGGCTTACGGGTGGCCATGTCATTTTGCTTGGGCCCGGCAATGAAGCTGCGGCCTTGGGCGCCTTGCATGCCTATCCCCTGGGGCTGCAATTGGGTGGCGGCGTAGACGACTCCAATGCCTTGCGCTGGCTGGAGGCGGGGGCTAGTCATGTGATTGTGACTTCGTGGATATTTCCCGAGGGGCGGTTTGATGCCCATCGCCTGGAAGCCTTGGCTACCCTCGTTGGTCCAGATCGCCTGGTTTTGGATTTGAGTTGCCGGGCCGTCGGCACGACTTGGAAAATCGCTATCCACCGCTGGCAAACCATCATCGATCAAGCCGTTGACGCCGATTTCCTTGACCGGCTCGCACCTTATTGCGCTGAATTTTTGATTCATGCCGCCGATGTCGAGGGATTGCAAGCCGGGATGGACCTGGCCTTAATCAGGCACCTGGCGGCCTGGGGTAAAAAGCCCATTACCTATGCGGGAGGAGCGCGCCACCTGGGCGATTTGGACTTGTGTCGCCGAGAAAGTGACGGCAAGCTGGATTTGACCATAGGCAGTGCCTTGGATTTATTCGGTGGCCAGGGGGCTCGCTATTTGGATTGCGTCGCTTTCAATCATGCGCAAATTTCCGGGCCCGGGTAACCCTCAGGGTACGATGAATTCAAGTGAGGGTGAACCGACCCCTTCCGAGGCAAATAGCGTTGTCTTTTTGCGGTCACGCCGTCAAGATTTGATGCTGGACTATAGCCTGGTGCTGGCGTCGCAAGACATTCCGCATGAAGTCGATTTTGATGGCAGCCGATATCTCATTTTGGTGCCACCGGATTTATTGCCGCAATCGCGACGCGTCTTACATGATTATGTCAGGGAAAATCGCGGCTTTCATGTTGAAATAACGCCGCTGCCACTGGACTTGATGTTTGCGCCCCTGCTTTACCTGGCTTGGCCGACGGCTTTGCATTTCGCAGTCCGCCTTTCGGCTTGGCCCACCTGGTGGCATGATCGCGGCGCGGCCAATGCCCGCCGCATTGTGGAAGGAGAGTGGTGGCGCACTTTGACCGCCACCACCTTGCATATTGATCATGCACATTTTCTGAGCAATCTATTTTCAGGCTATTTCATCCTGAATTTGCTGACGCATCGAATTGGCATCGGGACTATCATGGCTTTGGGCTTGCCACTTTCCATGCTGGCCAATGCTCTGGTGGCATTCACCTCAGGGAATAACCATGTCAGCATAGGGTTTTCCACCTCGGTATTCACGGCCCTGGGAATGTTGGCCGGCGTGGAAACCCTGCACCGCCCACGAAGCGAAGGCTTGCGTTTTCGCAATATGCATCCCTTGCTGGCGGCTTTTGCCGTGGCCTTGCTCATCGGTATTGGAGAAAATGTCGACGTGAAGGCCCATTTTTTTGGCTTCGGTCTGGGCGCTTTAGGTGGACTAGGCACCCGATGGCTGCCCGCGCGTATCGCGGAATGGCCTTATCAGGTCGGCTTGGTCATTGCCACCTATACGGCTTATGCGCTGAGCTGGGTGGTGGCTACGGGTTGGTTTTAGGTGAGGTCACGCCGATTAATTTTCTCGCCTCAAACCCAAGGTGACCCGCTTGCTTTGATCCACCAGTTTATTGGAGCCAGCCCACACTTGATAGCGTAGCCTGGCGATATAGGCACCAGTGCCCACTCTGGCTCCGGTTTTAGCGGTCATATTCCATTGCAGGAAAACATGGCGACGTTTTTTGGTGCAGTCTTGATCAAATAAATCAGAATTGCAATTCACCGTACCTCGCGAACTATTCACATAAACACCGAGATTGGTGAAATAGACCATTTCATATTCCAAGCGAATGTCGGTGGCCGCAGTGCGATGAAAATCATCATTGGTAACATATCCACCTAAATCAATTTTCAATAATGGACCCATGCCTCCGGTGCGCTCACTGACTTGATCAATATTTTCGGCTATCTCGGCGTAGACTGGCCGAATGGCAGGTTGGGCTGCCAGGGCTGGGGTCCAATGAACGTATTTGATCGGCATGGTCGCGATATCGACCAGAGGATTTCCCAGGATGGCTCGGAAACGCGCCTTGTCATTGGCGACATTGCCCGCGGCATCCGCGACTCCGCCTGGACCAGAAGCAAGACGGACCTGGTCCCCTGCCCTGGGTCTTTCGGTGACCGAGTGATCGTAAATCAATATCGCTTTTTGAAAATCCGGACTCCACACGACTTGTGAAGGGGGCAAGGGCACGGGGGTGGTATGCACTTGATTCTTGAATTCAAACCAATTGCCCTGGGGTTTTTGAATACCGCCGACATGAACCGCCTCGCTCAATGAAACCCACAAAGTGTCCGTTTGCGCGCCAATATGGATTTCCGCCATGGTAACGATAGGAGCCATGCGATCTTGCAGGGGAATGACCCGGCTGGAATCCTTGCCGCGCGCGGGGAAAGTCGAGATCCAATCTCCCGTTCCCACGGTATTCACGGCGCCATCCACTTGAATTTTTGCAAAGGAAAGATTTTTACCATCTGGGGAAGCGGAGATAGCCGCAGATAAATCCGCGGCCGCAATGGCCGTCTCTGTATTGGCGGGAGCCAGGCGAAAAGCAAACTTTTTCGGAGCATGGGAAGTCAAGGAACTATCGTAAACCACCGTGATACTATCCGCCACACCATCGCCATTCCCATCGAAAATGCTTGCCGAGAGGGCCTTCGGAATCATTAAGGGAGGTAGGTGAAAGGTGATTTTTACCTGGGTGGTGGTGCCCGTGGCTTGCAAGGTATAGGTCTTGAAATCAACCGTTCCGGGATCGCCC
>JAYUVP010000042.1:0-16779 GCA_043753995.1 Fibrobacterota bacterium
CTTCTTCGCCAAAAAGCATATCGAAGACCACGGCATGGGTCAATTCATGTTTGAGGACATGAAAAAAATCGGTGTAACTGCCTTCAAAGGGAAGGACGATGCGATTCTTAAAAATTTCAGTGAAGCCGCCAATGCCTTCATGTAGGGGCAAGCGAATGACATTCGTCTGTTCAAATTCGGCATGGGAATTATGCACAATAATGGGTACGCGGGCTGAGAGACGGTGTCCCACCGTCGCCGAAACACTGCGATACATGGATTCAACTTGTTGGCCCGCAAAGCGGGCAATGGGCTCGGTTTCCTGAGGGAAATAAATATCGAAATGTTCGGTTTGCAAATAGGACCATTTGAAGCGTCGGTATTGCACCTTATTCTGACCGAAATCCGTGGCCGCATTTGTTTCGGCGAAGGCCCCAAGCAATAAAAAAGCAGCCAAGAAAAACTTCTTGCAACGGGATAAATACACCGATAGCCTCATGCCCGACCTTTCTCCAATTGCTTTTGAGTCTCCGCCCACAAAGATTCCACTGTCGCTGATTTCAAGGACAATTCTGTTTTTTCGGCCAGCAAGTTCAAAGCCCTTCGCAATTCCGCCACGGGCCATTGCCCTGGCGCCACCGCCATGCCTGAGAGAAAACCATAGGTAAGTGGGCAGCCAAGCAAAGGCGCCAAAACGCGAGATAGCTTGCCGATTTCACCCATGGAAAAAATACCGGAGAGGGGCCAAGACTCCGCGACAAGCCTGGCAAATCGCAACAAGTTGAAAACCTCGGCCTCCGATTTACACGTCACCGCCATTTTGACCCCGACGGGTTGCCTTTCTCCTAGCCTTTTCAGCCAATGGGAATATTCCTCGGGGGAATAGGCGCCATCAAATCGGTGATGCGATATCAGCACGGACAAATTCGAAGGCCGGAAATAGGAAACCCAATCCGGACCGGTTTGAGTGAATCCCTCGATTTCAATGTCGAGAATATCTGGCTTAACCTCGGATTTGAGACAAGCCAAATCATCCCATATTGCCCGCCGCCCGTCCACTTCCGCATTTTGCCAACGGCCACCATCGCTTTGCAAGCGAAGGGTGTGCATCAAGGTCAGAGGCTTCCGGCTCTCGCCACGCAAGCGCCGCGCAAACTCGGTATACTCCTTGCGTCCGCCTTCGGGAAATAAATCGCCGCGAAATTCTACGGCATCGCATTCGCTTAAGGCAGCTAAGGCAGGGTCACTTGCAAGATACTCCGGCGTGACAATTCCCAATACCAGGCCGGGGAGGGGCATTTTTGTAACTTGAGCCACGATGCGGAAAGGTACAATCCGGCATCCCCAGAAATTTCTTTTCGACCGGGGATTCGCCTTCATGCCTAAGTTCTCGATCTTGCCTGCAAAGCCTGCCCGTGCTTTCTCTTGGCTTGCAATATTTGTTTGCTTTTTTCTTGCCTTGGACTCCATTGCCGCGCCCCCTCAAGGTTGTTTGGACCGAATCGGTCATCTTGAAGCCGACTCCCTACTGAATCGCGGACTCGAATGGGCTCAACAAGGCGACTATGAGTCGGCATTGCAAACTCTGAACTCTCCCGCCCTGCTTTCCTGGCGAGGCACGCCTTATTTTCGCGGCTTAGTCCTGCTGCAAAAGACCGAGGATTTGGGCGACACTGCGGCCTTTTTCGAAGCCTCCCAGCTTTGGTCCCAGCTTTGGAAGGGATCGGCAAAAACAGATTCCAACTCTGAAAAGTCTTGGGCCTCGGCCAATCTACCCCTGATTCGAACCCTGGCTGGATTACAGTGGGCCGGAGCTTTACAAAAGCGTGGGCAGACCTGGAAATCGACCCGAATTTCCTTGCAAGCCCAGAAAGCCTTGAAGGCCCAGCGGAATTGCCCCGAAGCCGAAGCCGGTTTGGCTCTATTCGATTATTACAGCGCCGTCTTGCTTGCTAAAATTCCCTTTGTCAGCGACGATAGGCAAGCGGCAGCCCACCGCCTGGATTCAGCCTCGCGGCTCTGCTTTCGCCTCGGGTCCGTTTTACGCACCGCCTGGCTTTGGACCGAATTCGATCAAGGTCGCTATCAAGCCGGCCTAGATCACCTGCAAGAGTCCTTGACGAGATACCCGAATCATCGTCTTAATCGACAAATGCTGGGTGACTTTCAGTTTCGAAAAGGCTTGGTGAAAGAAGCTCTGGCGAGCTATCGAATCGCCTTTTCCGCCTATCGCCCGCCCCAACCACGCGTCTCATGGAAGTTACTGCCCATCGGCTATTTGAGTTGTGCCGGCAATTTGGCAAGAATTCATGCAGCGCTCGGTGCAAAAGACAGCGCCCTTGTTTATTTGGACATTTGGGAAGCCAAGCCCTATGCCTCCTTACAGGAATGGCTCCCACCTAGCCTAGTTTCGGCATTAAAACCATTGCGAAATCGGCTAAAAATGGCTTCGGCTCCCTAATTAAAAATCAGATTCTTTCCGATTGGGTGCTTTGAAGGGGCTTCTTCCATCTCCCCTTGCAATGGTTTTTGATTTCACTCGATTTCGTCAAGGTTTCAGACCCTCGCAACACGGCCTTTATTATTTTAAAGAATCTGGCCCAGGCCACCAGGCCCTTACCCTGATCCTCCGACCAGTTTTCCTTCAGGTCCCCATGGAGAAGTGATGCACCTATGATTTCGGCCGCCCCCAATTCCGGTTCTACCGCTAAGATCCTTGAAGAAGTTGAATCGGTCACTATTCGCTTCGCCGGAGATTCCGGCGACGGCATGCAAGTGACTGGAAATCAATTCACTGACGCTTCCGCCGCTTTCGGGAATGACCTTGCCACCTTGCCTGATTACCCAGCGGAAATTCGCGCCCCGGCGGGAACCGTGGCCGGAGTGAGCGCCTATCAAATTCACTTCGCTTCGCATGATATACGCACTCCCGGCGACGACTTGAACGTATTGGTTGCCATGAATGCCGCGGCGCTCAAGGCGAATCTTGCCGATCTGGAACAAGGTGGCATTCTCGTCGTTGACGAGGCCGGATTCACCGAAAAAGACATCGAAAAGGCGGAAATGAAGTCCAATCCGCTGGAAGATGGGTCACTTGCCGGTTACCGTCTCATTCGAGCGAATCTGACCGAATTGACCATGAATGCGGTGAAGGAAGTGGGTCTAGCCGGTAAGCAAGCCGAGTTATGCAAGAATTTCTTTACCCTTGGCGTCATGTTTTGGCTTTACGATCGCCCGGTCGAACATACTTTCAACTGGCTCGAAGAAAAATACGGGGTCAAGTCTAAGTACAAGGACAAGCCTCAAATTGCCGCGGGCAATAAGGCCGCCCTTACCGCGGGCTACAATTATGCTGAAACCGTTGAGCTTTTCCACACGCATTATCGCGTGAAAAAAGCCGACCTTCCCAAAGGCAAATACCGCAAGATTTCCGGCAATGAGGCGTCGGCCATTGGCCTTATCGCCGCGTCCCAATTATCGGGCCGCCAACTTTTTCTTGGCAGTTATCCCATTACCCCCGCTTCCGACATTCTTCACCAACTTTCGAAGTACAAGAATTTCGGCATTATCACCTTTCAAGCGGAAGACGAAATTGCCGCCATCGGCTCGGCCATCGGGGCTTCCTATGCTGGCGCCATGGCCGTGACCACAACCTCGGGTCCAGGAATGCTGCTTAAGGCTGAGGCCATGAATTTGGCCGTCATGACCGAGCTTCCCTTGGTAGTTATCGACGTTCAACGCGGTGGGCCTTCCACAGGATTGCCGACCAAGACCGAGCAAAGCGATTTAACCATGGCCCTTTTTGGTCGCAATGGCGACAGTCCCATGCCTGTCATTGCTGCGCGCTCGCCATCCGACTGCTTTAATATGGCCGTCGAAGCGGCTCGCATTGCCATGAAATACATGACACCGGTGATTTTGCTCACGGATGGCTATATCGCCAATGGCTCCGAGCCCTGGCTTTTGCCTGATATCGCCAGCCTACCGAAATTCGTTGTGCCCCTCGCCAGCATGGGCGAAGAATTTTACCCCTATGAGCGGAATCCGGAAACCATGGCTCGCAAGTGGGCCATTCCTGGAACCAAGGGCTTAGAACATCGCATTGGCGGCTTAGAAAAGTCACAAAAAACCGGCATGGTCGCCTATGATCCGGATAATCACCAGATTATGACACGTGACCGCCATGCCAAGGTGGCTCGTATCGCCGAGGACATTCCCCTGCAAGAAGTGACCGGCATCCCCGAAGCTTCGACCTTGGTCGTCTCCTGGGGTGGCACCTATGGCACGGTAACCACGGCAGTGGAAGAAAGCAATCGCCTGGGGCGCCGTCTGGCCCATGTGCATCTCAACTATATCAATCCCTTCCCAGCCAATTTGGGAGATATTTTGCGCCGCTACCGCCAAATCGTGGTGCCTGAATTGAATATGGGGCAATTGCGCTTCGTCCTCGCAGGCACTTATGGCATTCATGTGCGCGGCATCAATCAAGTTCGCGGTAAGCCATTCAAAGTCTCGCATTTGGTTCATGAATTCCAGTCCCTTCCTGAAGGCCTAATATGAGCACCGACACTATTGCCCCCGCTCTGACGCGCAAGGATTTCGTCTCGCCGGTCGCCATTCGTTGGTGCCCAGGATGCGGTGATTACAGCATTCTCTCCACCTTGCAAGGTGTCTTGCCGAATCTCGGCATTCCGAAGGAAAACTTCGTTTTCATTTCGGGAATAGGCTGTTCCAGCCGCTTTCCCTATTACATGAATACCTTCGGATTTCACACCATTCACGGTCGCGCGCCCACCATCGCCACCGGCGTGAAATTGGCCAACCCAGACCTACAGGTGTGGGTGATTACGGGAGATGGTGACGCCCTTAGCATTGGCGGCAACCATTTCATTCATGCCTTGCGCCGAAATGTCGACGTGAAAATCATCTTGTTCAATAATCGCATTTACGGTTTGACCAAGGGCCAATACTCGCCGACTTCTGTCACAGGAACGGTTTCTCCTTCGACGCCCATGGGCTCGGTGGATCAGCCCCTGTCTCCGATCAGTTTGGCCTTGGGAGCCGAAGTGGGTTTTGTGGCTCGCACGGCCGACAATGACGTTAAGCACATGACCGAGGTGTTTCAAGCCGCTGCGGCTTATAAGGGTTCGGCCCTCATCGAAGTCTTACAGAATTGCGTCATCTTCGCGGACAAAGTGCATGAGCCCTATTATGGCCGAGCCACCAAGCAGGATGGATTGCTGTTTTTAAAGCACGGCCAACCTATGCGCTATGGTAAGGAATTGGAACGTGGATTGGCTTTGAATGGCTTTCATGTTGAGGCACGCACCAATCCAGCGGAAAACGAAGTTATGGTGCATGATGAAACCGAAAAAACCGGTGCCCTAGCATTTCATTTGTCGCGCTTGAATTTTCCGGAATTTCCCGTGCCCATGGGCATTTTCCGGAATGTTTCCCGCCCCGTCTACCACGAAGGCGTGCATGCTCAAATCAAGACGGCTCAAGCGAAAAGCGTTGGCAACTTGGATAAGCTTTTCAATTCAGGCAATACTTGGGTCGTTGAATAATCGTTTTTAGTTCGGTAAAATAAGGGTGGTTGGGAGGCTCTCCTGACCACCTTTTCTATTTTATTGGGATGTATAGAATCGGTTTGATATCCCTGTTTGCCTTCGGACTCGCGTGCCTGGGACTTTCGAGCTGTCAGCGCTCGGAGCCTCGCGTCTACGACGAAATCGCTTTCAAGCCCATTTCCAAAAGCCCGCTTATGGATGCCTTGAACGCCTCACCGGTCGATGTGCAGGTCGGCTGGACCTTGCCTGGTAACTGGTTGATGAAAGACTCCTCCAGCGGTATGCGGGCAGGCAGCTTTGCCATTCAAGATTCTAATCTCATGAATACAGGTGAAGTCGATCCCAATGCTGTTGACGTATCCGTGACGCATTTCGCGGGCGATGCGGGAGGCCTTGAGCGCAATGTCCAACGCTGGATGGGGCAAATTGGCGTCCGTCTCGACTCCATCGAGCTTTCTGCCTTGCTAAGCAATGCCACCACCTTCAAAACCCTAACCGGCGAAGAGGGTCGCTTCATTGACTTGACCACGCTTTTGTCCGGAGATCTCACCCAAGATAAAAGCATATTCGGCGCCATAGTTCCTGGCGACGGTTACACCTTATTCGTCAAAGCCATGGGCGAAAAAGGCAAGGTCGTAAGCGCACGCGATGAGGTTCGGGTTTTCAGCCGCTCCTTGGTCTTAAAAGCGGAGTCCAAATGAATGCCCCATCGCTGAGCTGGCGCCAACGCTGCGCTCGCCATCCCGTCACTCGCTGGTTACTGCATCCAGGCATCACTCTCGTCTCCTTGATTTTGCTGTTTTTATTGATCTTTTTCGGGACTTTGTATCAAACCGATCACGGCCTTTATGAAGCCCAGAGAAAATTTTTCGGCTATGGCATAGTGCTTTTGGGCGGTTATGTTCCTGTGCCTTCGGCCAGTCTCGTGCTTTGGGTGCTTTCTATTCAGTTGGTGATCACGGTGGCCTTGGTACTTCCCTGGCGCTGGCGAAAATTCGGGCTTTGGATTTCTCATCTCGGCATTCTTTCTCTTCTCATCGGCGGCTTCGTCACCCAAATACTGGCACAAGAATCACAAGCGACTTTAGCCGAAGGCGAAACCGCCAATTACAGTACCTCCTATCATGATTGGGAATTAGCGTTTTGGGTCACGAACGCGGATACCAATCATGTGGTTGCCTGGGGTTCAGAGGATTTGCAACCTGGGCGCAGTCTCAAGGTTCCCCCCTATCCCTTTGAAATTACGGTCGACGCCTATTTCCCCAATTCGGCAGCGTTCAATAGCAGCGCCACGGGAGGCAAATCCGCCGCCATCAATCCCTCCGGCATTGCCATGCTGGAATCCAGGCCGCTGGATAAAGAGGTTGAGAAAAACACTCCCGGAATTCTTTTTACCCTGAAACAACCTGGGCATAAAGACAAAAAAATTCAGCTCTATGGCTTGGAGTCGCAGCCCTTGCTTCTGAAAGACGGCGGCCAAATGGTTCGCTGTCAATTGAGACTAAAGCATTATCCCTTGCCCTTCTGGGTGAAGCTTACAGAATTCACCCGCACCCTTCATCCTGGCACCGACATGGCGGCAAGCTATGAGAGTACGGTGGATTTAATCGAAAACAATGAATCGCGGCCGGTGCGCATTTACATGAATAACCCTTTGCGGCATGATGGCTATACCTTTTTTCAAGCCTCTTTCAGCCAGGAGCAAAACGGCACCGAGCGTTCAACCTTTGCCGTGGTCACAAATCCAGGCCGCTTGCTGCCTTATATATCCAGCATCACTGTTTTTGCTGGCCTACTGATTCATTTCCTCCTCATTTTCGTGGGCTATGCCCGCAGGGAGGGCGCGGTATGAAATTGACTCGCTTCTTTTCCCCGGTCCTATTCGGTCTTGCCCTGCTGGGCGTCCCAAGTCTCGTGCAAGCTCAAGCCGGTGGCTTTGGTCCTATGGGAGAGCCGCCACCTGAATTGGTGGATACGGTCAAGGCCGACACCACCAAGGGACCCGAACCCCTGCCGGCGGATTTAAGCCTGTTGCCACTGGGAGACGGTAAACCTGCGGTTGGCCTCAAGAATTTGAATGCCTTGGCCAAGGTGGCCGTGCTTCACGAGGGCCGCGTCAAGCCTTTCGAAACCTTTGCCCGCCATATCCTTTTGCAACTCTCCGGGAAAACCACTTTCGAGGGGCGTTCCGCCGTACAAACCCTGGCGACCTTATTCTTCGCCCCTGAAAGCACGACGCAATGGAAAATATTTCTCATCAACAATCCCGAAATCGCACAGGGAATGGGAATTCCTGAAGAGAAACACCGGCGTTACACCCTAAAAGCCCTGCAAAAAGGCTTACATAAGCTCCAGCAATTCGCCGAAAAGGCGAATCGCTTGGAAGACGCCAAACGAAGCATTGCCGATAAGGAATTCTTACGGGTTTGGAGCAATGTCTTCCTGTTGGTTCAGCTGGGGCACTCCTTTGATTTTGCCTTGCCCTCCCCTGCCTTCACCTTGCGCCTCCCTGACTCACGCCAAGCCTTGGGGCTGGATCCTAACCGTGAACGCTTTTCCTTTTGGGAATTAATGGCCCATGCCCCCGCCCTGGCGCATATTCTGGAAAGCGTTGGAACTCGGCCACCGGATGAACGCAGCCTAGTTGAAACCGAGGTTATCGGGGTCTCGCAGGCCATGTTCTTGAATTCCCAGTCCAGCCAGCCTTCTTTGCTGAAATGCATTCCTCCCTTGCCCGATGAGGTTAATGATTGGCTCAGCCCACCCGAGGCGGTGGCCAACCCCAATCGTTTGCAACGCGAACATGATTTACTCGAAAACTGGGTGCTGGCCTTGAAGGCCTATCGTCAGGGCGATGAGGCGGCATTCAATTCTGCTCTCGAAAAAGTTTCGGCAAAAACCTCGGATCGAGCCCAAGCCCTCATGGCTAAAACTCATTTTCCGTTGGAATTACTGTATCAGCGCATTGATCCCCATTTTCAAGCCCTTTGGATTTATTGGTTGACTCTTCTGGGTTGCTTTCTTTATTTCTTGTCACGAAAGCGCTGGGTTTACTACGCCTCGCTGGGCATTTTCAGTGTTGGCTTTCTTTTTCTAATTGCAGCCATCGTAGCCCGTATTCTCATCATGCACCGGCCTCCGGTGACATCCCTGTATGAAACCTTCCCCTTTGTGGCAGCAGTCGCTATTCTGGCGAGCCTCGTCTTGGAAAGATTCAATCGTCGAGGCGTGGGCTTGCTCTCCGCCGCCATGCTGGGTGTCATTTTGCTTTCCATCGCGAATCGCTATGCCGCCGATGGCGACACCATGCGTATGCTGGTTGCCGTTCTGAACAGCAACTTTTGGCTTTCCACCCATGTGATTTGCATCACCATAGGTTATTCCGCCTGCCTGCTCAGTGGAGCCATCGGGCATTTTTGGTTGGTTCGGGCTTTGTTACCCGGAGGCGAGGATAAGCCTTTGCGCCTGCGCGAAATTCAAAAAATGATTTATGGCACCCTGGGCTTTGGTTTGCTTTTTTCCTTTATCGGCACCGTGCTAGGTGGCATTTGGGCCGACCAAAGCTGGGGACGATTTTGGGGCTGGGATCCTAAGGAAAACGGCGCATTACTCATTGTGATTTGGTGCATCATCCTACTGCATGCCCGCTGGTGGGGACGCATACGTGATCTGGGCATGGCTTTAGGCGCCGTATTCGGCGCCATCGTCGTCAGCGTCGCCTGGCTGGGTGTAAACCTTTTAAATGTCGGCTTGCACTCTTATGGCTTTACTCAAGGCGCAGCCGCTAAGCTTTTGAGTTATATCGCTGCAGAATTGATTTTCATTCTCGTGACGGGAATCTGGATAAAGCTTCGTCACCAAAGCATGGCCATCCAATCATCGAGCGCACGACGCGAGGGCTGATTTTCCGTTGGGAATTTCACCCGCAAATAGGCCAGTAATCCGTCCTTGTCGACCCAGCAACCTTGCACTCGACAAGGAACCGTGATTTCTCGTTTAGGATGGCGAAAGACCACCTCGGCCTCTACGGCCCAAAGCAGCATGTCCATGCCTTCCTCTTGCCTGTGGCTGGAAAGCATGTCGTCGGTCAAGACATAAAACCCGCCATAATCGCCCTCCACAGTATCGAGTAAACCATCAAAAACATGGTGGCCGAGGCAAATTCGAGTTGGGCAAAAAGTTTGAATTTCGGCATCCACTAGGGATTTGGGAAAGTGGAGGCTGCCGATATCCATTCATCCATTGTAGAGCATTACGCGATTTCGGCTAAGGCAAAGCAAAGGCAAATATCCGTCGGTTATTGAGGGAGCTTGGGAAGTCGAAATCGTTTTTGGGAACTTCTTTAGAAATAATGGCCTACTGATAAGGCCAACGACAGTGCAAAAAAAAGCCGCCCCCCTTAGGAGGCGGCAATGGCTGGGGCGAATGAAAGCCCTTTAGGCGACTCCAACCTCGCACAAAGAATGATTCTTACTCAAAAGCCGGGACTTTCCTGCCAAAAATGTGTCGACAGAACGAGCACATTCACGGCCTTCGGAAATAGCCCAAACAACCAAGGATTGTCCACGGCGCATATCCCCCGCGGCAAAAACGCCTTCAACCGAGGTCGCGTATTTCGCATCGGCCTTCACATTACCGCGCTCGTCTTTCTCAACACCAAGCTGCTGGAGCAAGGTATTAGGCTCAGGGTGCAAAAAGCCCATGGCGAGAAAAACCAGGTCAGCCTTGAATTCGAATTCCGAGCCGGGAATTTCCGTGAACTTCGGTCCATCCCATTGCAGGCGAACCGCCTTCACGGACTTCAAACGGCCTTGCTCGTCTTTGACGAACTCCTTAGAGGCCACCGACCAATCGCGCTGGCAGCCTTCGGCTTGCGAAGAGCTCGTGCTGAGCATGCGAGGTCCGGGATGTTCAGGCCAAGGGGTCGCATTTGTACGCGAGGCCGGCGGCTTGGGCAAAAGTTCGATTTGGGTGACCGAAGCCGCGCCATGGCGAATACTTGTTCCCACGCAATCACTGCCGGTGTCACCGCCGCCAATGACGAGCACATGTTTGCCCTTGGCATGAATGGCGATGTCAGCGGGAATATTATCGCCGGCCACACGCTTATTGTTTTGAGTGAGGAAGTCCATGGCATAGTGAACGCCGACGGCATCTCGTCCGGTAATTGGCAGGTCACGGGGTATGGTCGAACCACCGGCAAGAACGATGGCGTCGAAGTTCTGTCGTAATTCCGAAACCGGTATAGTCACACCGATATAGGCATTGGTCACGAATTTCACACCTTCAGCTTCCATCAAGTCAACCCGGCGCTGCACCACGTCCTTACCCAATTTGAAATCGGGAATGCCATAACGCATGAGGCCACCGATGCGATCGGCGCGCTCGAAAACAGTCACCCAATGGCCTGCCTTATTGAGCTGGTCGGCGGCGGCCAAGCCTGCTGGCCCTGAGCCTACCACGGCGACTTTCTTTCCCGTGCGCTCTTCGGGAGGATGAGGAGTCATCCAGCCTTGGGCCCAGGCATAATCGATGATGGCCATTTCAATGCTCTTGATGGCCACGGGAGGCTTATTGATGCCAAGCACGCAGGCGGATTCGCATGGTGCCGGGCAAATGCGTCCCGTGAATTCTGGAAAGTTATTGGTCGACAAAAGCGAGCGCAGGGCCGCTTGCCATTTGCCATTAAAAACCATGTCATTGAACTCAGGAATAATATTCCCGAGGGGACAGCCATTGTGGCAAAAGGGAATGCCGCAATCCATGCAGCGGGCCCCTTGGGTTTCCACTTCCGCCTTGCCGAGTGGAACGAGGAATTCAGTGAATCCCTTAACGCGCTCCTCGGGCGGCAAATATTTGTGCGTGTCGCGCTGGAACTCTTTGAAGCCGGTCGGTTTACCCATGATATTATGCTCCCTGTCGCTACTTCAGACCGTGGCCGGCTGGGTTTGGGTTTTGGCATTCTCGGCGGCTTCAAAAGCTTTGTCCGTTAAAGCCCGCTTATAATCGCGAGGCATGACCTTGATGAACCGGCCCAGGGCCGATTTCCAATCCGCGAGTATGGCCTTTGCCGACATGCTGCCAGTGTATTCCAAATGCTTTTCGATGAAGCCTTTGAGCTCGATGACGTCCTCGGCGATTTCCACTGCTTCGAGGTCCACCATTTCCTTATTGATGCGGCTGGCAGCCTTGCCCGTGACATCATAGACATAGGCGATACCGCCGCTCATGCCTGCGGCAAAATTGCGTCCGGTTTCTCCGAGTACAATGACTCGCCCACCCGTCATGTATTCGCAGCCATGATCGCCGCAGCTTTCTACCACGACATTTACACCGCTATTGCGCACGCCGAAACGCTCGCCCGCCATGCCGAGGATATAGGCTTCACCCGAGGTTGCCCCGTAAAAAGAGACATTACCCACCACGACATTCTGCTGCGGGTCGAAAGTACTGCCCTTATGTGGGTATAGAATCACCTTGGAGCCCGATAGTCCCTTACAGAAATAATCGTTGGCTTCACCCTCCAGTTCGAAGGTCACGCCCTTGGCTCCGAAAGCATTAAAGCTTTGGCCAGCCGATCCCTTAAACTTGAAATGAATCGTATCCTCGGGCAAGGCTTCGGCGCCCCACTTGCGAGTGATATTGGACGAGAGTATGGTGCCCACGGTGCGGTTCACATTTCTTATTGCGAACTCTGCCTTGATCTTTTCCTTGCGCTCAAGGGCAGGCTTGGCCTTTTCCATCAATTGCCAATCCAATGCCGTTTCCAAGCCATGATCCTGGCTGATGGAGCAGAAGCTGCCGGTCTTGGCATCGCCCATGCGGTGCAAGAGATTGTCGAGCTTGATGTGCTTGGCCTTCCAGTGCTTGATGCCGGCGCGAGCGCGCAATTTGTCGACGCGACCCACCATTTCCTGTACAGTACGGAATCCAAGCATGGCCATGTATTCGCGCAAGTCTTGCGCCAGGAAGCGATAATAATTGACGACATGCTCGACTTCACCGGTGAACAGCTTACGCAATTCAGGGTCTTGAGTGGCGACGCCGACCGGACAGGTATTCAGATGGCATTTGCGCATCATGATGCAACCCATGGCGATGAGTCCACCCGTAGCCACGCCCCATTCCTCGGCTCCGAGCAAGGTAGCGATGGCGATATCTCGTCCCGTGCGCAATTGCCCGTCGGTCTGCAAAACCACGCGCGTGCGCAATCCGTTTTTCATGAGCACTTGGTGGGCTTCGGTTAATCCCAATTCCCAAGGCAAACCGGCATGCTTGATGGAAGTGAGCGGCGAAGCGCCCGTGCCGCCATCATGACCGGCGATGAGAATGACATCACTATGCGCCTTGGCCACACCGGCCGCAACCGTGCCCACGCCCACTTCGGCCACCAGCTTGACACTGATGCGCGCTTTGTCATTGCTGTTCTTCAAGTCGAAAATAAGCTGGGCCAAATCTTCGATGGAATAAATGTCGTGATGCGGAGGAGGAGAAATCAGGCCTACGCCCGGCGTGCTATTGCGCGTCTTGGCGATGAATTTGTCGACCTTCCAGCCGGGCAATTGCCCACCTTCGCCAGGCTTAGCGCCCTGGGCCATTTTGATCTGGATTTCATCGGCATTCACGAGATAATGGCTGGTCACCCCGAATCGGCCCGAAGCCACCTGCTTGATGGCCGAACGCATGCTATCGCCATTGGGCAAGGGCTTAAAGCGAAGCGGGTCTTCCCCACCCTCGCCCGTATTGCTCTTGGCGCCCAGGCGATTCATGGCAATGGCCAGAGTGGTATGCGCTTCCCAGCTAATGGAACCAAAGCTCATGGCTCCGGAAGCGAAACGCTTGACTATGCTCTCCACCGATTCGACCTCTTCAATCGGTACCGGCGTAGCATTCGAGAAATCAAGCAAGCCGCGTATGGTCAGGAGATTGGTGCTTTGATCATCGATGAGCTTGGTGAATTGCTTGAACAATCCATAATCGCCCATGCGCAAGGCATGCTGCAATTTGCCGATCACTTCGGGAGTAAGCAAATGCCGCTCGCCGCGTTGTCGCCACTGATAACGTCCACCGACTTCGAGCTCGCTTTCCTCTTCCTCGATTTCAGGATAGGCGAAGCGATGGCGAATCAGCGTCTCTTCTTCGAGGGTGTCGATGTCGATGCCACCGATGCGCGAGGCCGTGCCCGTGAAATATTCGTCTACCAAATCCTGGCCAAGGCCCACGGCCTCAAAGATTTGCGCGCCGATATAGCTGGCAATGGTGCTGATGCCCATTTTGGAAATGACTTTGAGCAAGCCTTTATTGACGGCCTTGATATAATTGTACTGGGCCTTCTCCGGCGTCACGCCTTCTTTCAAAAGCTTGCGGCGGCGCATGTCTTCGATGGTATCGAAGGCCAAATAGGGGTTGATGGCGCTGGCGCCATAGCCGAGTAGCAGGGCGAATTGATGCACTTCGCGGGCTTCACCGGTCTCGATGATGAGACCGCATTGGCTGCGCTTGCCCTCGCGAATGAGGTGATGATGCACGGCCGAAACCGCCAACAGGGATGGAATGGCGGCGTGATCGCTGTCTACGGGGCGATCGCTTAAAACGATGACATTATAGCCATCGTCGATGGCTTCACTGGCTAGGCGGCGTACGCGCTCCAAGGCCTTTTCCAAGCGGCCTTCGCCGCCCGAAGCCTTGAAAACGATCGGGATGGTGCGAGCCTGGAAATGCTTGCGATCCACCCAACGGAGACGTTCCAAATCTTCATTGGTCAGAATGGGATGCGGCAATTCGATGACGCGGCAATGCTTTTCGGATTCTTCGAGAAGGTTGTCTTCCTTGCCCACATAGGTGGTCAAGGACATCACCAAATCCTCGCGATCTTTATCGATCGGGGGATTGGTCACCTGGGCGAAAAGCTGTTGGAAATAATCGAAGAGATTGCGCGACTTGTCGGAGAGAACCGCTAGCGGTTCGTCGGTGCCCATGGAGCCCAGGGCCTCTTCTCCGGCATTCACCATGGGAGCCATGAGAATGCGCACGTCTTCGAGGGTATACCCGAAAAATTTCTGGCGGCGCCGAATTTTTTCCGCTTCAGGCTGACGCGGTTCGCGCGTCATTTCCAATTCGCCCAAATCGATTTTGCATTCTTGCAACCATTGCGCATAGGGCTGGCGCGTGGCGATGCGATGCTTGATTTCCGCATCGGGGATGATGCGGCCTTCTTCGAGGGAAACCACGAACATGCGTCCGGGTTGTAGACGTCCCTTCAAAACCACTTTTTCAGGCGAAGTAGGAATAACACCTGCTTCGGAAGCCATGACCAGAAGACCGTCTTCCGTAAGCTGATAACGCGAAGGCCGCAAGCCATTGCGATCGAGGGTGGCGCCAATCAGCTTGCCGTCGGTAAAGGCTACCGATGCGGGACCGTCCCAAGGTTCCATCAAGGCACCGTGGAATTCGTAAAAGGCGCGTTTTTCCGGCGTCATTTCCGGATCTTTTTCCCAAGCCTCAGGAATCATCATCATCATCACATGCGGCAAAGAACGCCCGCCCATGACAAGCAATTCCACCACATTGTCAAGCTTGGCCGAATCCGATCCGGTGGGATCGATGATGGGCAATAGCTTTTTGATTTCATCCTGGGTGAAATAAGTCGAATGAAGCAGGCCTTCGCGGGCCCGCATCCAATTCTCATTACCGCGCAAGGTATTGATTTCACCATTATGAGCGAGATAGCGAAAGGGATGCGCCAAGGGCCAGGTGGGAAAGGTATTGGTGCTGAATCGGCTATGCACCAAGGCGAGCGCCGATTCATAATCGGGATCGTTTAAGTCGGGGAAATAGGTCATCACTTGGGGCGACAGAAAGAGCCCCTTGTAAACGATGGTTTGATGGCTAAGCGAGCCGACATAAAAATATTCGCGGCCAGCCAAGTCACTTTCCCGCACCGAGCGTTCCGCGAACTTGCGAATGACATAAAGCTTCCGCTCAAAGGCGTCGGCATCTTTCACCGTGGTATGGCGCTTGATGAAAACTTGAAAATGGGAAGGCTCTTGCTTCAGCACCGAGGCGCCGAGTTCGCTATTATCGGTCGGAACTTCGCGCCAGCCCAAAAGCTTTTGCCCGCATTCAGCGATGCATTGACCCACCACCTCTTGAATGGCTTTTCTCTGCTCCGGGTCTTTCGGCAAAAAGATTTGGCCGACGCCGTATTCACCCGGTTGCGGCAGGGCCATTCCGTTTTCCGAAGCCTTCTTCAGGAAAAATCGATGCGGGATTTGCGTAATCATGCCGGCGCCGTCGCCGGAATTTTTTTCCGCCCCCGAAGCCCCACGATGCTCCAGGTTGTTCAATAACTCTATGCCCTTGGCCACGATGTCATGGGATTTACGCCCTTTGACATGCACGACAAAACCGACGCCGCAAGCGTCATGCTCATTGCGGGGATCATACATCCCTTCGCGCTCGGGATAGCCTTGAACCTGATTGATCTTCATGATTTTCATCCTCGAATACAGACATGGCTTGCTAGGCTGATTGAACCTAAAAAGCCGATTCCCGTATCATGGGTTGGGTCGGAACGGAACCCCAGGAATTCCCCGGGGGAGACGTGATACCGCTCCAGGTCAGACTGCCTGGTGAGTGCAAACGCTGGGAAGCCACCTCCTCCTAAGACATAGGAAGGGCATAGCTAGCTCAGCTAATGCGACCCAAAGATAAGCATAGGGTCAACCTCCCCCAACCATTGGGCGAGGGGGAGCAGGGTCCAGGACTTCCTAATTAAGTATTGCCGAGAAAAGCTCGCACCTGATCACCGCCCTGCATTAATTGATCCTCGGGAATCAGCAGCAATCGACGGACATCCCCTGGCCAAACTTCCCAGGCTCCCCAAGTGACTTCCTTTTCCAATTGTTCCGCTCCCCAGCCACTATATCCGAGGAAAAGCCGCAATTGCTTGGGATCGGCGGCTAAAATTTCGGAAAGGTTAGCGAAATACCCGCCGACATGAACCGCCGGTGCCACAGCGACAGCGCCTGACACATCGTCCTCCGCAACCTGCAATACCTGCAACTCTTCGGGCTGAACCGGTCCACCGATATAAACCTTGTCCGAAATTTTCGACTTAAGTGATTTAGGCGAGCAAAGCCCCAAGGATTTGCACAAGGTTTATATCGGTGGACCGGTTCAGCCCGAAGAGTTGCAGGTATTGCAGGTTGCGGAGGACGATGTGTCAGGC
>JAYUVP010000043.1:0-58368 GCA_043753995.1 Fibrobacterota bacterium
CCGGTGTCCGGCAATTCGCTATGGATGAGCAAATCCAATTGCTCGATTTAAATGCTTGTGGCACAATGATATTGGAAACCCTTGGCTCGACTCAAGCCTTGAAGCTTTATTGGAATGACCAAGGCACCCAGGACCGCACTCACTTCGATGACTTTGGCGCCTATGAAATGGCGAGTTGTATAGCCGAGCAAATCCGCCTTAGCTTGCCAGACTTAGCAACTCATCTACGCTCCGAATTCAAAGGCTTTGATGCGAAGAGGCCCCACCCACCTGAATCGTGGCACTTGCCGTTAAGCGCCGACACCTCAATATGGCATACTCCTGCCAAAGCTACGGCATTAGCGCCACAATTTGGAAAAACGATGGGGAAACGAAACCGTCGAAATACGGTCAAATGGCGGGCGAATAGATTAAAGTCGAGGTTATGGCCGCTTGATGGGCGCGTTATAAATAGCGTTCCTAAGACTGAATTCTAAACTCAGGTGGCGTCACGCTTTTGCTGACGCCAGTCATCCATCTTCACCACCTTAGCGCGCTGCTTTCTTTTCACTTCGCTGGCCTTTTCCAAAATCGCTTTTTCTTCTTCCGACAAGGCGCCAATGCCAAGGTCGGAGATTTTCTTGAGTATGGGATCGATGTCGACCATGGCCGTTTTCACATCCAGCTCAGCGCGACGTAAATCCTTTTCCATGCCGATTTGCTTGCGCCGCTTCCACCGGCCTAAACTTTCAGTGACCCTATCTTCCATTCGAAACCACATCCAACCATAAAGCGCACCTCCCAAATGGGCGATATGGGCAATGCGATCGTTCGAGGTGATGACCAAAAGTTCAATAGCGCCGATAATGAGTACAGCGTAGCGGGCTTGCACTGGAAATAGGAAAAACATGAGAAATTCTTGGGTGGGGAAAATGCGGGCAAAGGCGAAAAGCAAGGCGAAAAGGGCTCCGGAGGCTCCGATGACCACCGAAGGATTCCCGGTGGCCGCGAAGAAAATCATGGAACACAGTCCGGCGAATAAGCCACTGCTCAAATAGAAAAACAGAAAACGCCGTTCACCGAAAACCGGCACCAAGGGCGCTCCGAACATGAAAAGCATGAGCATGTTGAAAAGAATGTGCAGAAAAGGCGGCGAAGGATCATGTACGAAGGCATAGGTGACCAAGCGCCAAATCTGAAACTTCTGGGTGATCTCCGCCGGATCGAGAGCGAACCAGCGATAGAAAAACTGCCCCTTGGTGAAATAATCCACCAGAAAAATACCGACATTGATGAGCAATAAAACCTTGAGAATGGGAGGCAATACGCGATTCATGATGCCGCCTTTTTCGCCGCGACTTCGGAGGCGAGGGCTTGTTCCTTCAACTTGGCTTGGAGCGCTTTTGCCACAGGAGGAGGTATGAATTCCGCCAAGGTTTCTGGTGCCCCGCCTAGGCGGGCTACTTCGCGAATGATGGTACTGTTCAAATAGGTGTATTTCTCATTGGGGGTCAAATAAACGGTTTCGCAAGAGGCTTCGAGTTTTTTGTTCATGAGCGCCATTTGAAATTCATATTCGAAATCGCTCACCGCTCGCAAGCCGCGAATCAATACTTGGGCGCCGCTTTGTCGGAGATATTCCACCGTCAAGCCCTCAAAACCGACAGCCTTCACATTAGGAAGGTGACCCGTCACGCTTCGAATCAATTCGAGCCTTTCGGGGAGCGAAAAGAGGGTGGTCTTACGTGAATTGATCGCCACCACGACATCCACGCTGGAAAAAAGCTTAGCCGCTCGTGCGAGAATATCGAGATGCCCATAGGTGATGGGATCAAATGTGCCGGGATAAATGGCCTTGGTCACGTTAGGAGCTCCGATGCAAGGGCCTTGTCAAAATATACTACTCGCCCACCCCCCAATACGCGCGGCAAAACCTGAATCAAGCGACCTGCAAATCGCTCAAGGCGAAAAAGGCTAGAGTCGATTCACCGTAGATTTTTTGCCTATGGGCTTGGGACGAGAAAGTGGGAGGTTGACGTGTCGGATACTGCACCACGGCAATGCCATCGGGTTTAAGCACCGCGGCCAGCATGGCTACGACCGGTGTGAAGTCTTGGTCGAAGGGCGGGTCGGCGAAGGCCACGTCAAAAGCGGCCTGGGATTCGGGCAAGTCACAATATTCGGCAGCTTCGATTTTCAAATATTCCAAGCGTCCCGGTGTCTGCTCCTTCGAGGCGACTAGGAGAGCATTATCTCGGAGCAATTGATAGGCTTGCACATGACGCTCCACGGCAACCACATGGCTAGCGCCACGACTGAGAGCTTCAAATGCGACAGCCCCGGAGCCAGCGAATAAATCGAGAAAGGATCCGCCTTCAAATCGACCGACAAGCATATTGAATAGAGCTTGCCTGACTTTGCCGGAGGTCGGGCGAATGACTCCGGCGCGGGTATTGGTTTTAAGAGGCAGGCCGCCTAAGAGCCCACCTTCGATACGAACTGACATGGCAGACTCAGCCGCCGGGACGGCCGCCCACATAGGCCACCAAATCGAGATCGGCTATCATGTCTTCATCTCCGCGGGCCCGCAGGGAAACCCGCAAAACACCGAATGGCGCTTGGCTGGTGCGCAATTGCTCGAGAAAATCCTGCAACTTGTCATAGCTCGCCTCGGTTTCAGTCGCGAAGACTAGGCGCTTTACCCCACCGGCATTTTCGGTGCCCGTGAGCTTGGGCATGTGTAATTTAAGCCCCATACCTTCAGCCATGGAAACGGCATTGCGCAAGGCCGCATCGACCTTATTGCTTTGCACTACGCGATCGGGAGACGCACCCATATTCGGCATGGGATATTCCACTTGGCAATAAAAGCTGAACTCTTGCACCTTGCGCGATCCCGCGCCAACGACCACATTTTTGCCTTCCCGAATTTGGGCGCCCGGCAAGGCTTGCAAGCCGGCCTTGAATCGTTCCAGGCTTTCGGGATTGTAGGCTAAGCCATGCACATAGAATTCACCCGGAGGAGTGAAAATGAATTGGGCAAAACCCACATCGACCGGGGTGATAGCCTTCACGTCTTTTAAAATGCGCTGCACGGTTTGCAATTGATAATCGACACGCTCCGATGGAACAAGATCGACATAGCCTCGCGGTTTCGGGGCGGCTTCCGCGCTGCGGGTCAATTCGGTGACAATGTCTTCCACGGCATCGCCCGTGGCTGGCGCCGCAGGTTCGATGGGCGGTGGCTCCGGTGGGGTTTCTACCACGGCGGATGCCGTCGTAGCGGGCTCAGGAGCTGCCGAGGCGACTGGTTCTTCGGAGCTGGGCATGAATAGCCCGCGTGCGAAATAGGCCGCCACACCGATCAAGGCGATGAGGGCCACCGTCACCAGAATTTTGCGCGAACCCGTGCTCGCTTCCGTCAGCGAAGTCAGAGGTTGCTTGGGTAATTCGCTTTTGAGCAAGTTAATCTTGATCATCAGCAATCCCCGCCGCGGCGAAGGGCCAAGCCGATGACACCGGCGAAACGCGGCGCCGTGGCCATCAATTCGGCCTGGGCATCATTTGTCGTCTGAAGTCCGATATTGCGAAAACAGTCGAGTGGCGTCGCTTCGATAGGCAGGCCCGATTCGAGTTCGGCGCGAAAATCCACGTCCAGCGCGAGATCCCCGCAAACCACGCAACTCTCCAAACCCCAATCTCCCTGGATGCGATCGGCGATGGCATGCACCTCTCGCGTCAGGTCGCGAATGCGATTCATGCGATCACTGCCGCCGAGTTGGGCCAGGCTTTCGTCGACGCTACGAATGTCACAGCCTACAAATCCGCCATTATGCATTCGCAGGCATTTGAGACTATGCGCATCCGCCTTGATGAGCAAGGTTTTGAGCGGCAAGCGTTCGGGATAGTTGACTTCAAAAACATTTTGTGCCGCGAAGAGATCCACATCAAGCACGGACAGAGGATGCCCGGTGTTTTCGATTAAAGCGCGTAACCGTTGCACTTCGCTGCGACGATAGGCCGCCACCAGGAAACACCGCGCCGTCTCTTCTCGATTGGGGCCAAGGGCCTGCCAATCCATCAAATATTCGGGCAGGGGATGCGCGAGATATTGCTCCATCTCCCATTCGATGGCGTCTTGCACATTGTCTTCGGCATTGGGTACTTCGACTTGTCGAATCAAGGCATGTTCGCCCGCCACGGAAGTCACGATTTCCGCGCGTTTATTGTGCACGCGTGAACCCAAGGTATTCCGCAAGGCGTCTTGCAAATAAGCCTCGTTGCCCCATTGATTCGCATCGAGAGGCTGTTCCGCCACCCAAAGGATTTGATTTTCCAGCGGCTGAAATTCCGCCAACTTCAGGGAAGCCGGCGAAATATCCAGGGCCACGATGCTGTGGGCGCTTTTCTTCATAGGCTCATTATAGAATTTTAGGGTTTTTGAACTTCCTGCGGGCCATATTAAGGCTCATAGTATCAAACAGCCTCGCATTCGATCCAGCTTTTTCTGGCCTATTCCTTTGACGGAAAGCAAATCCTCGGGCTTTTGAAAAGGCCCTTTCTGACGCCGATAGGCCAATATGGCGGCTGCCGTTTTCTCACCCACGCCAGGTAAGCTGGAAAGCGACTCTTGGTCGGCCAGGTTGAGATTTACTGGACATTTCCCGGCTGCCTTGGTTTTTCCATGCGGGGAAGCGCCGTGGTGGGTCGGTTGTTCCCGGGACCGGTTCTCAGGCGACGCAGAAACAAGAGGGGTCGGTACCCAATTGACCGTCAGCGGCGGGGCGGCGGGCAGGCGTGAACCCGGCATGGGCAAAGGAGGCGGACCCAAAAAGGCTTGGCCCCAGCGGGTTTCATGGATTTGATGCGCCTTCAAGGCGCCGCCAAAGGAAAGCAAAGCGAACAATACAAGCAGGGCTTTTCGTTCACCGGGAGTCAATCGCATGTCAAACCTCCTTGCCGATGCTGGCAAATTAGGTTGTGCTTGCGGAAAAATCTGTGAGGGCGAACACACCCGCGTCTTTAGAGAATTGGAATCCTCAATCTCTGCCGAGAGAAGACAAGGCCAGCACAATTTCAGGGTCGAATTGGGTGCCCGAGCGCTTGCGAATGGATTGAATGGCCTCGCCTGGGCGCATGGGGCTGCGATAGGGCCGCGTGGAAGTCATGGCCACATAAGCGTCCACCACCGCGAGCAGACGCGCCGCGGAATCAATGGCATGGCCCCGCTTGCCGCGCGGATAACCGGTGCCATCAAAAGCTTCATGCAAATCTTCCAGGGCTTGGGCCGCGGGCTGCATGCCCGGGACGTCGGAAAGCCTTTCCCTGGCCCATTGCGACTGTTGCTTGATGAAGCCGCGCTCTCGATCATCCAATGGACCGCGCTTGGTAAGAATGTCTTGGGGCACGCGAAGCTTGGAGAGATCATAGACTTGGCTGAGCAAATGCCAATCCTTCTCGCCCATATGACTCCAATCCATGGCGCGAATCAAGGAGCGACCCAGGGCAAAGACACGTTGCAGCTTGCTTTCATAATCGGAGCAATGCTGATCCACGAGTTGGCCAATCAAGTCCGCCCAGGCCGTCAAAGCCTTTTCCATGGGCGGAGTCGCACGCTCTTCGTGTCGATGAGCGCCTAAGGCACGCAAGTTCAGGCCGACATTGTCGGCAAGTTGGCTGGCCACTTCCAAATCCACCGCATCAAACTTGGGCTTGGCGAGATCGCGGCGCACGAGCAAGGTGCCCACCATGGTCGAGCGCATTTGCACCGGAACACACAGGTAACGTCCGAAGGCACCTTCGGTTTGATCATGCCATTGCGGCTCGCCGGCCAGAAGGGATTTTTCCGCTAAGGTGAGAAGCACCGCTTGGCAGGGGAGCGTTTCCACCATGGGAATGAAGCGCGAGGCCGTGGCTAACAAAGAGGAGGTGCCAGGACCCCCTTGGTAAAACCAGCCTTCTTCTGCGCGCAATAATTTGGCTCCAACGCGGGCGGCTTCTAGGGCCAAGGTATCTGGGTGGGTCGCTTCGGCTAAAATCTTACCCGCCGCTTGCAAAGAAACGAGCCGCGCATACACAGCATTCTCTTCACGCATGCGACGCATGGTGATGGCGCGCTCCAAACGTTCGGCGACTTCTTCGAGGGCAAAAGGTTTCACCAAATAATCGAAAGCTCCTGCGCGCAAAGCCTTGATAGCGGTTTCTTGCGAAGGATAGCCTGTGGTGAAAAGAACGGGGAGATTGTAGCCGCGCTCTCGCACATCCTGCAAAAGATCGAAGCCGTCTGGCCCATGCAAATTCAGGTCCGTGACCAAGGCATCGTAAACGCCGGTTTCAAGTTTTTCCAAAGCTTCGTCGGCATGACCCACGGTGTCGACTTCATGTCCTTTGGTCGAAAGATAGCGGCGCAATAAATGCGCTATCGCCTCTTCATCGTCACAAATCAGCAAGTGGGCCATGGTGGAGATATTCTGTCCTGGCCGGAAAACCCCAGCCATGACTCTTCTCCGATGTTAGAACAGCAAGACGCCCCAAAGCAAGCTTAACTCCATGGGCATTTCACCCCATGGGAAATAATTTACCGAAGATTGAATGTCTTTATTCCCGAAGGGCGGCCTTCACCAATTCATAAAACAAGGGCGAAGGCGAAGGTAAGCTCGAAGTCAATTCTGGATGGAATTGGCAGCCCATGAAGAACCGCTTGCCCGGCAATTCCATGACTTGCATGATGTCTTCCCCGGGTGCCTTGCCGGAAAAAAGCAGGCCATGAGACTCAAGCTTTTGAATGTATTCGGGATTCACTTCATAACGATGACGAAAGCGTTGGCGCACCTTTTCACGTTTACCGAAAATCGCATAAGCTTGGCTGCCCGGCTTGATTTCCACGTCATGGCCGCCAAGGCGCATAGTGCCACCTTTTTGCGTCACATTGCGCTGGCCAGGCAAGATATCGATGATGGGGTGATCGACGCGCACGCCCTCTTCGGCCACCTCGGTGGTATTCGCACCCGCGAGACCACAAACATTACGAGCGAATTCGACGACGGCCAATTGCATGCCATAGCATATGCCCAAATAGGGAAGGTCTTTCTCGCGGGCATACTGAATGATTTTCATTTTGCCTTCGATGCCGCGCTTGCCGAAGCCACCCGGCACGATGACTCCGTCAACACCTTGAAGTGCCTTGGCCGCCTCTTCCATGGTGCTGAGTGGGGTGGTATCGACCCATTGCAATTCGACACGACAGTCGAGATGAGCACCGCAATGTGTCAGAGCTTCCACGATGGAGGCATAGGAATCTTCCAGCGCGGTGTACTTACCGCACAAGGCAATGGTCACCACCTTGCGAGGCTTTTCGCGATTGCGTTTGATGTTTTCGACCCAAACCGCCCATTGACGTAAATCGGGCGGTGAGTAAAAGCCAAGTTCCGAATGCAAAATGGCTGGCAAACCTTCCCGCTCATAAATGAGCGGGATTTCATAAACCGATCGCACGTCCGGGCCCGAAATCACATGGCTGGCGGGAATATTGCAATAGGACGCGATTTTCTCTTTAATCGGAGCCGTCAAAAATTGTGGGCAGCGACCGATGACAACATCGGGCTCCATGCCTTTTTCATTGAGCAGGCGCACCGACATTTGCGTGGGCTTGCTCTTCTGCTCATTCACGCCTTCGGGAATGGGCACATAGGTAAGGTGTATATAAATGACATTGTCCTCACCGACATCGCGCTTGAGCTGACGAATGGCCTCGAGGTAGAACTGATTCTCCAAGTCACCCACGGTGCCGCCCACTTCGATGAGCATGACATCGGCCTGCTCTTCGCGAGCGATATCGGCGAACCACTGCTTGATGCAGTCGGTGACATGGGGAATGAATTGCACGGTCTTGCCGAGATAATCGCCGCGGCGTTCGCGATCGAGTATGGTCTTGAAAACCTTGCCCATGGTCAAGTTCCAGTTGAACTTGCAGGATATTCCCATGAAGCGTTCATAGTGGCCGAAATCCATGTCGACTTCGCCGCCATCGTCGAGCACGAAAACCTCGCCGTGCTCAATAGGATTCATGGTTCCGGGATCGGTATTCAAGTAGCCGTCGCATTTGACGGGCACGACCTTGAGGCGACCGGAAATCAAATTGCCGATAGAAGCCGCGGCTATGCCCTTGCCCAAACCGGAGAGAACGCCGCCAGTCACGACGATATACTTGACGCTGGAATTCTTATGCTTGTTCACGCGGGCAAAGATAACTCCCGGCCCCTGCCGACCTGATGCATTGGATGGCTTGAAAACGAGAAAAAGCGGGGACTAGGGCGGGTGCTTAGGCCCGGCGCGCGGTGGGAAAAGTCGCGACTAAACGGCTCGCTGAGACCAAATCGGCCTCCACATCCACGGATTGGCTATGCCCTACGAAAGCATGGGCTTTCAGTTCGTCCAAATCCGGCAATCGCAGCATTTCATGACTTAATGCCAATTCGCGTGCCGATGGCGGCAAGGCGGCATAGCGCTGTAGCCAAGGACGTGCATAGCCATAGGCACCGGCCTGCAAATGGGAGGAAAGGCCTCGCCAAAGTGGCTGCACCCGCCATAAGTCCACAATTCGGCCATTCGCATCGATTTCGGCTTTGACGCGATGAGGGTCTACCAAGGCCTCGGTAGGTGCAGGTTGCCGGTGCAGGAGCAAATGCGCTCCTTGGGGATTTCGGGCCAAACCCTCGGCAAGCTGGCGTAATCCCGAGGCTGGAAAAGCCGGTTCGTCCCCTTGCAAATTCACAAAGAGGTCGCCAGGCAATAAATGCAGGTGTTTGGCAATACGTTCAGTTCCATTGGTGGCATGGCCACCCAAACAGGCTTCATGCCCGGCGGCGACCACGATTTCGGCAAGTCGAGGATGATCGGTAATGCAAATCACGCGGGCAAAGCAATTCGCTTCAACGGCTCGGTCCAGGGTGTGCACCAGCAGGGGAATGCCCTGAATTGGCCGTAATAATTTCGCGGGTAGACGGCTGGAGTCGAGTCTCGCCGGTACCACGCAGGTGACGGTGAGGCTAGAGCCGGTCGTAAAACTCATCGGACGCGCTCGGCGCTCGCTTCGCGGAGGCTTTAGCCGCCGATGACCTTGGGAATGGAAAAGTGGTCGAGATTGACCTCAGGGGCATTGCGAAAGGCTGCCTCCTTGGGCAACATCTCCCCTATCACGTCGGGACGCATGGGGCGCGGCGCGGTGTCGACGGCCAACATGGGTTCGACGTCTTTCAAATCCAGTTTTTGCAGGCTGTCGACATAATCCACCAATTGGCCCAGAGATTTCTCCATACGCCCCAATTCTTCGTCGGTGAAATGCAAGCGCGCCAACTTGGCCATTTTGAGGAGCTGTTCGCGTTCGACTGCCATGAGAGACCCGTTGCCGAAAAGGTGAAGGAAGGTTCAAGTTTAGCAAAGTTGCACGGATTAAGCCGTGCTAACGCCCATTTCAGACAGCAGGCCAAACTCGGAAATTCAGTTTTGTTGAAAGTTGCCGCATTTTATCATCTAGGGTAACCACCTCAAATTCTTCATCGCTTTTATCTCGAAAATACAGGGCTGTCGCCAAATGAATGGCATCCAAGGTACGGCACTCGGATAAATGGCTTTCGCGCCGAATGATTTCCAGAATCGAAGTATCGATTTCCTTCAGAGTGATTTCTTGTAAAAGTTGGGAAAGAGCCGCAAGTCTGGGAGCCAACCATTTGTCGGAGGGGATGCCCTGCACGCGAAGGGCATTGCGCCGCAAGTTGATGAGGCATTCCGCTTCCAAAAGCAGAGAAGAAGTTTTGCTTTCGAATTCTTGCCACAATTCAGCGATGGTTTCACCGCTGGGTTGCTGCATCAGGAAAGCCAAAACCGCGCTGGAATCGAAGTAAGCAAATTTCACGGAAATCGTTCTTCGCGAGTTTCATCCAATAGGGTTTGCCAGTCAGAAATACCCTTGGTGGGCTTGAGCTTGGCCGCCCATTCCGCGACCCGCGAAGGTCCGGTATGCTTGGCACGCTGAATCGAACCGTTTCGTTCTTCCTCATTCAGAAACGATTCCCAACGCGAAACCATTCGCGTCGGCGCACTCACCGGCTTGTGAATTTCGGCAATGATGTCGTCGCGATCGGTCACGTAAATGACTTCCCCTTCACGAACCATGTCGAGATATTTGCTCAAACTGTTTTTGAGGTTTTTGATGCCGACGGCCTTCATCACCCTTACAGTAGCTACGGTAGCCACCAAAGTCAAGTTGCCGTTATGGCGCCACTAGCTAAGCACCTTCAAATTCGCGAACTTGGCCAGCAGGGTCCGGCGAATATGATCTTGAAAAAGCACGGTCACCCGCATTTGCTCACCATGACCCTCGGAGGAAACCACGCTGCCGATGCCAAAGCGGGCATGCTGCACCTTTTGTCCCTTGCGCAATCCGTCTTCTTCCTGACTAAGATCCTCATAGGCCACTTCGGCATGACGATGATGGCTATCGTCCTCGCGATCGCGGAAAGACGGGCGTGACCGAGCCTGAGCGATCTTCAATTCCAAATGATTTTTATCGATTTCGGTGAGGAAGCGCGATCCCAGAGCATCTTGAAAGCCGCCATAGCGGCGGCGGCGGCGGGCATAACTGAGATGCAAATCTTTTTCGGCACGAGTGGCGGCGACATAGAATAAGCGGCGCTCTTCTTCGATATCGCCATCATCGTCGCGCAATAGCGGGAAGAGGCCATCTTCGAGGCCGGTGACGAAGACGCGGGGGAATTCCAAGCCCTTGGCGCTATGCACGGTCATCAGAGTGACAGCCTCTTGGCTTTGCTTCAGCGAATCCGAGTCGGAGACCAAGGCGATTTCCTGAAGGAATAAATCGAGATCGACGGCGAGATTATGCGTCGTGGCGGCATTCTCTCCCTCGCTGCCTTCCGCTGCGCCATTCTGATTCGCCGCCGAAAAATCAGAGGGGTTCAAGGTGACTTGGTCGCCGTCGAATTCGACTTCCTCCCCACCCATGTCCAACTTGAGCGCCAAGGGCTCAGGAGGCGCGTCGGGTAATCCTTCGACGTCGATTTCCCCGCGCGATTTTCTCTCCATGAAATCTTGCGCCGCCGCAACTAATTCCTCGATATTGTTGAGACGATCTACGCTTTCGTCGGTGCCTTCCGTTTCTAGAAAGGCGCGATAACCGCTGCGATTGATCAACTCGGCAATCAAATCAGGCAAGGCCATGGATGCCGCCAAGGCGCGCAGGTCGCGAACAAGACTCACGAACTTGCGGATTTCCGACAAGGCCTTGGCCCCAACGCCCGCTTCATCGGCGCGCTTCAAAGCATCCATCAGGGTAAGGCCTTTGGCCTTCGCCAAGTCTTGAACCTTTTGCATGCTGGTATCGCCCAGCCCTCGCTTGGGCACATTGATCACGCGCTGCAGGGAAATGCTGTCTTTTGGGTTCACTAAAAGTCGCAAATAGGCGAGCAAGTCCTTCACTTCTTTGCGTTCGTAAAAGCGTATGCCGCCGACGATCAAATAGGGGATGCGCTGGCGACGCAATTCGTCTTCGAGTACACGCGACTGGGCATTGGTGCGGTAGAAAACGGCGGTTTGCCCAGGACGGTAGCGCGTGTCCGACAACATTTTGCGGGCCACCCACGCGGCTTCGATATTGTCGTCATCATGCTCGGTGAGCGAAGGTTTATCCCCCGGGGGATTGTCGGTCCAAACCCGCTTTTCCATACGCTGGAGATTGTTCTTAATGACCGATCCCGCGACACCCAGAATATGGCCGCTGGACCGGTAATTCTGCTCAAGCTTAGTGATCTTGGCATTGGCATAATCTTGTTTGAAGCTGAGGATATTGCCGATATCCGCGCCGCGCCAACCGTATATGCTTTGGTCATCGTCGCCCACCACCACCAAATTGTGATGCGGGCCTAGCAGTAATTGGATGAGTTGGTATTGCGCTTTATTGGTGTCCTGGTATTCGTCGACCAAGACATAGTGAAAGCCCTTTTGATAGAGTGCCCGAACTTCAGGAAAGGACTTCAGCAAACGAATGGACAGCAAAATGAGATCGTCGAAGTCCATGGCATTGGCCTTTTGCATCTCGACTTGATACAAGGCATAAAGCGCGGCCATGCGCTCCTCGAAGCGATCCGCGGCCTCACGATGGGCGTCTTCGGGTGAGAGCCCCTTGTTTTTCATGGAGCTCACCCAGAAGCGCAGCTTGTCCGGGGTGAAGCGGGCATCCTCTTCGAGCTTTTGATCCGCAAGCAATCGGCGCACGAATTTGCGCTGGTCGTCGGTGTCGAATATGGTGAAGCTGGAGCTATAACCCAAGCGCGTGGCATGCAATCGCAAGAGGCGCGCGCATATCGAATGAAAGGTGCCCATCCACCGTAGGCGGGCGGTAAAACCCAAAAGCTTGCCGACGCGATCGCGCATTTCGGCGGCGGCTTTATTGGTGAAAGTCACCGATAAAATTTCATCGGAGCGATAGCCATGCGCCTGAATCAACCAGGCAATCTTAAAGGTCAAGACGCGCGTCTTACCGCTACCCGCTCCCGCCAGAATCAATTGCGGGCCAGGAGCATGCATGACGGCTTCAAATTGCGGAGCATTGAGCGCCTTGCGCAATGCCTCTTCTTCCAGAGCAAAATCAAAGGCCTTAGTCGACAAGGGGTGGCATCCTCTGCGGCTGCGGAATGCCCGAAGCCAAGGCTAAAAGTTAGAGATTAAACCCAGCTACCAGGCCATGCGGCCCATGAGAACAATGCGCGTGGCGTCGATGCGCAATTCTGCCCTGGCGATTTCGTGCAATACCGCCGAAGCGTGGGCCTCAGCAGCTTCAATTTCCGAAGGATTGACGGGAGCCCCAACAGCCTGCAAATCGCGCAAACGTTGCACTTCGCCGAGCAATCGTTTTTCCGCCTCTTTATGAGCCTCTTTTTTGCGCGTCGACTCCATGAAACCCGCCTTGGTTTTGGCGGCTTCCAATAATTTGGGCATGAGTCGATCGAATTCTTGATGATGCTCTTCCAACAAGGTCGTCGGCGCGGGCTCTAAATCCGAAGCATCGAGGCGCGGCAGGAACTCAGTCAAATTGTCACCGGCATCATCCACTAAAACGCGCAAAGGTGTTGGCGGCAAAAAGCGATCGACACGTAAATGCCCGGGTGCCGTGGCTTCGAGGAGAAAGACCGCCTCCAGGGCGACGCCTTTGCGGGGAGCCTCGGCCCAGCCTACAAAGCCCGTCTTGCCTTCCTGACCATCGAGAATCAAATCTACCGCGCCGCGCATGACGGGATGGTCCATGCTCATGAAGGCCACGTCTTCATGAGATATGGCTTCGGAGCGATCGAAGGTGAGGGCCAAACCCAATTCCGGTACGCCCGGAAAGCTGTCCAAGGTCATACGTTCACCAGGGGTGATGAAATACCCGCGCTTCAGGGCAGTGTCTTCTATTTCCAAACCGAAGTGATCGAAAACGGTTTCGAGATGCCCTTCGAGTTCTTCGTCTTCATCCTCAGCCTTGATTTCGGCTATGAGCGCGCGCGCCATTTCCGGGCGTTGCGAATTGATTTCCAGCAGGCGATCGCGCCCTTGTTCCAAGGTGGCGCGCAATTCCGACGCGAGTCGGCGTGTGCTTTCGCATAAGTCTTGAATGGCTTGCGGCAATTCCGTTTGAACCTCCGCACCGTCCTCGCGCGCCTCGACGCTTAAAGCCAGTGAGCAGACTTTCAAAACCTCGCCGATTTGCCTTTCCTTGACATAGTCCGCGCCGAGTACGGTATCGCGAAAGGCACCCATGCCTTCGGCATACCAGCGATACACCACTTCATGCACGGTTCCCCGCAAATACGGAAGGTGAATATGAATGTCCTGATTCTGGCCGATGCGATCGAGACGACCGATGCGCTGTTCCAGCACGCTGGGATCGAGAGGCAAATCGAACAGAACCAAATGATGCGAGAATTGGAAATTGCGCCCTTCGCTGCCGATTTCCGAGCAAAGCAAAATTTGCGCGCCCGACGGATCCGCGAACCATGCGGCATTCCGATCGCGGGTGGTCATGGTCAGATTTTCATGAAAGACCGAGAAAGGCGTCGTAGTCAAGGTCGGCAATAATTCGCTGAGGGCGAAAATCACATTCTTATGCGAGGCGATCAAAAGGATTTTTTCGCCAGCCAATCGCTTCAGCAATTGAATCAACCAATCGATACGTGGATCACGCCGCCAAGCCCGCCGCAGGAATTCTCCCGCATCTTCGGGGAAGCCCGGTAAATCCGAGGAGGTGAAAGCCGGCGCTCCGGCCAAGAGACGGGCCAGCTCCGCTTCACTCAATACCGATCTTTCCGCCATTTGCTGCGAAGCCTGCCCTGCGAGTTTTCGCGAGAAATACTGCGCGAGAGTCGCATGCTCTTCGTTCCCGTCCAGCGGCGCATCCACCACCACCCGGGGTGGAAAACCGCCTAAAGCCTGCCTGCGATTGCGGAACATCAGACGTCCGGTGCCATGCCGGTCGATGAGATCGTCCACCAAGGCTTTCCTGGCTTGGGCATTGCCCGAGAGATAGTCGGCAATGCGCGCTTGCAAGGCGGCATCGTCCGGAAAGGCCGCACGCAAAGCCGCCGCAACTTCGGCATCCGGTTTTTCGCCCGCTAAAAGTCGGTCAATCGTAGCGGCCAATTCTTGATAGCGGCCGGTCTCAGCGAGAAAGGCGTTGTAGTCGGAAAAGCGATCGGGATCGAGGAGCCGCAAGCGCGCGAAGTGCCCGGCCTGCCCCAACTGTATCGGGGTGGCGGTCAGCAATAAAACCCGCGAGGCCACCGCGGCAAGCTCTTCGATGGCTCGATATTCGGGTGAAACCCGTTCGGGACTCCAAGCCAGATGATGGGCTTCATCGACAATGAGCAAATCAATGCCGGCGGTGATTGCCTGTTGAACACGACGCGGTGAATTCGCGAACAAATCAGTTTCGCAAAGAATGGTTTGCCTTTGCAAAAAGGGATTGCGGCTGGCGTCGCCTTTGTCGCCCTTTTCCTCGGCGCGGCATAAATCCTCGTCGACAACCGTGAACATGTGATTGAAGCGGCGAAACATTTCGACGAGCCATTGATGCACGAGTTGGGTCGGCGTCACGATGAGCACGCGTGATATTTGACCGGCCACATAGAGACGATGGAAAATCAAGCCTGCTTCAATGGTCTTACCCAAACCCACCTCGTCGGCCAATAAAACGCGGGGACGATGGCGCGAAGCAACTTCATGGGCAATGCCCATTTGATGCGGTAGCAATTGCAGACGCGCCCCGCAAAGACCGCGCACGCGCGATCCCTGCATGGCCTCGCGCAATTTTTGGGTGCGATAGCGAAGGTTCCAAGCTTCGGGACCATCCACTTTGCCGGCCAAGAGCTGCTTGTCGGGATCGCTGAAGGCCATGCGATCGAGCAATTCGCCTTCGCCCAATTGCCGACCACCGCCGAAATAGGTGAATAGGCCGTCTTTTTCCGTGATGCGATCGACGACAAAGACTTGGCCTTCGCGGCCTCGGGCGCGATCCCCATTATGCAATCGTACCCGACGCAAGGGGGCATTGCGATGCATGTACACCCGCTCTTCCCCGACGGCGGGAAAGCTGATGCGCAAGTCGCGAAAGTTCACTTGTAGAATGAGGCCCAAGCCCAGCTCCGGCTCGGATTCGCTGACCCAGCGCTGCCCCGGCAAAAACCGGGGTGCGGCGGGAGGGGTGTGGCGAAAGCCGGGTCTTTGGGGAAGTTGGGACATGCGATATTTCCTTGAGACCCGACGGAGTTCAGCGCTTTTGGCGCAAAGACAGATTCATGCCATTGAATAAAGCGCGCACATTGGCCTTGATGGTGTCCTTATCGACCCCACGTCCAATGACCACGGCACCCAAGGGCGCACCGTCCTTGCCGGAACGCTGCTGCAACTTGATTTCCGTGGCGGCATCGGCGGCGAATTCGGCGCGCTCGACATTGAGACCTACTTGCCGGTATTCGACGAGGTGAAAATACAGGCCTATGGTCTCGACGGCTTTCACGCAGGCATCGATGGGTCCGGTGCCGGCGCCTTTGATTTGCATGCTTTTGCCCTGCCAGCGAATATCGAAACTGAACTCTTCCTCATGCGAAGTCATGCTCAGATCCAAGAATTCCAAAGGGCCGGCCACCTGCAAAATCTCGCGCTCATAGGCCTTCACGATGTCGGCATCATTGAGCTCGCCCTTGCCATTGCCTTCCGACATGGTTTTGAGCACGGGCTGCAAGGCTGCCGCTTCTTCCATGGAAATGGGCAATCCCAAGTCGCGCACGATTTCAAATACCGCCGACTTGCCGCTTTGGCTGGTAAAGGCAAGACGATCGCTTTCCTTGCGGCCGATGAGGCCGCCATTGATGGCGCGATAAGCGCCTTTTTCCAAGCCCTTGGTCTTGGCTGCGCCGTCTTGGTGTATGCCGCTGCGATGCGCGACGACATCAAGGCCCACAAGAGGGGCCTTCTCGTACAAGGGCACTTGCGCCCACTCCGAAACCAATAAGGCCGATTCGTAAATGGCGTCCATGCGCAAAGGCACTTGCTCTTCGCAATTGTACAAGGCACACGCCACCTCGTAGAGATTGGTATTGCCCGCGCGCTCGCCGAGGCCATTCATGGCGCATTCGAGTTGGGTCGCGCCCGCGAAATAGCTTTCCACCGTGGTCGCCGTGGCCATGCCCAAATCATTGTGGGTGTGGACGGCGATGGTGATGTGCTTGGGCAAAGCCTCGACCACCTGCCTCACCATGTCGACGAAAAGCATGGGACGATAACGCTCCACGGTATTCGGCAAATTGATCACCGTAGCCCCCGCCTCAATGACGGCGTGAAACACTTCGATGACGAAATCCATATTGTCACGGCAATCGCCGAAATGTTCAGCGGAAAACTGTATGGTTCCCTTATTGCCCATGAGCTTGCGAATGAGAGCTACCGACTCCACGGCGCGCTGCTTCACTTGGGCGGGAGTCATGCGCAAGACATGCTCCATATTATGGCTGGAGGTGGTGATGAAGGTATGGATGCGCGGTTGGGCCGCTCCCTTCACTGCTTCCCAGGCGCGCTCGATGTCGCGCGGCACGGTACGGGCGAGGCTGCTGATGACCACATCATCGGGCGCCAACTTGGCGAGATGCACGCAAGCGGCGAAATCCATATCGCTCGCACCCGCGAAACCGATTTCAATGCCTTGCACGCCCAACTTGAGCAATTGCCTGAAGACGCGCTCTTTTTCTTCGAGATTCCATGGCTGGCGCAGGGCCTGATTGCCGTCGCGCAAGGTCACGTCATAAAAAAAAGGACGCCGCCCGCTTGAGGGCGTCTGGGATTTCATTTCGATTGGGGAAGCCATTGGCTCTTCCTTTCTGTCTTGTTTTGCCGTGAGGAGAATCCCTGGTCAAAACCCACTCCCAGTGTTTCCGGCCTGACTTCGGGGTTTCTTTGCCGAGCATCGAAATTCCCCCAATGAAAAAGCCCACTCGGAGGAGTGGGCTTTTTCGCGCAACGCGGTCACCACTCCCTAGCCAAGCAGGCTAAGCAGCAGTCCCAGGTTGATTTTCATGGCCGGAAAAGACATGAGTTCACTTTAACCACTCCCTCAAAAGAATGCAAGGGGCGAGTAGAAACCGATAAATAATTACACTGGATGCAGACTCAATTTTCCTTGCTGCCTCGCCCAATGGAGCCACTATGCGCCAATTTCAGCAATTCGCCCTGCTTTTCCTCCTAGGCGGAAACATGGTTTTCGCCCAAGTCACAAAGTCGATTCTTCTGAATTTTGACGGCATGATGCGCAGCTATTTGCTGCGCTTACCTAAGGCTTATGACAGCATCAAACCTTTACCGCTCATCGTGGATTTGCACGGCTATACAAATCCCGCCGCAGGTCAGAGCCAGTTGTCCGGCTTCAAGTGGCGGGTGGATATCGATACCTTCCTCGTTGCATGGCCTCAAGGAGACAGCAATTCCTGGAATGCAGGTATTGGCTGTTGCGGTCGGGCCGAGCGTGAAAATCGCGACGATGTTGGCTTTATCAAGGCTGTGGTGAAACATATCCGCGAAGCTTATGTCATTGATGGCCACCGGGTTTATGCTACGGGGCATTCCAATGGCGGGGCCATGGCACAGCGACTGGCCGCCGAAGCGGGCGATGTCTTTGCCGCCGTGGCCGGATTTTCCGGCATGCTTTTGGTTCCGGCCAAACCGGCGCGCCCTATACCAATTCTCAATTTTCACGGCTATGAAGACTCGGTTGTGCCTTATGCGGGCAAAAGCATTTATCCAGGTGCCGATTCGACTTTACGAATATGGGCAAAGGTCAATCACTGTGAAGGAGAGCCAGACACCGTGGTACTATCGGCTCCAAGCCAATGCCTGACCTATTCCCATTGCCAGGACAGCGTATCGACCGGGCTTTGCAGCGTCGGCGGGGATCACATGATTTATAACAATACGCCGCGCATTGATTTAAGCATTCTGGCCTGGAAATTCTTTTCCCAGTTTACCCTGAAAAATCCACCTGAGGTGACTGCGACTCAGCCAAGTCCATCCCGTCGGAAAAAACCCGTCGTCAAAACGCGCACACCCACTTCACTCCAGCGCTATTTGGGCCGAACTCCGGAATAGCCTGCCAGCTCAATCCTTGGCTCGCGGTGCGACGGTACAATCTCAAAGTATGAGCCAAGGCGGCGACGCGATTCAGAGCTAAGCCGCCAATGGCGAAAGTCAGAGCAATTTTCGAGGCCCGGTAATAACGCAAAGTGGATTGAAAGGTTTTCCAATGACGGGTGTTTTCGGGAGTATTGGAACTACCGAAATCCCAATAGTTTTCTGGCGACGAGGGGATATCATATCGGCCATCGCGCTTGCCCGAAAGTATTTGCGACAATTCATAGCTGTCATTGCGATGTTCTTTTTCCAAATAGGAGCGATACTCGGACATGGTATTCAGGAATGCCACGCTTTTATTCGAAGCGTCAATGCCCGCATAATCCGAGGCGATATTCCGAGCACTCTGCAAATGGCTATCCATGGACCACCATGACACGCAAAGGCTGGCCCAAAACCCCAATTCCACCAGTAAAAAAGGCTTAGCCTGCCCCGATTCACGCAAATAAAATTCGCCGGTGCCAGGGAGAATCAAGGCGCCCAATAAAGCCAGGCTTAAACTTTTATCGGCATTTTTCCCAAGGCTACGGTCCATTTCGATGGTGAAGCCTGAATCCCTGGCCGCCGAAACCTGTTTTTCCCCTGCCGGAGTCGTGACCAAGGTCGCGGCCTTTTCTGGGGAGACTGCGGAATCCGATTTATTGGCATTTTGCGGATCCTCCGTGACGGAAGAATCTGCTAATGGCATCACGGCCGTACCCGGCGAAAATTCTCTGACTGGACCCCTAGGCAAGGAGTCGATTTCCAGCACCTCGCTTTGGGCCAGGACGGGAGAATAGGTAGCCCCAAGGATTCCCAAGGTCAGGAAAGGAAGGGCGAGGGAAAGGCGGCGCATCAATTGATTCAAAAGGATAACGTGGCGCCAACCCAGGATTGCAAATCCACGTCTTGAAAAGCAATACGGCTATTTAGGCGCAACTTGTCATACCAGGCATGCTCCGTCTCATAGAGCGCGCGATTGTGATACCGGGCAGCGAGCGCCGCATCGATAGCGCTGATGATATGATTCGCCACCAGGCCACCGATGAAATTCGCCTGCATTTTGGAATAGCGTTCGGCCCTTTGTCGCATGGACACATATTGATCTCGGGCCGCGCTGCGTGCGTCGATACCGGTGTCAGGCAGGGCGCGCACTTCGACGTCTTTCCAACCTTGAATGAATTCCTGCTCCTTGCCAATGATTTCATAGAATTCGAAAACATCCCGAAACTTGGCTCGATTTTGCCCAATGGCCTCGGCGCTCAAATTGGCATCGCTATACTGGCGACGGAATTCACCCAGCTGCGAGGAAAAATTTTCAGCGCTGTCATAGTCATTGCATCCGAGATAAAGGTTTTTCGCCGCACTTGAACCGTCTTGATTGATGACGGTGCCGCAATAATAGGCGCGGTTGACATTTGCCTTTATGAAGTCGGCCGGGGATGATTTGCTGCTAGCAACGCCGAAGCGTTGACTGAGGCTGTCTTCGTATTTGCTGAGACTCCAATTTTCATCGGCATGCTGCCGATAGCGCTTCACCTGTCGATCATGCTTGACGACAACATATTGATACCAAGCCACGCCCAAGGAAACGTCGATGAGAAGGTAGGTCGCAGCGCGAGCATAATTGAATGCGGTTTGGCCGACATAGGCCTGACCCAATCCTGGCACCACCAAGGACATGAACAGGGCTTTCTTCGGCGAGCGATAGCGCCCTTTCATTTCATCCAGGGTATTCACCGTGACTTCACGTACCACCCGCTGGCGCTTCACTTTCTTTTCTGCGACCTTGGCGGTATCGACCGTCTTGATCTCAGCGTTTTTCACGGTGTCGGCAATCAAGGCTTTGGACTTGACTGAGTCCACCGCCGCACCTGCTATACCTGTATCCGGCTTTGCGGCTTTTGCCGAATCCGGTTTCACCGCGACCGCGCTGTCCCGACTTGCCTTCGCGGCCGAATCTTTAACCGTGACGCTGGTGTCTTTTGCCGGGGAGGACTTGATTTGAGCGGAATCGGGTTTAGGCTTGCTCACGCCATAAGGATCGGATTCGGCGGCCCGACCTTGGACGACAAAAACGGCCAAACCGCTCAGAACCCAAACCATCAGGCGGGCGGCAAAACAATAGGATGAAGTGGGCTTGCGCAAAAAATGCTCCCCAGGGTTTGTCAGCAATCTACAAGACCCTTAGGGCCTCGCCAAGAATAGGCCTAAAGCCCCAAAACATCATTCATGGAATAAAGTCCCGGAGGGCGACCGGAAAGCCAAAGGGCGGCTCTTAAGGCGCCTTGAGCAAAAGTCATGCGGCTATGAGCCATATGCTTCAACTCGATGCGCTCCCCGTCGCCCGCCAAGAGCACGATATGGTCGCCGACAATGTCGCCACCACGTACAGCATGAATGCCAATTTCTCCCTTGGGGCGGGCTCCAACAAGCCCTTCGCGGCCATAATTGGCTTTGTCCTTAAGGTTGACTTCATGGCCTCGGGCTACGGCCTCAGCAAAGCCTAAAGCCGTACCGCTGGGCGAATCTTTTTTCTGGTTGTGATGGGCCTCAATAATTTCCACGTCGAAATCAGGACCCAGCGCCTTGGCCACCATTTCGGTGACCTTGAACATCAAATTGACGCCCAAACTCATATTGGGTGACATCAAAACGGGGATGCGCTTTGCCGCCTCCAGCACCTTAGCTTTTTGAGCTTCGTTCAAACCGGTTGTGCACAAAACATGCGCTGCACTTTGAGTGACAGCAATCTCCAAAGCGGCAAGGCTGGCTTCGGGTGAGGTGAAATCGATGATCACGGCACCGGCTTTGAGGGCTTGGTCCAGCCTGTCGGTGACGGGAACTTGCAAACCTTCGACCGTCACCGTTTCATCGGGACTGGCTTGGCCTGGGGCCTCAATACCAGCCAGCACGCGCAGGCATCCTGGCTCGGCTTTCAATTTGCGCGAACAGGCCGACAAAACCATTTGCCCCATGCGCCCACGCGCGCCCATGACCACGATATCCACAGCCTTCATCGTTTACCTCGCTCACCGGAAAAAAAGCAATAAAAAAGGCAACCCGTCAGGAAGACGGATTGCCCTTCAATACACGAGAATAATTACTTCGATTCGTCGGAGATGACCCAGAGCTTAATCTTGGCCTCGACGTCGCGATGCAATTGAACCTTGACCGTATACATGCCCAATTGCTTGATAGGTTCGGCCAGCAAAATGTTCTTGCGATCGATATCGCGGCCGGTTTCACGCAACTTGGCGGCAATGTCCTGAGCTGTCACCGAACCATAAAGCTTCTCGCCTTCCGCCACGCGCGAAGCGATGGTGACGGAAACGTTCTGCAATTTGTCGGCAACGGTCTGCCATTGCGCGCGCTCTTGTTTGGCGCGCGCTTCGCCTAGGGCTCTTTCCTGCTCCAGCTGCTTGCGCGCGCTGGTGGTAGCCAGCACGGCCATGCCGCGGGGAAACAGGTAATTGTGGGCGTAGCCGTTCTTGACTTTGACGAGTTCCAGCGCCTTGCCCAGACCCTTCATTTCTTCTTTGAGAATGACTTCCATGGGATTTTCCTTTCGGCGCTCAGCGCATGTTCTCTGCCACGAAAGGCAGGAGAGCGAGATGGCGAGCCCGCTTTACGGCGACGGCCAGCTGGCGCTGATAGCGCGCTGACGTACCGGAAAGCTTGCGCGAGACGATCTTGCCGCGTTCGTTCACGAACTTCTTAAGCAGCTTTTCGTCCTTGTAATCGATATTCTTGATCTTGTTTTCGGTGAAGTAACAGACTTTCCGCCGTTTCTTCCCGTCGCGATCCTTCTTATCCTTGCGATCTTTTTTGTCTTTTTTGTCTTTGCGATCTTTTCCAAAAGCCACTTAGTCCTCCTTCCGGGAGCCGATAGTCTCGACTTCTTCGGTCTTGGCTTCTTCTTCGACGCGTTCCGGAGGCAAGCCCACGGGATTTTCGGCGACGGTCAGCCAGCGAAGGGCGTTTTCATTAATGCGCAAGCGCTTTTCGATTTCGGCGGGCAAAGCCGCTTCACTCTCGTAATAGAACACGGCGTATTCGCCGTGCGAACGCTTTTTGATGGGATAAGCAAGCTTGCGCTTGCCCCAGCGATCGACGCGCAGGATTTTGCCCTGGCCTTCGATTTGCTTGGTGATGGCATCGAATTCGGACGAGATGCTTTCGTCGGGGATCATGGCGTCGACGACCACCACGGTCTCATAAAATTTGGGCATAAGCCCTCCCTTCGGACTTCCGTCGCTGATTGTCAAGCCAGCGTCGGTTTGGCCCCAGACTTTCCGCAGTCACGGATTCTGGAGCAGGTGATGAAAGCGAATACGGCAAAACCGCACGCTTTCGTATCCCTCCAGGCATTAAGCCGGAGGGGGAGGCAAAAATACCTCGTTTGCCTTTAAAATGCCAGGGTAGCGCCGGCCAACCAGGCACCTTCGACTCGGCGGCGGTCGTCGACAATGAGCAAATAGCCGTTTTGATATTCGGCAAAGACATAAAAAGCATGCACCGACTCATGCAAACGGGGCAAAAACGGCAATAAATCAAAGCTAATGCCGGGTAGAGTGCGCAAATTAAAAGTTCGCGAGGCCCGGCTGGATTCACGCGTTAGGTTGGCCAGGCTGTATTCCAAGCGATGTCCATAGGTCAAGCCGACCCAGGGCAGGGGTTTCCAGCCCAGCCCCAATTCCAAGCCCACGGCAGCGCCGGTATTGCTGAAGGTTTTGGTCAAAACATCTTTAGCTAAAGAATCGTTTTGGGGGCGCGTCGAACTGGTGAGATTCAAATTATCGACGCCCAGCTCGGGTCCAGCGAAAACCACGACCTTGCTCCAAGCTTTGTGGGCGCGAAGTGCCAGGAAATAACGGTTTTCCACCTTTTGGGCCGTATCATAGGGCTCGCCCGCCTTAATACGAAACCCCGCGGCCCCACTAAGCCAGGGGTAGTAGAAATAGCTGAGTTCGCCTTGCCATTGAAATAGGCTTTGCGATTCATCCAAATCCTTAATCTTGCCACCGGCGAAGACGCCCACTAAACCGTGGGACACATAGGCCGTTCCGCCTGGCAGAGGAATGGAGGGTTCTTTGCGCCACGATTCATTAGCCAAGGTCTGGTTGGGGAAAGCCAATGCCATCACCCAAAATGCCAAACCCAGGCTGAATGCGATTTGGGTGAAGCGCTTCATGTTTAAGCGGGGAAATAATCCCGAAAGCTATTAGGCACGATAACCGGTCGCCCGAACCTCTGGGTCAAGTCGGCTGGCGTCATGTCGTCCAGGAAGGCGCCGTTACGATTGAGGCTATTGGGAGGAATTAAAATCGGTCCCTTGCCCTGGCTTTTCTCCAGAGCGGCGGCAAAATCTTTGCCGCATAAAAGACCCGTCACCGTCACACTTTTGCCGAAGGTCAGATTTTCGCAGGAGATGAGTTCATAGCTCAAGCCCTTTTTCACACGCAGGGTTTCCAGCAATTCTCGCTGGGTTCCGCCCGCCAAATCACCCGTCAAAACCGTGATTTCCCAGCCGGGCTTGGCCTTGGGCAATCGGCCCAATTCACGACCGAAATCATCGATGAGGGCGCGTAAGGTGCCGACGCCGTTTTCGTATTGGCTGAAGTCACCATAAAAGTCGGCCTCCGGCAAAGGTGCGCCGGTCTGCACATAAATTTCATCGCTCGCGAAAATGAAATTTTCGCCGGTTTCTTCATACGCCTCACGCCCATGGCGCTCGACGCGCTCCAAGGTATCGCGTGCCTCTTCGAGAGTCATGCAGCGAAGGTTAGGCAGCTTTTCGCGATGTCCGGTGAGCCCTATGGGCACCACGGAAATGCTTTGCAAATGCGGCCGCAAAGGACGCAATTCCCGCAGGGATTTTTCCAGCATCTCCCCGTCATTCCACTCGGGAACGACGACCATTTGGGTATGGAATTGCAAATCATTTTGCTTGAGCCAGTGCAATCTTTCCAGCACCGGTTCCAGCTTATCATTCTTGAGCAGGCGAGCCCGCACTTCGGGATCGGTGGCATGCACCGAGATATACAGGGGCGAAAGCCGCTGCTCCAGCACGCGTTGCCAATCCGAAGTCTTCATATTCGACAAGGTGGTGAAATGTCCATCTAAGAAGCTATAGCGATAATCCTCGTCCTTAACATACAGGGATTTGCGCATGCCCTTGGGCGTCTGATACACAAAGCAAAACACGCAATTGTTTTTGCAGAGGTTGATTTTCATCACCTCGGGCTCAATGCCGAGCAAGGCACCTTGGGACCGCTCGACCACAACCTCTTGCTCTTGTCCTTCGCGCTCTAAGGCGAAGGTGAGCAATTCGGTGCTTTTATGGAATTCAAAATCGAGGCGATCGCGGATTTCAGCGTCATTAATACGCAAAATGCGATCCCCCGGCAAAATGCCGGCGCGTTCCGCGTCGGAACCATTTTCAACCGTAGCGACTAAAATCATGGAATTCACCGCACCTGAGGGGAGCCCAGGCAATGTACTTCAATCGCCCTGGGGCGTATAATGGCCGGGATGCAACGCGTTCTGCTGGATTTGAGACCTTTGCAAAGCGGCTATGCCGGACATGGAATTGGGCGATATACCCAGGAATTGACCCTTGCGCTTTTGGCCTTGGCCCGCGAAGCCGGGACCGACTTCCCCTTTCGCCTACAAGCCCTCGTCTTTCGCGAAAAACCCTGGCCACAAGCCCTGGAGCCCCATCGCGAGGCTTTGCCCATTGGGCTTTTTTGCCCCGCCTGGAAGCGCACCTGGCTTTGGGATCAAATCGTTTTAGGTCCTCGCCTTGCCCTGGGGTCTTGGGATTTATTCCATAGTTTCGCTGCCCTGGGGCCTTTGGCCGCCAATTCCGTGCCTTTCCTCGGCGCTTCGCGAAGCGTCGCCACCGTGCATGATTTGCACTTGCTCGCCCCCGATGCCGAACCGGTTTTGCAGGCCTATCGCCGCACCTGGCGCATCCGCTTGCAAAGGATGGCCCTGCCCCATTGCCGCGGCCTTCTCGTCGACAGCTTGGCCGTTCAGGCCGAAGTCATGCACCATTGGCCTCAGGCACCGAAGCCCCATTGGCTTAGCCCAGGCATAGATCACCTTGCCTTCCATCCGAGCGAAAACCTCGGCCAACCACCCTACCTAGCGGGGCCACCGACCCCCTATGTTTTAGCCATGGGTGATTCGCCCAATAAAGACCTCGCCTTCGCCACCGCCGTCGTCGCCGAGGTGCAGCGCCAGGGATGGAATCTGCACCTTCACATTGTCGGCGATCCCAATCGCGCACACGCTCAACTAGGTGCCATGACCGAGTCCCCATTTATCACCATCGCCCCAGCAGGTCGGGACGAAAATCTGATATCCCTTTATCGGAATGCCTTGGCCTTGGTCTTCCCTTCGAAAAAAGAGGGTTTCGGCTTTCCCCTGTTGGAGGCTCAAGCCTTGAATTGCCCCACTTTGGCCCTGAACCGTGAGCCCATGGCCTCCCTCGTCCATACCCCTGAACACCGTTTGCCTGCTGCCGACCTCACCGCCTGGACCCAAGCATTACTGCGATTGCATCACGACGACCTCTGGCGCGAGAAAGTGAAAAGCGAAGGAAGGTCTTTTGCCAACGGCTTCACCTGGCGCCGCACAGGCGAAAATTTGGTCGCCTACTGGAAGGAAATTTTTAGAATCCCCTGATCCAGGGTGATAGCACGCACCTATCGAAGTACCTTTCTCCCCCGGTCATAATGGCGTATCCGCGCCTAAACCTTGTTTTGGATTTGCCTGAGTGGCGGAATGGTAGACGCTGAGGACTTAAAATCCTTTGGTCGTAAGGCCGTACGAGTTCAAGTCTCGTCTCGGGCATAATCCATATGCAAGACAGCAAAAACGCAAAGAAACCAGTCCCGGCCATTTTTTTGGATCGCGACGGTACCCTCAATGTCGATACCCAATATTTGATTCGCTTCGAAGACTTTAAGGTTATTCCTGGGGTCGAAGAGGCCTTAAAAGACCTGCAAAATAAGGGTTACCAACTCTTCGTCGTCAGTAATCAAAGTGGCGTGGCGCGTGGCTATTTCACCTTGGATCAAGTCATGGAACTCAATTGGCGAATTAAGGACTATTTCGCCAATCAAGGCATTCATTTTGCCGACATGGTGATTTGTCCTCATCTTCCGGAGGGGAAGGTGGCGAAATTTTCCAAAAATTGCTCATGCCGAAAACCACTTCCCGGGATGATCTTAGAACTGCTGGAACGCTATCCTATTGATGTGAAAGGGTCGTATATGGTCGGAGATCGCCTCATTGATGTGATTTCAGGACAAGCCGCCGGACTCCAAGGAGTTAGGATTGGGACAAGACTATCTACGGATTCCATTGACACCACCGATGATTTTAGGGAATTTGCCACTTTATTGGATTTTGCCCGCAGTTTGGGCCCCGTCAAGTCCGGGGTTGCCAATCCAAATGCGATTTGAGTCGGGAGCCTCCTAATGGACAAGGACATGAAAATACTGGCTGAGATGTTCGATGCTGGCCAACTGGGCAGCATATGCGAGCATGTTCTCGATTTTGTGAATCGCCATCGCCAAGACATCATCAAAATGGCCCAAGGCAAAGAAGATGTCCACCTGCTGGAAGCCACCAAAATTTTGGTTCGCCAACGCGGGTCCATTCACTTGCCATCGGAAATGGCCGATCAAATTCGCGAAATCAACAATGAAATTTGGTATCGCGGCGAAAAAGGCGACTTTGATCGCGCCAAGATCAAGGAAGAATGGGCCATGAAATACGCCGGTGCTTGGCGTACATGGCGCGTCCGCGAAATCATTTATGTGATTGAGCGCATGGCAGTACCCATTATAAACTCCTTGCGAAAAACCGCTGCGCACCATTCGGTGACCTAGGACACAGCCCGGCGATTTTCTTCCAGCTACCTTTGCATCGCTTCGTGGCCGAATCCCGCTCAGGGCTTTGAGTCCACACCGGAAAGCGAGTTCGCATGTCCAGTTCCGAAAATCCCCGTCCTGCCCCAGCCCAAGGCTCCCAACCGGGAGCCGATCATCTTTTCGGTTTTTTCGAGCGACTCAAAACCATGAGCTCGATACAACGCTTCGGCACCTTGCCCATGATACAGAGCGAAAGCGTGGCCTCGCATAGCTATAACGTCGCCATCCTAAGCCTGATGATTTCGGACTATGAGCCCGAACTCGTCGTCGATCGTGAATTGCTTTTGCGCAAAGCGCTTTTCCATGATTTCGAAGAAACCATTCTCTCGGATATCCCCCATCCCATCAAGCATCGTTTCAAAGGCGGTAAGCTCGGCAAGTTGCTTGAAGAAATTGTTCCCGAACTTGTGGAAAATGAAATCTTCAAGGAATTGCCCCCCGATTTGCGCGACCGGTATGCGCGCGTGACCATCGCCTCCAAAGAAGGCCTGGAAGGCCGCATGGTGGCCGCTGCGGACGCCATGGACATCGTGGTGACGGCTTTGCGTGAAGTGAAAATGGGGAATAAATATTTCGAGCACATTTTCGTAGTTGGCTTAAAAATCCTCGAAGCCTTTCACCAATTTCGCTTTGCACGCATTTTCGCCGAAAGCGCTCTCAGTTATCGCGAGCGTGACGAATTGGCTTCGGCACAGCCGACTTTCACCGACGAGTTTTTGCAAGGCGCGACTCGTCTCGGCGATATAGGCATGAACCCATTGTAGGGATTGGTATCAAAAGCCAACAGCAGTGAAACAAGATCGAAGCCGAATTCGGCAACGACCTTTCGGATTCAGGTTAGCTTCCTGACTTCCTTTTACGATTTGAGCAGGCGATGAAATTGGATTTGAAATCGCCTTTAATAGCAGGAAAGCTAGGTTCGTCGATTCGGTTGATTCTAGTCTCGGTGGTCGTGAGCGCAGCCACGGGATTGGCCGCCACCAAACCCTTGTTCTCGGATATGCTGGTGGCGGGCGGCTTAATCAATCCCACCTTGATGGCCACGGATCCCGATGGCCGAATTTTCATCAGCCAACAAAGCGGTCAAATTCGCGTCGTGAAAAATGGCGGGCTACTGGCAACCCCATTCCTCACCTTAAACGTGAATGCCATGGGTGAGAGAGGCGTTTTGGGCATAGCCTTTGATCCCGCATTTAGATCCAATCAATACGTCTATGTGTATTACACCACCGCGTCCATTCCGCACAACCGCTTAAGCCGCTTTACAGCGAACGGGGATGTCGCCGCGCCGGGGGAGAGAATTTTGTTGGAATTGCCCACCTTGAGTTCGGCGACGAATCACAATGGCGGCGCTTTGACCTTTGGGCTGGACGGCAAGCTGTATATAGCGGTAGGCGACAATGCCAACGGGGTCCATTCACAAGACATGGGTACAGTTTTCGGGAAAATCTTACGCATTAACCCGGACGGTTCTATTCCCAACGACAATCCATTTTATGGAAGCACCCTAGGAAACAATAGAGCCATTTGTGCCTTGGGACTCCGCAATCCCTACACCATGGCGATGCAGCCAATTTCAGGGCGAATGGTCATCAATGATGTGGGCCTAAACGCCTGGGAAGAGATTAACGATGGAATCCTAGGTGCCAATTATGGTTGGCCGCTCACAGAAGGACCCACCAATGACATTCGCTACAAATCGCCCTTATACTCCTATGATCATATTTCCGGTGGCTGTGCAATTATCGGCGGCGCCTTTTACAATCCTGTCGTCTCGGAATTCCCCGCAGAGTATTTGGGAAATTATTTCTTCGGGGACTATTGCTCCGGTTGGATAAGGAATATCAATTTTGCAACCGGCGTGGTTACCAATTTCGCCACCGGCCTCGGGGCTATCAGCCATATAGGGATCGGCGATGATGGCGCGTTGTACTACTTGGATCGATATTCCGGATCCCTGCGCAAAATCATTTATACCAACACTTCGGCTCCAAGAATTTCTCGGCAACCTACTGACAAAGTCGTGACTGTGGGTGACAGCGTTGTGTTCACGGTGGCTGCATCAGGTGCACCCCCGCTTCAATACAAATGGCAGCGCAATGGGGTGGATGTCGCAGGCGCCAACGCAGCTTCCTATACCAAGCTCAATGCGCAATTAAGTGATCATGGTGCGCGATTCCGCTGTATCGTTTCCAATACATCAGGCAGTGACAGCAGTGATGAGGCTATGCTTTCGGTGAGTTCAAACCAACCACCCACGGCGTTAATCACAAATCCCGTCCATAGAAGCCAATTCTACGCGGGACAGGTCATCGCTGTGGCCGGCGTCGGAATGGATGCCGAGGATGGAAATCTGGCCAACTCCGCCTATACCTGGGAGGTCAAGTTGTTTCACAACGACGGTCAAGAGCACTCGCATCCCTTTTACGGCCCGGTAAGCGGGATCAAATCGGGCAACTTAGCCATCCCCACTCAAGGGGAAACTTCACCGAATATCTGGTTTCGGATTTACCTCACCGTGAAGGACAGCAGGGGATTTGAAGCGAGGGACTCCGTCGATATTCTTCCGCTAACGGTTACCATCACCTTGGGAAGTAGTCCCAGCGGTTTGGTTATCACCTTGGATGGTCAACCCCATATTACACCTTACACTTTTAACGGTGTCGTTGGAGCTTCCCGGTGGATAGGGGCGGTTTCTCCGCAGAGTATTGGAGCCCAATCCTGGTCCTTTCAATCCTGGCCAAACGGAAAAGCCCTTAACCATACGGTGTCGACCCCTGCGAGCAATACCGTATTTAACGCTGCATTTGCAATCACCGGAGCTTGGTCTTTTGAAAGCGAAGCCATTCCCACGACGGCCAATATTGCCCAATGGGTGGACTATGATTTTCGTTACAGTTCCGGAAAAGCAACCAGGATTTTAAGCACTGGCCCAGGCCATTATTGCGAATGGTCTCTTCCCTGCCTAGCGGTAGGCCGCTACGACGTTACCGTCGTTTATCAGCGCTCAAACTCGAATGGCACCCTGCGCGGTGATTTCGACGGGGAAATCCTCGGACCAGATATGGATATGAGTGGAACCGATTCGTTTCAAAGTGAGGCGCGACTGGGTCTGAAGGAGTTCACGTCGGCAGGAGAAAAAAAACTGCGCCTTACCGTAGTCGGCAAAAATGCGGCCTCGACTGGCTACTCAATGAACATCGATAAAATTGTACTCACACCACAATAATCATGAATGGTTGCTGAGGTTTTAATTCACTCTCAAGTACAATAGCGCGTAAATTAGGGCTAGGCATAAAGCCACATTCGCCAAGCTATCGAGGCGGGTGAGGCGATGGCGCGCTGGCGAATAGCCTTCTCCAGCCACTAACCGATTCTCAATCCAAACGGAAAGGGAGGCGGACAAAGCGATTTTCAAGGCCGTGGCCAATAGCGCGAGCACCGGCATGCCAGCCAAGGCCAACAAGGCCAAATAGGCCAGCGGCAAAAGGCCATAGGCGAAAAATCGGACTCCGCGTAAGGAAGCATTGGCGTCTTCGGCGGCCATTTCTGCGAAGCGAAGCGCCTTTATTTCCATTTCGGCATGCGATGCTGTGAGTTGATAAACGCTCAATCCACCGAAAGCGACTATGGCCACGGCCGAGGCCTGAGCCCAAAAAAGATTCGCCATGTTTGATTAATGCTCGTTAGCCAAGGTTTCGAGAAGGCGCCGATAGGAGAGATAGCGCGCCTCGGGCAATTTCTTTTCCGCGACGGCCGTGGTTAAGGCACAACCTTTTTCCCCCACATGCATGCAATCGCGAAATTGGCAGCGAGCGGCAAAATCACGAAAATCAATAAACAAGGAGGCGACATCACGCATTTCCAAGCCCCAGAACCCCAACTCGCGCAGGCCGGGCGTGTCGATAATGCAAAACCCTTCGGGGCCTTGATACAAATGGCTGGTCGTGGTGGTGTGCCGGCCCTTGCCGTCGCCCTGGCGCACTTCGCCGACACGGGGATCGGCTCCGGGAATGAGGGCGCGAATCAAGGAGGATTTACCGACGCCGCTAGAGCCAGAAAGCACCACATTGAGCTGGCCTAAAATAGCGCGCAATTCATCCAGGCCATGGGCGGTTTTCACCGAGCAAGTCGCCAGGGGGTAACCCAGGTGTTTCAGGTAAAGCAGCTCTTCGGGGATTTCGGCCTGCAAGTCGGTTTTATTCAGGCATATAATGCTGTCAATGCCGAAGTGCTCGGCCAAGGCGAGATAGCGGTCGACTAAACGAGGATTGAAATCGGGACGCTCCGGCGTGGTGACGATGACCAGGGCGTCGACATTGGCGGCTAGCACATGCTCTTCGTGACGACGCTCGCCCGGACCAGGCCTGGCAATGCGCGATCGACGCGGAAGTATGGCGGTGATGAGGGGTTCTTGGCTGGGCGATCCCGGATAAAAGGCCACCCTGTCGCCCACAGCGAATTGGGCAAAAGGCTTGATGTCTATGGTGGGACTATAAGCGCAATGCCATTCCACGCCATGATCATCGCGCACCGTCGCGGTGCGGCGTTGCACCTCAATCAATATCCCCAGGGATGTGGCCAGTGCCGCTTCGCTCATCGAACCCTATTTAACTCTGAAGTCGGCTTTCCAGGGTTTCCCACTCGGAGAAGAGAGCAGCCAATGCGGCCTCGCACTCTTGCTTCTCGCGCGCCACCTTTTGCGCCTCTACGGGATTGGCATAGACTTCTTCCCGGGCGAAAGCGGCATTGAGATCGAAAATTCGGCCTTCGGTTTTAGCTATGGTAGCCAAAACTTCTTCGCGACGCTTTTCATCGCGACGGCGCAAACGCTCGGCTTCTTTGCGGGTCTCGTAGCTCATTTGGCTAGGCGCAGCAGGCTCGGGGGCGGAAGCAGGCTTCGCAGGTGCGGGCTTCGGAGTCGCAGGTGTCGGTGCGGCCACGGGAGTAGGCGCGGGTTTGCGATCCACGGCAGCCAATCCGCTCCGAGTGCCACGGGTTTTCGCGTCGCCTTCGGCTTCACCCTTGGCTTCACGGCGGTCGGAATCGAGCTTGCTGAGATAATAATCCCAGCCGCCGGGATATTCGGTAATGCGGCCCGCACGCACCTGGATGACGCGCGTGGCAATGCTCTCGACGAATTCGCGATCATGGGAAACGAAAATCACCGTGCCCGAAAAATCATCGAGGGCTTGCAGCAACAAATCTTTGGAAACCACGTCTAAGTGATTGGTGGGTTCATCAAGCACCAAAACATTGCAGGCTTGCATGAGAAGACGGCAAAGACGCAGACGCGAACGCTCACCTCCGGATAAAACTCCGAATTTTTTGAAAGCCTCATCGTCGCTGAAAAGCATGGCTCCCAAAAGATTGCGCACAAGCAAGTCATTGGCCGTGGGGCTGCAATTGCGCAGCCAGTCGATCAAGTTCAATTCACGTTCTTGATCGGTGGGCTCTTCATATTGGGCGAAATAACCGACTTGAACATTGTAGCCGGTGCGTACTTCGCCTAGCGTCGGCTTTTCAATATTGAGCAAGGTTCGCAATAAGGTGGACTTGCCCGCGCCATTGGGGCCAGTGAGCACGCAGCGATCGCCCGCACGAATGGCAAAACCCCCGTCACGGAAAATCTCGCGGTCGCCATAAGTCTTGCCAACGCCCTCGGCCTCGAAAACAAAGGCTCCTGAGGCAGGAGCTTCGGGAAAGCGCAAGCGAATGTGGGCAACCTGGGAGTCGAGCACGATGCGGTCTATGCGATCGATTTGCTTTTGCTTGCTCTGGGCCTGGGTGGCCTTGCTGGCCTTGGCCTTGAAGCGAGCCACGAAGCGCTCAAGCTTTTCGATTTCGTCTTGCTGACGCGAAAAAGCCTTGAGTTTTTGTGCCGCACGCAAGGCACGCTCGTCCTCATAAGCCTCATAGGGCAAGGGATAAATGACGGCCTGGCCGCCTTCGAGTTCAATGAGCCGCTCACAAGTGCGATCGACGAAACGGCGATCATGCGAAATGAGTATGAGGCTGCCGCGATGGGCACGCAGCCATTCTTCCAACCACAGTATCGACTCGAGATCGAGATGATTGGTGGGCTCATCCAGGAAAAGCACGCTCGGCTTCAGCAATAAGACGCGCGCCAGGGAAACCCGCATTTGCCAGCCACCCGAGAGCTTGGCCATAGGCTTGTCTTGCTCTTCGGCATCAAAGCCCAAGCCCGCTAAAATCGTACGCGTTTCACTTTCGGCGGTGTAATAGCCGCCGCGCAATAATTCATCTTGCAAATGATCGAGGCGTTCTAATTCCGCCTCAGAGACATCGCGTTCGCCCATGACCTCATGAAGCAATTCCAATTCCTTGGCCTTGTCCATCACGTCGGAGAAGGCATGCAAGGCGGCTTCGAAAGCCGTGGCCCCCACCATGTTTTCAGGATGCTGCCGGAGAAAGCCGATACGCACATCACTGGAGCGGATGATTTGTCCACCGTCAGGTTGAATTTCCCCTGCCAGCATTTTCAGTAAAGTTGTTTTGCCGGTGCCATTACGGCCCGCTAAGCAAAGGCGATCGCGATCGCCCAATTGAAAGGAGAGGCCGCGGAACAAATCCCTCGCCCCGAAAGCCAAACCCAGTTCACGCACATCAATCATGGGGGTGGAAAGGTAATGGCTCCGATGCGATACGATTACCATTTGCTCATGTTACGGGCGAAGTTCTCAACGCAAGTGCCGCAAGCTTCTCGAAAAGGGCCCCCTTGGGCGAGCCTAGGTAAGAGCCTTTTACGCCTTTTGCGCCCGGGAAATGCCCTGATTGCCGGTGCTGGCGTCCTAGTGGGGGCTGCTTGCCTGCCCGGCCCCATGCCCTGGGGCCTTGCCCTGCTTGGCTTTGGCATCATGGCCGCCTTGGCCGCGGGCGGCAATGCGGAAAACGATGTTTGCGATTTGACCATTGACAGACGCAATCGCCCCGACCGCCCCTTGCCCTCGGGAGCCGTCACGTCTCGCCAAGCCTTGGTGTCGGCCTATGCCCTTTACTCCCTGGCCCTGGCGGCCTCGTGGTTCGTATCGCCCACCCATGCCTTGCTGGTGGCCGGAATGATAGTCCTGCTCATCGCCTACAATCGTCTGCTCAAACGCCTCCCTCTCTGGGGTAACTTGGCGGTTTCCCTGCTTTGCGCCTTGGCCTTGATATTCACGGAATGGCCGGCTTGGCCGAAGGCCACGGCGATAGCCGCAGGTTTTGCCTTCCTCACCACTCTTTTGCGCGAAATTCTGAAAGACATTGAAGACATGCCTGGGGACGGCGAAAACGGATTGCGAACGGCGCCCTTGGTGTTTGGAGTACCCAAGACTAAGGCTATGGCCACGGCCCTATGCCTGCTGATTTTACTGCTTTTGCCATTGCCCCTTGCCCTAGGCTGGACTCGTCTTTATGGCATGCTGGCTTTGATGGGACCGGCTCCGCTTTTGCTCGGTATCGGATTGAAATTGACCAAGCCGACCCTATCCCCTGCCGAAGCCGGAGTTTTGCAGAGACGCGTCAAATGGGTGATGCTAGCAGGATTGGTGGCCCTATTGGCCGGAGCATTAGCGCAAAAATTCGCCAATCAATAGGTCAATTCCAAGCTCATATAGTGACCCGCATCAAGATTGACATGGCCTTCAAAGGCATATTGCAGTCGAAAATGGGACCAAGCTAAAGCCAAACCCGCCGTAAGCGCGGCATGCGGAGCGGCAAAGGGATAACCTGCCCGCAAGGTCGCCATCTTATTCCACGTGACTTCGAGGCCAGCGGGATAGGTGATTTCCTCGTCATTGCGGGTGCGGGCATCCACGGCTAAAGCGGCAATGAAGCTTTGCGGTAAATCCTGGGTCCAGGCTAATCCCGCCTGCATTGCCGTGGGAGGAAATGGGGATTCTCCCCCGTCATACAACGCATCACTACCGCCGAAATCGGCATTGGTAGCCGCCGCTCCCAAGGACAGGCCGCGCCAAAGAACATAGCGGGCGCCAAGGCTGAGTAGACCGGTGGAATAGGAGGCTTCGGCTATATGATTTTGCGCAAAGCCTAAGCCTATGCCGAGGTTGAGGCCTCGCCAAGCCAGGGCATAGCCGGCCTGGGCCTTCCAGGTATGGGCGGTATAGCTCGTAGTCGCGACATCGTTTTCGTTATGACCCTCAATGGGATCGAATCCAAGATATCGAGCCCCCAACCATAAACGCGATTCACCTAAGGGCAAGGTCACCCCGACATGGGTGGCTTTCGCGCCGAATTGCTGGGAAGGCAGTCCATAGCCCAGCGAGACGCGACCGCCGTCTTGGGCCACCGAGGCGGGATTGCTTTCGGCCTCGCCGCCACCATCCCACAGGGCAATGCCAGCACCAGCTAAAGCTGTAATGCGAGGCGATAAGGCGAGTTTTAAGAATTGATAGCTGGCTTCGCCATAAGCCCGATCGGTTTCAAGTGCTTGAGCTTGATGCCCAAGGCCGAAAATGCCTAGGAGGAAGAAGGCCGAGGTCCACCGTGCGGTAAGCGCCTTAGAAATCATAACGGAATCCTACTGCCATTGGATTTACCGTCCACACTTCGCGCTCCAAGGTGATGGCATAGTCGAAGCGAACCGGGCGGCGGCGAAAGCGAAAGGTATAGCCGAATCCCGCAGAGACATTGAGCCCATCCATACCGGTGCGTACCCGCAAATCAGGCCAAGCCTCCCATTCACCGCCAATGCGCACGCGCTGCGTGTGAAAATTCGCATCGAGCGAATACAAAGCGGGCTTGAGCTGATAGTCGAGAATTTCCAGCGATAACTCGGCGGGCCTACCCGCCAAGGAATCGGTATAGGTGCCTGCCACAACCAAGGTCTTCGGCCAGAAATCGCTGGAGGTACGAGCAAAACCACCGGCATTTTCTTCGCCCAGAGTCACCTGATCAAAGCCAGCATTCAAATCGGCATCAATACCAAGATTGCGAATCACCACGGCCGAGCGCAAATGCTCGCCGAAACGCCTATACCAGCCGAGATTGACGAAGCCAATGGTATTGACATCCCCCACTCCATCGCCCACATCCAGGTATTGCGAATACCAGCCAACGCTGACGCCGAAGGCATTGCTACGCGAGGTTCGCAAACCCAAGCCGAGATAGGCGGCCAGGGCCTGAGGACGCGCCGTGCCTATGGGCCTTTCATCGGCATCATAAGCAGCCACATCGAAATCCCCTCGATGCAAAACTCCGAGACCATAACCCAAATTGCCAGCAGCGCGGCCTTGCACCGAGGCAAATCCACCCACGCGATCGGCGGTACGAATATCGGTACCTAAGGCAATTTGAGTGCGGCGCATGAAACCCAGCACGGCGGGATTCCAATAGGCGGCGGGAGCGGCGTCTTCTAAAGCTGTGCCGGTATTGCCGCGTCCTAATTCACGAATGCCGCCGCCCATGCGGTCGAGCCAACCTTCGTGAGCACCGAGCACCTCTTCGGAAGAAGCGCTTAGGTCAGGAATAGCGGCGAAAAACAAGCCCGCCATCAGGGCCGGAAAAAAGCGGAAATCCATTTTCATTGGCGACCTGCCACAGCCAAAATCTTCCCCCAGCCGCCTTCTCCCGAACTGCTTTCCACGCGGACATAATAGGTGCCCACCGAAACCATGCGCCCGCTTTTATCCAAACCATCCCAACGATCTTCAAGGCTGACTTCGCTGCGACTGCCTCCGCCCTTGCGAGGTGCATTGCTCACCAGGACGCGGACTTTTTCCATGGCATAGTTGTAAAGGGTGATGGTGACCTTGCCGTCCTTTTTTAATCGATATCCGATATGCACATAATCGGGATGGCCATCGGGACGCGCGGCGGTGAATAAGGTGGGAAAGGTGATGACTTCAGTAAGCTCATTCTTCAGGTCTTTTTGGCGGGTGATGTTTTTCCAAGTCTTTCCCGCACCGAGCGGCAAGTAAAAAAGTCCCTTGGCTGTGCTTCCTGCCACGATCATTTTCTGCCGACCCGAGGCCACCGAAACCAATTGGGTGAAACGTCCTTCGCCGGGCAATACCGCGAGGCTATCCGAAACATCCAGCAAAATGTCGCCGGGATCGGCGGGTTCGCCTTTGGCGAGATCATTGCCCAGCACACTGTCGCCGGCAAATAGCACCAAGCCCGGTTTATCGAGATTGAAATTCACGAAGGTGGTGTCCCCTGAAATCAAGGCCTCAGGAATAGCATTGAATCCTTGCAAGTCGGAAGGATGAGTCAAACCCGAGCGATTGGGAGGCACATGAAAGGACTGGCCTCTATCCAAGCTCACCGCATAGCGCCCCGTACTGAAAGCCCAAATGCGGCCCAGGCGGCTGTCTATCACGATGCGGCCCACCTTGAATGCAATGCTGTCGGCGACGCCAGGAAAGGAAACCTGGGTCACTTGCTTGCTACCCAAGCGCATTTTCCAAAGCCCGCGGGTGGTGCCCATCCAAAGCCAAGCGGTGTCGGGAGCCATGCTGTCTATGGCCAAAGCCAAAATGCTTTCGGGAAAGCCTTGGCTTTCGATAAAGGTGTCCAAACTATCGACGATGCAGGTCTCGCCACCCAAGGCACAATTCAGGCTATTCACCAAAGTGTCCTGGCGCGGCACCAAGGCTTGGAATTGCAATTTTTTTTGATCGGAAAGGCCTTGGCCTTCGGGCTTTAAAACCCAGGCGGCTAAGCCCGCCGGACCCGCTGCCACAAATGCGGTGTCTTTCCAAAGGGCTAAGCCCGTCAAACCCTCGATGACGGGAGCAGAGACGCCACCCGTCTTTTTGGATTTATTGCGTTTGAATTCGAGCGAGTCGGCATCACGGCGATTCGAACGATCGAGATTTAAAAGTCCGGTGACCCATACGCTTTCGGAACTGGCAGAATGAAATCGCAAAAGGGCTGAGTGCGAGCGCCCGACACCGCCATCCACGCCGGGCAATGAACTGGTTGGCGTCTCGGCATAAGTTTTAATCTCGACGGGATTGGCAAAAAGATCCAATCCGCTATAGCTGCGACCGCTATCCGCGAAAGCCCACACATAATACCCGTCGCTAACCAAGGCATGAATGCCTTTGGCAATCAAAGGATCGCTTTGAGCCAAGGCCGAAGACAGGCCAGCCAAAGCCAGTAAACTAGCGGAAATCCAAGGGGCGGGGACAAGCATAGGCGGGCTAAAGTACAAAGCGGGAGGGCGTCAATCCTGCATGTCAACGACTTCAGCCGAGGCAGGAGGCTCAAAGCGAAAGCGGCTGCTGGGGATGCCCGCCTTGGGTTTGAGAACCTTCAATTCATAGCGGGTGCGAACACCATTGGCGTCTAAGGTTTCCACCGACTCCAATTTGCGGCGTTTGGGATCAATACGAACGGAAAGACTGTCCATTTGACCCGCATGCAGGGCAGGCGCGAGGCGCAGACGCACCTGGGTTTTCTCTTGCACCTTGAGGGTATCGCAACTGAGCGGCGTCGACGCCAATAATTCGAAAAGAATGCGTCCGGGCAAGGCGCGGCCGGCCAAATCCTGGGCACTGCGCTTCAGTGCCTGCTTGGTGCGCGGATGATATTCCCAAAACGTGATACCGTCGCAGGCATAGGTACCTGTTGGAATTTCTAAGCGAAAGCGCAAGGAATCGCCGACCCAAAGAGAACCGACGTAACGTTCCGGTGACTCTGCATCAGGCATTTGCACCGAGGCTGCGAAACTCAATTCCAAATCCTTGCCTTCGCGAAAAGGAGCGGCCACTTCCTTCATCCAATTCTGCGCATCGACTAAGGAAGCCGCCGCTGGATTGGCCGGAGCCGCGATAACGGAAATGGCTGAGCCCGAACTCAAAATCCACAGGGTGACTAGAAGGGCGATTTGCGATTGCAGGGAAGTGGTGAGGAACATTAGACCTCAATTTCCAAAATTCTCGGCGAATCCGTTAACCTTTGGCCCGCCAACCTAAATCCAAGCTCGAAGGTGGCAAGGTTATTTGCGCTGAAGACCTTAGTTGCTAAGTTGAATCACCTATGGAGAACGTCGCGCCCCAAGACGAACGCTCCCTGATCCTGAAGCGCATCGAAGATATCGGAAATCGCGATGTCGATGCAGGGGATGCGTCCAAGCAATTGCATCAGTATTTGAGTTCGCCGGATGGCGAAGTCGCCTTGGCGGCATTGCAGGCGACTTGGAATTATGTCAAGGACGAGCCTTTGTTTCGCACCATTTTGGAAATGGCGAAGGCGCACAAGGACGAAGAAGTTCGCGGCATGGCCAATAGCTGCCTCGGAGCTCTACTCCGCGAAGGCCTCGACTACGAGGACGATCTCCCCGAAGATTGGCATCCGACCCCACCTCAAATCTCAGTCGAATTCTATCGCGAAGTCAAAACCCATCTTCTCGATCGCGTCGACGCGCTCATGGAAAGTATGGAAGTGCGTCGACGCTGCGTAGAGGCCTTGGGTTATTTGACCTATAAGCCGGAAATCCGGGACCTCGTTTTGCGCTATTATCACCAGGCTCCCAATCCCTGGGTGCGCGTCAGCGCGCTATTCGCCATGGGCTTGCACCGCGATCCCATTTTTGAAAGATTGGTTCTTGAAGAGCTCTATTCCGGAAATGAAAATATTCTGATGGAAGCTGTGCATGCCGTCGGCAGCCTCGAATTGCATGCCGCCGAATCGCGCCTGGTGGAATTGGCCCTCTCGGCGAATTCGGAATTACGCTACGAAGCCATCGTCGCCCTCGGCATGGCTGGCTTGCCCAGCCGGTTGCCCGAAGTTCTGAAAGCCCTGGAGACTCGCTTCGAGGACAAAGAAACCCGCGAAGCCGTGAATGTGGCCCGCAAAGCCTTGGAGCAAAGGGCTAAGCTGAATGCGGGGGAAACTTTATGGGATGATGGCATCATCCTCGGCGAAATCGAAGACATGATAGCCGATGCCACCGGCGGGAATGAGTGAATACAGCCAGCCTTCCATTAGCCTTTCATCAAGCCCATATTTCCGGGATCGCTGGCACGGGCATGTCGGCCCTCGCCGAATGGATGCTACGACGAGGCTATGTCATTAGTGGTTCGGACCGTAGCTTTGATCGCGGTTTAGAAGTCTCAAAACGCCAACACTTTGAAACTCTGGGGGCCAAGCTTTTTGCCCAGGATGGCAGCGCCATGGCGAAGGCTTCTTGCCTAGTCGTTTCTACCGCCATTGAAAACAGCAATCCCGAAGTGCAGGCGGCGCGAGAACGCAATCTGCCGGTTTTCCATCGCGCCGATTTACTCCAAGCTATTGCCGCCGGCCACCAAACCGTCGCTATCTCCGGAACCTCCGGTAAAAGCACGGTGACCGGCATGGCTTTTCACATCCTAGAAGCAGGCGGATTGCAGCCCTCCCTCATCACGGGCGCAAATCTCCCCAGCGTGGCTGCACGAGGCATGCTGGGCAATGCCTGGGCGGGCGAAGGTGAATGGCTGGTGATGGAAGCCGATGAAAGTGATGGGACTTTGGTGCGCTATCATCCTCGCATCGGCGCCATTCTCAATATCGAAAAAGATCACAAGGAAATTGCCGAGCTCTTGCCGCTTTTCACCACCTTTCGCGATCAAGTAACAGGTACGGTTTTATTCGGCGGCGACGATGCCATGGCCTGCACCTTATTGCGCCCTCAGGACGCCGGCTTCGATGGCAAGGGTATTTACCTTGCGGGCCGTCACTTCGCCCTGACCCAGGTCGTGAACCGCGATTGGGACAGCTCCTTTTGCCTGGACAACATCGATTTCGTGGTGCCTCTCCCCGGTCGTCATAATGTGGCCAATGCCTTGGCCGCCATCGCCATCGGACTTGCCGCCGGGGTGGATTTAGAAGCTGCGGCGAAAGGCTTAACGGCCTTTCAGGGTGTCGAAAGGCGGCATGTACGCGTCGCCGACATTAACGGAATCACGGTCGTAGATGATTTTGCTCACAATCCCGCCAAGGTCAAGGCCTGTTTGCAAGCCATTAAGGCTTTATCCGGTGGCGGCAGGCGGGTTCTGGCGATTTTCCATCCTCATGGCTTTGCCCCGATGAAATTGGTCGGTCACGACATCATGGAGGCCGCGGCTTCGGTTTTAAGCGAATCGGACCGTTTTTTTCTGCCCGATATTTTTTATGCCGGGGGTACGGCGGATACGTCCATCAGCTCCGCCGATTTGGCAGCCGATTTAAACCGCCTCAAACCCATTGGCGTTTATCTGCCCAAAAAGGCCGAAGTCATGCAGGTCATAGCCCAAATGGCGCAATCAGGGGACATTGTCGTCAGCATGGGTGCCCGCGACCCCAGCCTAGGCGCTTTTGCCCAAGGACTGGCTCAAGAAATTAAGGCCCGATTTCCTAAGTCCGATTGACAGAAGTCCATAAAGAAGCCAAATTTGCGCTCCCTAGAAAATTCGGTCTGGAAGAGGTAGGCATGCCCTGCGGAAAAAAACGTAAGCGGAAGAAGATGGCGACTCACAAGCGTAAGAAGCGCCGTCGTCTCAACCGCCACAAGAAGAAGCTCGTCTAATCGCGAGGGCGAAAGCCCTCATCACGGTTTCGGCTGCAATGAAATTCAAATCAGGTTTCATTCATTTCGACAATCGTCGGCACGGGTTGGAATAAACTCGTGAAAGCTTCTCCAAACTCGGACCTAGGTCCGAATCCATCCTTGAATTCGCCATCAGCCCCGTCCTCGCAGGATGGGGCTTTTTCCGTTTCCTCGACTTGGCTCATTCGCTCGGTTGTGAAAACCGTCACCTTCCACAATGGCGACAATGGCTATAGCGTCCTCAAGGTGCAAGCCAGCGGAGCGGGTCAAGTCCAAACCATAGTGGGCACCTTTCCTCGTTTGACTCCAGGCGAAGTGCTTGACATCGAAGGCGAATGGGTCAAGCACGAGACTTTCGGCGAACAATTCAAGGCCACGAATTACCGAATTGTGCCACCGGATGGCCGTGAGGCCATGGAGCGTTATCTCGGCGGTGGTGCCATCAAGGGTCTGGGACCGGTTTTGGCCAAACGTCTGGTGGCGACTTTTGGCGACGACACTTTCAAGGTTTTGGATGAAGAGCCCGAACGCCTGGATGTCATACCGCAATTGCGTGGCCGTAAAAAGCAAAAGGTGCTGGCGGCATGGCGTGACAGTCGATCCTTGCGCGATGTTTTGCTTTTCTTGCAAGCGCATCACCTGACTCTCGGACTGAGCCATCGCATCGTCAAGCATTATGGCGCGAACGCTCTCGAAGTCATCAAGCGCAATCCCTATCAATTGGCAGACGATGTTTGGGGCATTGGCTTTTTGAAGGCCGACGATGTGGGCCGCAAATTGGGTTTTCCTGCCGACAGCTATGAAAGACTGCGAGCCGGTTTGCTTTTCGCCTTGAATCGCGCCGGTGATGACGGGCATGTCTTTTTGCCGCGCGCCGATTTGCTGGCTAAGGCGGAAGAATTGCTTCACGCTCCTCAAGAGCGATTGATTTTCTCACTCGATAATTTGCGCGAAATCGAAGCCGTCAAGTTGGATGAAGCTGCCAATGTGTTTTTACCCTGGCTCTGGCATAGCGAACGCGGCATTGCGCGTCGCATGGCCTTGCTTTTAGGAACGCCAACGAAATTGCAGGTTTCTCTCGTCAGTGAAGCCATTGCGGCGGTAGAGAAGCGCGTTGGCAAAGGCTTTGTCTTCAGCGAAGAACAGCGCCAGGGCATACACCAAGCCGTGACTCAAGGCGCATTTTTACTCACCGGGGGTCCGGGCACCGGCAAAACCACCACGGTGCAAGGCATACTCGAAGCCCTGAAAAATGCTGGGCTGACCTTGGCGCTTTGCGCGCCGACGGGCCGGGCTGCCAAGCGCCTCTCCGAAGTGACGGGCGTACCCGCTTCGACCATCCATCGATTGCTCAAATTCGATCCCAGCGCCGGCGGTTTTCAACTCGATGAAAAAACACCCTTAGCCGTGGACGCCCTCATTGTCGATGAGCTATCGATGATAGACACGTCCTTGATGTTCAATCTGCTCAAGGCGATCAAACCGGGTACGCGCCTCATTCTCGTAGGCGATCCCGATCAATTGCCTTCGGTAGGCCCCGGCAAAGTTTTAGGCGAGCTCATCGCCAGCGGAGAAGTGCCTCATCTGCATCTCTCGAAAGTGTTTCGCCAAGCCCAGGCCTCGCGGATTATCGTCAATGCCCATCGCATCAATCAGGGAGAGTCACCCGATGTCAGCGAAGGCGGAAATTTTCATTTCGTCGCCCGCGAAGAGAACGAGAATGTGCTGAAAGCGGCCGTGGAAATGGCCGCTGAGCGCTTGCCGCGCCGATTCGGCTACAATCCTCTGGGAGACGTGCAAGTACTCACACCCATGAATCAAGGCCCGCTTGGCACCTTGGCCTTGAATCAAGCCCTGCAAGACAAATTGAATCCTTCCAAGCGCGAGCTCTTGCATAAGGATCGCCGCTTTCGCTTGGGCGACAAAGTCATGCAGCTCAAAAACAATTATGATAAGAATGTCTTCAATGGCGATATCGGCCGTGTCAGCGGGCTATGGGTGCCTGAGCGTAAATTGACCGTCGATTTTGAAGGCGAAACCGTGAACTATGAAGGCGAGGAGCTCGATCAATTGCAGCTGGCCTATGCGGTTTCGATTCACAAAAGCCAGGGCAGCGAATTCAAGGCCGTGGTCTTGGTTTTGGCCAAGGCCCACTATGTCATGCTGCAACGCAATTTGCTTTATACCGCCATCACCCGCGCGCGCGAACAATGCGTGGTGGTCGGCCAGTGGACCGCCATCGGCCAATCAGTGCGCAATAATCCCGCAGTGAAACGCAATACGCTATTGGCTGAGGCCCTGAAGCAAGAAGGCCTGGGCTTCGCTTTTTAATAGCTGGGTCTGGCTGGGATTAAATCGACTCCAGCCACTTCAGCCCATCCTCGGGATTGGTGAAAAGTTTCACGGTCAAACCGGCCTTTGCATATTCTTCTGAATGCCGTTTTACCGTCAACTGGCCGACGATTTTCTCGGGAAGCACTAGCGCCCAATACTTCCAACCGACCTTCATCATGCGCGCAAACCAATCTTCCTTGGCCCACTTTTCCACTTCGGTAGGGAGGGCGCCATTGTTGCGATCGTCGGAAAGCCACTTGACCGATTTTTGGAGCTTGGTGGTTTCATAACCCTTGTCCAAGAGTGCCTTGAAATCGTCACCCTTGATCCACTTCTTGATTTTATGATGGACAATTTTCTTTTCGGTATGAAACCACAAGGATGAAAATTCATTGTCGAGAAGCATATTCGCCGGCATGAAAAAACCTCTCCCATCCCTGAGCCAGAACAGGCTCATTTCTGTCGATTTTATCCCGGGACGCCGGTTAAGTCAATCTGGAGAAACCGTATTGTTACCATTTTGCACATATTGCAGGGCAGCTCAACTACCTAAAACCGCGGCTATGGCAAACAGACTTTCTGGCTTCGAATCCCCCGGCGATGCGGATTTGCAAAAAATCCTGGGACCTTTTTATTCCAGCCTCAATCTTTCGGCTCAGACTCTTCCTTTAGGCACGCCTCAAATAACCGAGACGAAAAAAGCCGTAGGTGGAGGTGCCGGTGGAAAAGCAAAACCTGGAAAGCCCAATTCAACCGCTGAGAGCCAATCGAAGATCGATAAAGAATTCGAAGCACCGGAAACGCCTCTCGAAAAGGTGGCCGATCCCGAACCTCCGAAAAAAGAAAAGGTGATTTTGAGCAATCCCCAATGGGGCATGCCCAAACCCGGGTTCAATGAAGAGACACCCATTTCGGTCGATGTTTTTCTGCCCAAAGAGAATGCCATTAAAACCAGGGTCACCTTCGAACTTTTCGCCAAAACTCCGAAAGGAGAGGAGCGGATTTGTAGCGGAGAAGCACATGCCAAAGAGGGCAAGGCCACTTGTTCGATTCCGGTTTATATCCCGGCTTACAAGGATGAAAACGGCAAGCGGCTGCAAAAGGTGGAGTATTTCTTCATCGCTAAGCATTCCGAAGCCGAGCCCCTAGATGGTTCGAAAGCGCCTAAAATGGTCGATGAGATGGCCGAGCGGGTGCTGGAAACACACATTATTCAGAATGTCACATTCGTCACGGGAAAAAGTTTTATTCGCGCCTCCGAGGCTACCGACCTGAAGGCTTTGGGGCAAGCCGTGAAGGATTGGAAGGGAAAACATCCCGATGGCAAGCTGGCAGTATTCGGCCATGCCGATGCGGTCGGAGAGGAGTTGAGTAATAAGTCCTTGTCCGAGCGGCGAGCGAAGTCTATTCATGCCTACCTGGCAAAAGATCCCAAGCCCTGGGAGGAGCTTTATGGCGAGGAGAAGTGGGGCTTAGCGAGTGTTCAGGAATTGCTGAAGCATTTGGGGCATGATCCTGGAACCATCGACGGCCAGGATGGCCCCAAGACGCAAGGGGCGGTGAAGGACTTTCAAGGAAAGAAGGGATTGGGGGCAACGGGCAGCGCGGATGCGAAGACGCGGGAGGCGCTGTTCCTGGCTTACTTCGAAGGCGCAGGGTCGCCCAGCAGTACGGCGAAAGATTTTGATGCCATTGACGGCAAGGCCTTCACGGGTTGCAGCGAATTCAATTTGATTGAGAACGCGCAAGGGGCATGCGAAACGAATCGACGCGTCGCGGTTTTGCTCTTGAAGGTGAGCAAGAACTTTCCCATCGAGTATCCGTGTAAGCAGGGAGCGATTCAGCCTTGTCAAAGCCAGGCCGGGCTAAAGGGTGAGCGAAGGACGCCAGGGTTTCGGTGCAAGTTTTACGACGAGTTGGTGGTGGAAGGGAAGGGCAAGAAAAACGAAAACGGCGAACTTCCCGACTACGATCCTGGAACCGCCCCGGCATCTGATCCGGGATGCGGAGGCGAATACGCTACCCCAGGAGCTCCAGGGTCGGCCCGTCGGCTGGAAATCGTCGTCCACACGGACAATGATACAGAGGACGACCAGGCCTTTGAGTTCCACCTGAACTCGACAAGTTCCTCGTATACGGGTGTCTGCAAAATCACCGTCCCCAAGGGAGCGGGACCGGGAGAGACTCGCATCGCCTTTGACGATGCCCCTTCCGGAGAATCCTTCCGCCTCGAAGCTGCGATACAAAGCAAGGAACCGTATCTGGTGGCCGACGACTGGGCGCCCGAAGCAGGAGCTTCGCATGCGTGACTTCCCTTATACGGTTAAGGCCGGCGACTCCTTCTCCAAGATTGCCCGCCTCCGCTACGGAGCCGAAAAAGCGTTTCTGTCGCTGGCCTCCTACAATAAGATTGACCCCAAGTCGACGCTTTCCGTTGGACAGAAACTAAAACTCCCCGAGACCCTTCTTTACAACGACGTGGACGTTCCCAGCAATTCGGTGGTGGTCCGGCAGGCCAATGTGATTCTGCCCGAGGTTGCCGAGCATATAGCTGGGCCGACCACCATCAAGATCGGGGATAAGGCGGAATACGCCATTGATCGGTTCAAGGCCGGAGCGACCGACGACGACAAAGCCAATTCCGGTTGGAAGATTGAGGTCTTCTTCAAAGACGGCACCAAGAAGGAAACCTTGGAGCCAGAGAAGACTAAGCCTTCCTTCGTCACCAACACCCCGTCCAAATTGACAATCGACAAAGTGCCTGGATCTTGGGCAAACGGTTCGTTTCAAGTCTTCCCCGTGGTTCGCAAGGCCGATACTGCGGTCTCCGTCAAGACAAGCGTGACCATGAAGCCGGTAGAATTGTCTCGCTCCAAGCAGCGGCCTGGGCACTTCTCACGCACGTCGGGTAGCTTCACCGATGTCGCGGACGATATGACGGTCAGCGATTACACTGTGGCCCGGTACAAGAGGATCAACCTCTTCACCGCCGCTGACGACTTACCGGCGATTCCCTCCATTCCGACCCCATTCGGTCCGACGCCAGCCCGAGCCGAAGGACTGCTACTTCGTACCGACACCGAACTCTTCGATGAGATGGAGTTCATGTGCACCACTTACTTCTCCACAAGCCCCTTGCAAGCCGTTGTGCTATCGATCATCCGCAAATTCAAGGACAAAGGTCCTATCCGGGCCGGGGCCCAGAATACCAGGGCCGATGCCTTCACCGATCCGGTGCTGACCAAGGCGGCGCTAGACCACCACTCGATGAAGGATTTCATTGCCAAGGCGAAAGAGCAGTCAGTCGACGCTATCCGAATAGCGAATCTTGACCCATTGGATGTAAAGCCTTTTACCATCTCACCTCAACCACTCTTCCACGACACTGCGGACATCATCAACGGGCTGACCATCACCATCAACGACACCTGGGCTTACGACGTAGACTTGATCGACTACCAACTTCTGGACGCCAAGAAATTTAAGGGAAAGATCCGTATCACGGTATACGACCACTTCGGCCTCGACCAGCCCGACCTGGACGCCAACCTCTTCAAGCCATTCGGTGTAGTCGACGGCTTCCGCGCCTGGTTCATACTTGAGCATCTTCGCGGCTACATACCCTTCTGGACAGTCATAGAAACCGAAGCGGAGATCGAGGGGAGTCTGTGATGTACTATCCATTTTGGATTTTCTTAGGAATTTTCGTGGTGGCTTGCACCTCGACGTCTACCGAATTCCACAAATTGCAGATCCACGATAGTGATATGGTCCACGGAGAGAGCGAACCCCATGTGATCATGCGCGAATCCTATGTCGTCTCGAATATTCCGACCGAAATGGATTCACTTGTCCATCAATCCTTAGTGCTCGCGAAATCAAAATCGTGGAGTTCCCCGACCACAACCTTCTGGTTCTACTTCGATTTCTACAGGGAAACCTCCTTTACACCTCGAAATTTCGTGGAGACCAGTGATCGAGCCGAGAAGATCCGATTCCATGGCTCCGATTATCTGCTTGGAATCGTCCATGGTCGTTCCAAACTTCGCGACTGCTGGTTCGTCCATGTCAGGGGACGCGAAGGCCAGTCTCCCCTCGACACCTGCGTTGACCTAGCATCACCGTCTCGCGATTCCGCGCGGGTAGCACCTTGAATTCGTTTTGCCTTTTCTTTGGCGCCATCGGGGGCTTCCGCGCTTGGTTCATTCTGCAGCATCTGAGGGGATATCTCCCTTTCTGGACCTTTATTGAAACAGAAGCCGATATTGAGGGCTCACTTTAATGAGATGGCTGGTCCTGCTTGCCATTCTTGTCGTGGCGTCTCGCTCTAAGCAGCCGCTTGAGTTTCACAAACTTGATATTCCACCCGACAAGTTCGCTGAATCCGATCCGAAATCCCCGACGCTCCAAGAATTCTATGTGGTTTCCCATCCGCCTCAGTCGATGGATACCCTGGCGCGCATGGCAATTTCCTTCTGCCGAAAACTGGAACCTTCGCGTCCAGAGAGCACGTTCTGGATAGGCCGGGCCTTTCTGAAAGTAACGCGCCGGACTCCGCGTGACTTCGTAGAGAAGGAAGAGGACGGAGGCTCAATCCAGACTCATGGGGACGACTGGATCTTAGACATCACGCACGGCAGGACGATAGTTCGTGACTGTTGGTTCGTAAATATCAAAGGACGCGAAGGCCCATCCCCCCTTGACACCTGCATCGACCTGACGACGCCCACCGACATCGCTCCGGAGAAGCCATGAGCAATTACTGGGAAGACGCTTCGCTGAACCTGCACTTCACCTCCAAGGACGATTGCAGCCTGGACACCACGGCCGCAGCCAAGTACAAGGTGAAAGCCAATGTGCCGGAAACCTTCGTCACCGACATGCAAAAGGACCTGATCGTCTTGGGCTACCTGGCCGACAAGGACGGCAATAAGGACGGCTACTTCGGGGGCGGCACCAAGCGTGCGGTGGGACGTTTTCAGCGCCATGCCTTGCGCGCCTTCCGGATGCTGGCCGACAAGACCCGCGTGGATCTCGCCGCCGCCGACCTTTGGAAAGGCACCGAGACAGGCGCGGTGGACCCAAGCACAGCCAAAGAAATCCGCCGCTGGATAGACAAGAAATGGACTATCCCCGTGGGCGTGGTGAAGCTCGTGGCTGTGGCCCAAGGCGGGAAAATGCGCGAGGACGCCCAAAAGGCTTGGGAGGCCATAGTCAAGAGCGTGACCGATGCTGGCGGGACGCTGGAAGGCCCTTATGGCGACACCCTGCGAGGACTGGCCAAGACATCCAAGTCTGGGACCAGTTCCTATAGCTTCCACTACTGCGGACGCGCCGTGGACATCAATCAAGCCTTTTACGGGAAGCGCTATTTCGCTAAGAAGGATGTGGTGGGAACGGACACATTCTGGAACCTGTACTGCAAGACCGACAAGCAGGACGGAACCCAGGGGACCGAGCACAAAAAAGGCGCGTTCAAATATTTCGTGTTCTGGAACGAGACGGATGCCGACCTCCCCGCCGGCCACTACATCGACCTGACCGCCATGATACAGGCCTCCGGCGATTTCTCCAGGATCAAAGCCCAATCGGGTTGGGATGATTCGGCGAAAGAAAAATCGGCGCGCTACAACAAAACCGAGTGGTGGCATTTCTACTTCGCCAAAGATGTGCAGAAGACTTTCCAGGACGAACTCGAATTGATCGGATTCGGCGAGCAGGCGATTCGTGACAAGGGATGGGCCACGGATACGGAACTCGACAATGCCCCGGGCTGAAACGATTTTCCGCGCCGCAACGGTGGCCTTCGCCCTTTTCGGCGCTTCATTCGCCGCCGATTCACTCCTGACTTTTCGCGGCCCGGCGAATCACCCTTTCCTGAATCTGGATGCGGCAGGACACCTGCGCCTGGGACTGGATGGCCTAGTCGATTCGGTCCGGCTCCGTGCCAAGCCTGTGGGCTCTTCCGTGCTGGCCTTCGCCTGCACCGGCGACACTTTGAAAGCTTTCCAAGGGATTCCAGAGGAAGGAAAAGATCCGGACTCGGTGAGCGTCGCCGGTCCCTGCGACTTCCAAGGGTTTACGGGCCGCTTGGCCCCTGCCAGTTTGTATGACTTCATGCTCTTCGGCGACAAAGCCACTCTTCCCTGGGTGCGACTGCGAGTTGGGGAGCGTTCGGTCTTCGCGCCCATTCCTTCCCTCCGCTTACGCCGCGTCGCGACGGATTCCATTCGCTTTCGAAATTCGATTGTGATCCGAGTACCGTTTCTTCTTCCATTACTCGGAGGTCCCCTGGATGCCGACTCCAAGGCGACCTGTTTTCGAGTGGTGGACGGGTCTCCCCGTCGTGAGGCCGCGAAGGCCGATTCAGTTGCGGGATGGAATTGGTCGGCAGTAGCCGATCTGGGAGGAAATCGCCTGCGTATTGATTCTCGAAACCTGCCGCATGGGCAAACGGCTTGGTATGCCGCGCTAGGACGCGCCCAGGCGGTGCTTGTCTTCGAAGACATCTACCGGCGAGAGCCCCGCAAGGTGGCAACTTTCCGCACGGCTTCAGGAAAGCGCTACATGACCTTGGAAATCTCCACCCTCTTTGGGCATGGCGTATGGACCGACCTCTGGACTGTGGGGCCGGATACAGCTTGGACAACCCGAATAGGGGCCGTCGATGGAGAATCGGGTGAGAATTGGCAAGGCACCTGGAACCTCGACCGTAAGCACGGGACCATCACAGCACGAGTCCCGGGGAAGAAGCGCAGCTTGTTCCGGGCACCCTAGATGAAGATGCCAGTCCCGTCCTCCTACAGTTGATACGGCGCATTGAGCGCGCCCCGCCCACTTTCAGGAAGCCTCTAAGGCAAAACCCCGCCGAGAATTTTGCGCTGCAAATCGTGATAGAAGCGGCAGCCCTTTTCGCCCATGTCTAAAAGTCCATTGAGCTGGGAACGCGAAAACACCGACTCTTCGCCCGTGCCTTGCAATTCGACGAAGTCGCCGCTATCGGTCATGACCACATTCAAATCGACGGCGGCATCGGCGTCTTCGACATAACACAAGTCGAGCAACGTTTCGCTTTCGACCATGCCTACGCTCACGGCGGCGAGATAATGCTTGAGTATGGGCTTGGGAAAAACCGCCGCCGGGTGGCTGGCCTTGAGTTTTTGCAGGACGCGCGCCAAGGCGAGAAAGCCGCCCACTACGCTGGCCGTGCGCGTGCCACCATCGGCTTCAATCACATCGCAGTCAATCATGATTTGCCGCTCCCCGAGGGCTTGCATATCACAAACGCCGCGCAGGGCGCGACCAATGAGACGCTGAATTTCCTGGGTGCGGCCCGTGGCGCCATTGCGCTCGCGCTTCACGCGTTGGGGGCTGCTCTTGGGCAGCATATTGTATTCCGCCGTCACCCAACCCGCGCCTTTGCCCTTCATCCAACGGGGGACTTCTTCATCAAGCGAAGCGCAGCAAAGCACGCGCGTGCGTCCGACTTCGAGGAAAAAAGAGGCATCCGCGCTTTTCACGAAATCTTCGGTGATTTTCACTTCGCGCATTTGATCGGCCGCACGGCCATCGATTCGACGTGTCATTGGTTTTCCTTATTTCCGCTTGGATGTCGCTGATTTTTTCGCCGCATGGGGCTCATGAGGCGATCGGTCGGAAGCCTCGGGCTTCGCGGCCACATAAGAACCGAGCACGCGCAATTCCCCGCCCATTTCCCGCAAATGATCGAGTGCCTTGCTCACGGGGCCAGTAGAGGCATCGCCATGGATGTCTAAATAAAAACGGTATTCGAAAGGCCGCAGCGGATTGGGCCGCGACTCGATTTTTCCGAGGTCGATGCCACGCAAGGCAAAAACGCCCAGCACTTTAAATAAGATGCCGACTTCATTGCGCGGAGGCATATAGGCAATGCTGGTCTTGGCTGTCATGCCGACGGGAATTTTGACCGGCTTTTTCGAGATGGCGAGAAAGCGCGTGAAATTCACTTCTTGATTGGCGATACGCCTATCCAAAATCTTGAGTCCATAAAGCTCGGCGGCGAATTCGCCTGCGATGGCGCCCACATGCCTAGCTTGCTCGGCTGAGTCGGTAATCAAGGACTTCGCGGCTCCCGCAGTATCGAACCACACCACGGGTTTTACGGCGCGCTTGCCATTGGCATGCTTGGCGAAAAAGGAACTGCATTGGGCCAAGGCCTGGGGATGCGAGCGCACCTCGGTCAAAGCCTCGCGTGTGGTTTCGGGATGGCATAGCAGGCAATGCCGCACCCGCAAATGCGTCTCGCCTACAATGGAGAGATTGTGCTGCACCAGCAAGTCATAATTCTGATGGATGCTGCCCGCGAGGCTATTCTCTATGGGCAAAACCCCGCGTTGGGCCTTGCCTGAAGCCACTGCGGCAAAGACTTGATCGAAGGTCTCGCAGGGAAGCACCTTCGTTTTGGCGCCGAGTAATTGACGGCAAGCCAAATGACTATAAGCACCAGGAACACCTTGGAATGCGGCTAACATGGCGGGAAAAGGTAACCGCCCCGCTTCAGAATGAGTCGCCGGCCTTCGCAGTCAAAAACCGTCTCGCTCCGGCATAGTGGCTGCCGAAATAGGGCGCATCCAAGCGGGTATAGACCACGCCTTGGCCGCTTTGGCTATGGATGAACCAATTCTGCCCCATGTAAATGCCGCTATGATCGATAAAGAGCAAATTCTTGAACAAAACCACATCGCCGATTTCCAAATCGCTGCGGGAAACGCTTTCGCCCAGGCCCGCAATAGAAGCCGATTGATGCGGCAGGGCAATGCCCAAGGCTTCGGCATAAGCCTGGCGCACAAAGCCCGAGCAATCCATGCCCGATCGGCTTTGGCCACCATAGCGATAGCGTACGCCTAGATACGATTCCGCTACTTGCCTGAGGCGTTGAAGATTGTCGGAATGGGGTGCCTTGAGATTCTGCGGCGGCACTTCCATGGAGGCGATGCGGCCATCGGGCACCACATAACCGCCTGCATTCCGTTTGTAAAAAGGCCTTGGCTGATTCACCGCACAGGCGATGAAACAACCGGCGAAGACGACCGTTAGCAGGCGAACAGCAAACCGAAAAAAAACGGTGATGCCCGGCCTTTTGCTCAGAGTGCGAAAGCCTCAATATTGGCGGCCACGCCGAGCAAATCGGCCTCGGCGAAAGGTTTGCCTATCAATTGCAATCCAACCGGCAAAATGCCGACCTTGCCGCAAGGCTGGGAAAGCGCTGGCAAACCGGCGAGATTGACCGCCACGGTGTAAATGTCCTGCAAATACATGGCCATCGGATCGGAAAAGACTTCGCCCACCTTAGGAGGCAAGGTCGGCATGGTGGGCATGACCACGACATCGCAGGATGCGAACGCCTTGGTGAAATCATTGGTGATGAGGCGACGCACCTTTTGGGCCTTCATGTAATAAGCGTCATAGAAGCCGGAAGAAAGCACCCAGGTTCCCAGCAGAATTCGTTTTTTCACCTCGTAGCCGAAACCTTCGGAACGGCTTTGGGCATAGAGAGCGAATAAATCCTTGGGCGACGCCGTGCGATGCGTATAACGCACCCCGTCGAAGCGCGCCAAGTTGGCCGAAGCCTCCGCCGTGGCGATGACATAATAGGCCGCGATGGCATGCTTGAGATTGGGCAATTCCACGTCGACCAGAATGGCGCCTTCTTTTTCCAGTTGGCTTAAAGCCGAGCGCACCGTATCGCCGACTTCGCTTTGCAAGCCTTCGCCAAAAGCTTCTTTGGGAATGCCGAGGCGCTTGCCGCGCACGCCCGCTTGGGTGGCCTGTTTCACGCTCGCGGAAAAATCGCCGAGAGGCAAGGTCGAAGAGGTGCTGTCATGCGAGTCGGCTCCCGCAATCACTTGCAGGAGCGCAGCAGAGTCGGCGACGGTATGGGAAAAGGTGCCGATTTGATCGAGGGAGGAGGCATAGGCCACCAAGCCATAACGCGAAACGCGGCCATAGGTGGGCTTGAGTCCGATGACGCCGCAGCAGGCGGCGGGTTGGCGAATCGAGCCGCCCGTATCCGACCCGAGGGAAACCGGCACGCTACCCGAGGCCACCGCCACGGCGGAGCCGCCGGAACTGCCGCCAGGAATGCGGGTACGATCGATGGGATTCAAGGCGCCGCCGAAGGCCGAGGTCTCGCAAGTCGAGCCCATGGCGAATTCGTCCAGATTGGTTTTGCCCACGGGAATGGCATCGGCGGCGAGCAGGCGCTCCACCACGGTGGCATGATAGGGCGAGCGGAAATTCTCCAGCATGCGCGAAGCGCAGGTGGTGCGGCCCGAGGCCACCACGATATTGTCCTTGAGGGCAATGGGCACGCCGGCCAAAGGCCCCAGGGCCTCGCCGCGCGCGCGCTTGGCATCGACGGCTTGGGCACGCTCGCGGGCATAGTCGTCCAGCACCGAGAGATAGGCCTTCAGGTCTTGGGTCTTGCCGATGGCGCCAAGCGCCTCTTCGGTGATGGCCAAGGCCGAACGCTCGCCTGCGCGCACCTGGGCGGCCAAGGCCAAGGCAGAGGAGGACGAGGCGGTCAGGGATGCGCTGGGGGATGCAGAAGATGGCGACATGTCGGTGAGCTTCTCCGGGCCGAAAAATTCAAAAATAACCGCAGAATTAACTCTTAGACCATTTCATCACATAAAGACTGGCCAGAAGGCCAAGCAGGCTGCAGGTATTGAATTTGAAGCCTAAACCAAAGCGCACCTTGACCAAATACAGGTCCAGGGCCCAGCCATCGCGAAAGCCGAGGTCGAGCTCCCAGGCCTTGACGAAAAAATTGCGTATGGGATTGTCGATATTGCCGCCCGACAAGGTGCCGATTTGCCCAAGCACCAAGCCCAGCACCTCGCCCAATACGCCGCCGGCGATGAGGCCGACGAGGATGAAAATGATGAGGCGACCCAAATTATTGTTTTTGTTCATCAGTAAACCTTGCCTTTGCGGCGAGCCTCGGTGAGAGTCATGCTCGTGCCGTATGATTTTCCATCGCGATAATAGGTGATGTCCACCGATTCGCCGACTTGAAAGAGTTTGAATATGTCTTGAATGTCACGGAAGTTCAGAATATCCCTGCCTGCCACTCGGATAATGATGTCGCCGGCCTTGATGCCGGCTTTGTCGGCGGGACTTTCCTTTTCGACCTGGGCCACCCACATGCCCGGCACCGGGATTTCGGCATAGGGATCGGTATAAAGCCCCGTGGTGAATTGGCGTATATAGCCGTAGCGAATCAATTCGTCCATCACCAATTTGGCCTTTTGGATAGGCAAGGCAAAGCCCAGCCCAATAGAGCCTTGGGCTTGACCGCCCCCGGTGAAAATGAAGGTATTGATGCCGATGACCTGGCCTTCGGCATTCACCAAGGCACCGCCCGAATTGCCCGGATTGATGCTCGCATCGGTCTGTATCATATTGTGCTGATGGATGCCACTTTGGCTGGAAAAGGTGCGGCCCACCGCACTGATGACGCCCACGGTCACCGTGGGCTTGCTATCGCCGATGAGATAGCCGTAGGGGTTGCCTATGGCCACCACCCATTCGCCGATAAGGTTTTCGGCCTTGTCCTGCATTTTCGCCACGGGCAAATCCTTGCCCTCGATGCGCAGCACCGCTAGGTCAATGTCTTTGTCCAGACCCACGAGCTTGGCGGAAAATTTGCGGCCATCCGGCAAGGTGATTTGCAGCATTTCCAAGGTGCCGCCTTCGCCCTCTTCCCCGCCGCCCACCACATGGGCATTGGTGAGAATAAAGCCTTTGTCGGAAACGATGACGCCCGAGCCTAGGCTACTGAATTCACGCTTGCGCAATTCGGGAGCGAAAAACTCGAAGAAGGGATCATTGAGATAAGGATTGCGATAGGCCACCACCTGGCTGCGTTTCACCGTGATGGAAACCACCGAGGGCGAAGCCTTCTCCGCGGCCACCACAATGGCATTGCGTCTGCTTTGGTAAAGACCGTCATTCGCTTCGGCCTTGTCCCCCGCCGAAGCGGCCAGTCCGGTAGTCCCCTGCGCGTTACCCCCGGGAGCGGGAGAGCCTGATTTTGAAGCTTCGCTTTCGGCCCCATATCCGGCCGCGACCTTGGCACCAAGGCCGAAAGTCATGTCGCGATGGCTTAAATAGCGTTCCAGAAATAAACCCAGCACGCCACCGACGAGCAGTAATAAGAAGGGTTTCATGCCGGCGGTCTTAACTCGCGGCATGGCATAGGCCTGCATCATTTGGGATCATAATCCTGATAAGTGACCTGTTCCAAGCACAATCCTTGGGGAGGAGCCCAAGTCCAACTCGCATTTTTTTCGCCTGACAAGACCCGGCGGATGAAGCCCGGCGCTTGCAAACCGCAACCCACTTCGACAGCGGCTCCGACCAAGGAGCGAACCATCTTGTGCAGAAAGCGATTGGCCTCGATATGCACGCAGGGAAAATCATCCCCATCTTCCCGGCCGATTTCGCATCGGAGCACATGGCATAAGGTGGATTTTCCATCGTGTCTGGGCACGCAAAAAGCTACAAAATCATGCTCTCCCAAGACCGAGGCGAGCTCTTGGCTCAAGAGATCGGCGCGCAGCGGCGCTCGAATGCGCCAAGTAAAAGGCGCCTGCAAGGGCGAGGGCCGCAAGGCGAGGCGATAGCGATAACGCCGCGTCAAGGCAGAGTAACGCGCGTGAAACGTCTCGGGGCAAGGCTCCATGGCCCGCACCGCCAAATCGCCACCCGCCAAGGCATTCAAGGAACGCTGCAATTTGGCGACATCGACGCCGTCGGGCAAGTCGGCATGCGCCACCTGTCCCCGCGCATGCACGCCCGCATCGGTGCGCCCCGAACCGACCACACCTATCTCGGTGCGCAAGGCCGTCCCCAAGGCCTTTTCCAAATCGCCTTGCACCGTACGCGCGCCCGGCTGGATTTGCCAGCCTGCATAGGGCGTTCCGAGATATTCGACGACAAAGCGATGACGCATTCGGGTGTTTTCTAGGGAGAAAGAGAAAACGGAAAAATAGCCGATTTCAACGGCGAATTAGAAACGCAAATCCACCGAATGAATCGGACGCGGCACCCGTAACTCCGAAGCTTCGGAAGCCGGAGCCTCTATATCCGGCGCATGGCGATAATTCACGGCGCGTAAATCCAAGCCTTGAACCTGCAAGGTCGCCGCCAAAGTCACCGTTTCCGCGCTCACTTGCGCCCCCGCCGGTTCGCCGGAATTGCGCAAATCCAAATCGATATCGGTATTCGTTAGCTTCACCTGCGCCACCGCCTGTCCCAAAGCCTGGCCCGTCCAATCCACGGTTGCCGTCCAGGGCGTGGACGTCTTGCTACGCTGGCCTCCCTGCTTTTCCGGGTCCAGGGCCTCGCCCTGCATGCGCACGGCATGCCATTGAGGAGCCTGAAACACAAAGAGATTCACCGTTGCGGGCGCATGGGTATTCGCCTCGGATTTCGGCTCGGGCAGCAAGGCCTGCAGGGCCGCGCGCAAAGGGACATCCTTGCTTTCCGCGCCTGTGGGCATTTGCGCCCATTGCTCCAGGGTGAGACCGGCTTCGGCTTGTCCCGGAGGCCTTGGCCCCAGGGCCGCCGTCAATAAGGCCTGGGCCTTGGCATCGACCGGCCTCAAAAGCGTTTTCTCCGAAAGCCAAACCGGGTCGCCCTTTTCCATTCCCATAGGTTTTCCCGGATCGCCAAGGTCAGCCACGGGACGGAATAAGCGCAAGACGGGCAAGGCCGCCGCCGGATCTCGCAAAACTTGCCCCCAGGAGCGTAACGTGGCGGTTTCCTCGGTGGGCTTGGGTGGAGACTCCAACCACAGGCGCAATAGCCCTTCCCTTTCCGCAACCGTGG
>JAYUVP010000044.1:0-14954 GCA_043753995.1 Fibrobacterota bacterium
CCGGTGGCGGCGTCACGCACCGCAAATCCGACCAAGGCCTCTTCTGGCATGAATGCCGGGGTGGATTTGGCTTTGGGGCCTCCCATGGCCAAGATGGCAAATGCCAAAACCGCCGCCATGGCCCTGGTCCAGGTGCTTTTCGGCGAATCGAGTTGCAGTCTAAGGCCAAGGAAGGAAAGCATGCGATATGGAAATTGCATTTTTCCATTCGAGGTGATTCTATGCCCGCAATTCAAACTGTATCCCATACCCGCACCGAGAGCAGCGAAATTATCCTTCCTGGCGACTTGAATTATCTCGGCTACCTATTCGGAGGCCGTATGGTTTCCTTGATTGACAAAGTGGCTGCCATTGCAGCGCTAAAACATGTGCGCAATGTGGTGGTCACCCTCTCCATCGACAGTCTCACCTTCAAGCAACCGGTTCTGGGTGGAGCTATTGTCACCTTGCAATCCTGCGTAAATCGCGTTTTCAAGCATTCCCTCGAAGTGGGCGTCATCGCCGATACCCTGAACCCCGGCACCGAAAATCCTCAGCGCGTTTGCTCGGCTTACCTGACCTTTGTGGCTCTTGATGCCGCTGGGCATCCCACCACCATAGCCCCCATCCTTCCCGAATCCCCGGAAGAGAAGCGCCGCTTTGACGAGGCCTTGATTCGGCGGGACCATCGCCTGCTCTTGCAAAAAGAATTGGGTAAAACAGAAAAGGCGTCGCATTGAATTCTGGCTTGCCAACTAAAACGGAACCGCTTGTGCCGGAGCGGAGGCTGCGCCTGGCCATGGTGCAAATGCGGGTCTATCCCGGCGATCCGCAGCGAAATGCGGAAAGCGCCATGGCATGGTTGCGGAGGGCCGAAGCCGAAGGCGCCGACCTCGCCGTCTTTCCAGAAATGTGCCTGCCGGGATATTTGCTCGGCGATACGTGGGAGCGCTCCAGCTTTGTCGTCGAATGCGAAACTCAGGCTGCAAGACTCATTGCAGCTACCCGAGGATTGAAATGTGCCGCAATCTTTGGCACGGTGGCGCGTAACCTTTCCGGCGCCAAGGGCGAAGATGGGCGGCCGCGTAAGCACAATGCCTTCATCTTCGCCCAAGGCGGCGAAGCTTGGTGGCATCCGGTTTTGAATGCTCCTTATGGCGTGAAAACCCTGCAACCGAATTATCGTGAATTCGACGACACCCGTCACTTCTATGATACCCGAAGACTGGCGCAAGATGCCCATCGTCTTTGGTCCGATTTTGTTGTGCCCGTCGCCGCTGAATTCCAGGGCGGCACTTTTCGCCTGGGAGCCCACCTTTGCGAGGACGCGTGGCAAGAAGACTATGTGCAAAAGCCTCTCGATGCCTTGGCTCAAGCCGGATCGGATTTACTGATCAATCTCAGCGCCTCGCCTTTCACCCGCGGCAAGAATGGTAAGCGCAATCGCGTTTTTACCGCGCAGGCGAATAGGCTGGCCTTGCCCTTGGTTTATGTGAATGCCGTGTCCTTGCAGAATAATGCCAAAACCGTTTATGCCTTCGATGGCCGCAGCACTTTGTATGCCCCGGGCGGTCAAATCGCCTTGGAATTGCCGGGCTTCAAGGAAGCTATGGGGTTCGCCGACCTGACGTGGAAAGCGACCGACCCAGGTCCTGCGGAAGTGACGGAAGCTTGGGTGTTACCTGAGGTGGGGCGGGTTGCGGAGGGCGTTGCTGCACGTTCGCAGCCGGAGGAAATAGCGGAAGTGCATGCCGCCTTGCGCTTCGGCTTGGCGGCGTTTCTGGAACAGCATGGCCTGAAGCGGGTGGTGATCGGCGTTTCCGGAGGCATAGACAGCGCCGTTTCGGCCGCTTTGTTCCGGGAAATCTTGCCGCCGGAGCAATTGCTCTTGGTGAATATGCCCAGTCTTTTCAATAGTCGGACCACGCGCGACCTCGCCGAAGACTTGGCCCGCCGTCTCGAATGTCCTTATCTGATCTTGCCTATAGGCGACGCGGTTGCCCAGTCCACGGCGCAAATCAATGGTGCGGTGGCGCGAGTTCCTGGCGGCAGTGAGAGTAGCGCGCAAGTGACCTTGCATCTCGCCGGTCTAGCCCTGGAGAATGCGCAAGCCCGTGATCGTGGCGCCCGGCTTTTGGCTGGCGTGGCGGCGGCTTTCGGCGGTGTCTTCGTTTGTAATACCAATAAGGCCGAAATGACGGTAGGCTATGGCACGCTCTACGGCGATATCGCCGGGTTTTTAGCGCCTCTCGCTGATTTGTGGAAAGCCGATGTCTATGCCTTGGGACGCTATTTGAACGAGTTCGTCTTCGCCCGCGAAGTGATTCCCGAAGGCATATTCCAAGTGATTCCCAGTGCCGAATTGAGCGCCGACCAGTCGGTGGACGATGGCAAGGGCGATCCTCTGCATTATCCCTATCACGACAGGCTTTTCTTCGCCTTCGTGCAGCGCTGGAATCGCGCCACTCCCGAAGAAATTCTGGAAGCTTATCTCGACGGTAGCTTGAACCGGGACCTGGGCTTACAGGGTGTAGATGCCTACGCTCTCTTTCCCCATGCCACGGCCTTCATCGCTGACCTGGAAAAATGGTGGAATCTATATCACGGCATGGGCGTGGTGAAACGATTGCAAGCACCACCGGTCATGGCCGTCAGTTCACGGGCTTTCGGCTTTGATCATCGTGAATCCTTGCTGCCTGCTTTTTATTCGACGCGGTATGTCGAGCTCAAGGCCAAAGCCCTTGATCGCGGCTGAAGTTTGCCGCACAAGGCGGAGCTACTCGCCCAAATAAGCTTCCTTGATGCGAGCGTCATGCGAGAGGGTCTTGGAGTCGCCATCCATGATGACGCGTCCGGTTTCCAGCACATAGGCGCGATGGGAACGGGCCAAGGCGAGATGGGCATTTTGCTCGACCAGCAAAACCGTGGTGCCATCGTGATTGATGGCCTCAATGGCCTTGAATATGGTTTGCACCATGATGGGAGCCAAGCCCAGCGACGGTTCGTCCAAGAGCAATAAACGAGGACGCGACATCAAGGCGCGGCCAATGGCAAGCATTTGTTGCTCACCTCCACTCAAAGTCCCCGACAATTGATGAAGCCTTTCCTGCAGGCGGGGAAAAAGCGCGAAGACTTTATCCATATCGCTCTTGGTATGAGCCGACGATTGCAAATAGGCGCCCATTTGCAAGTTCTCAAGTACGCTCAAATTGGCGAAGACGGCGCGCCCTTCGGGCACGAGACTAATGCCGAGCGCGGTCACCCGGTGCGTCGGGATTTTGCGCAAGGGACGCCCTTCGAAGAAGATCTCACCCTGGTTCGGCGGAGTCAAACCGACAATGCAGCGCAAGGTCGTGCTCTTGCCCGCGCCATTAGCGCCAATCAAGGTGACGATTTCACCTTGCTCCACCTTTAGGCTGATATCGGTTAGGGCCTGAACCGCACCATAGCAGGCGGAGACGTTTTGCAGGGAGAGCATCACGCATTCCCCAAATAGGCGGCAACCACCTTGGGGTGATTTCGAACGTGATCCGCGTCACCTTCGGCTATGGTTTCGCCATGGTCAATGACATGGATGTTTTCGCATACGCCCATGACCACCTTCATATTGTGCTCCACCAAAAGCACGGCGCAGCCGAATTCGTCGCGCAGGCGGTGAATCAGGCGCATCAATTCCCGGGACTCCTGTGGATTCATTCCCGCCGCTGGCTCATCGAGCAAAAGCAGGCGCGGGGAAATGGCGAGCGCGCGCGCGATTTCCAAGCGGCGCTGGGAACCATAAGGGAGGTTGGCCGCGCATTCCTGGGCGAGGTCGGCTAGGCCAAGCAAGCTGAGTAAATGTAGGGCGGATTCGCGAAAGGTTTTTTCCTCGTCGCTGAAAAGCTTGGTGCGCAATAGGCAACCGATAAGGCCTTGTTTACGGTGCATATGCTTGGCCACCAGCACATTGTCGATGACGCTGAGAGCGCTGAATAAGCGAATGTTTTGAAAGGTGCGAGCAATGCCGGCCGCGGCGATGCGATGCGGCCGCAAGCCTTCGATGGCTTTGCCCTGCAGGCGAATGGCCCCTTCGGTGGGAGGATAGATGCCGGTGATGAGATTGAATACCGTGGTCTTACCGGCTCCGTTGGGGCCAATCAAACCGAACAATTGCCTTTCCTGCACTTCGAAGGAAAGATCCTTGACGGCAGTGAGGCCACCGAAGCGCCGCGTGACTCCTTCGAGGGCCAAGAGTGCCATCAGCGTTTCTCCTTACGACGCATGCTTCCGGAGACTTTTCCGCCGAGCAGCCCTTGGGGGCGATATATCATGATCAGGATAAGCGCCAGGGAATACAGCACCATGCGCCACTGATCGAAATCACGAAATAACTCAGGCAAAATCGTGAGGACAATGGCACCTAAAACCGATCCCAGTAAGCTTCCCAAACCACCTAGGGCGATCATGATGATGATTTCAAAGCTTTTCACGAAGGTAAAGCTATTGGTGTGCAAGTACATGGTGAAATGACCGAAGAGGCATCCGGCCATTCCCGCAAATGCGGCACCGATGACAAAGGCCAAGACCTTGGTGCGGGTGAGATCTATGCCCATGGCCTGAGCCGCGATTTCATTCTCTCGCACAGCCAAAAAGGCCCGGCCATAACTGCTTTTCACCAGATTGCGCACGGTGACAATGGCCGCTCCCGCCAAACCCGCCACCCAAAAAAAGGTGGTCAACGAAGCCAATCCCGAAAAGCCGCGCGCGCCTCCTACGGCATCGATATTGAGTATGAGGACGCGAATAATTTCGCCGAAACCCAAGGTGACAATGGCGAGATAATCGCCTTTCAGCCTCAAGGAGGGGATGCCGACGACTAAACCGGCCAAGGCCGAAGCTGCGGCAGCAATCAATAGGGCGAAGCTCAGGAGTATGCCGTCGGCCAAGGCTGGAGGCAAGCCACCTAGGTAGGGCGTGATATGCGGCCCAGCATAAACCGTGAATGAAGCCGCCGTATAGGCTCCTACCGCGAAAAATCCGGCGTGGCCAATGGAAAACTGCCCAGTAATGCCATTCGTGAGATTAAGGCTAACGGCAAGCACCACATTGATGCCCGCAAGCATGAGTATTTGATAAAAATACGGCCCTTGATTGAAGCCGCCACCCAGTAACCAGGACGTGACGCCCCAATGCAGGAGATAAAGACCCAGCAAGGCGGGTGCAGCATAAAGTAAGGCTTTAGGTAGGCGAGTCAAACTTTTTCCACTTGTCCTTTGCCTAAAATGCCTTCAGGCTTGAACAATAAAATGGCAATCAAAATCAAAAACGCAATGGCATCGCGATAGGTGGAACTGCCATAGCCCGAGACCATGACTTCGGCCATTCCCAAGATAAGGCCACCCAGGACGGCACCGAAAATATTACCGATGCCCCCCAATACCGCCGCCACAAAGGCCTTGAGCCCAGTCATGACTCCCATCAGGGGGTCAATGCCGGGAATATTAATGGAAACTAAGATGCCACCCGCCGCCGCGAGTGAAGAGCCAAGGGCAAATGTCATGGCGATGATGGCACCGGGATTGATGCCCATAAGCCTTGCGGCGTCGAGATTGAAAGAGACGGCTCGCATGGCCTTGCCGGTACGAGTGCGAAATACGAAAAGGTTGAGTAAAACCATCAAGACAATGGCCACGGCCAAAACCACGAGTTGTTGATTGGTTAGAGTCAGTCCCGCGAAATGCCAGGCCGTTTCAGGGATCAATTGCGGGAAAAATTTTGGATCGGCACCGAAGACGATTTGGCTAAGGTATTCGATGAAAAGCGAAACCCCGATAGCGACAATGAGCAAGGTGAGCCGCGAAGCCTTGCGCACCGGCCGATACGCGAATCGCTCGATAATAAGACCGACACCTGCGCAAGCGATCATCGAAACCAGCATCACTAAGAGAGCGTCGAGCAGGGGAAAAGAAGTTCGCCCCCCTATCAGCTTAGCTGCGAAATAACCCACATAGGCGCCGAGCATATAAACGTCGCCATGGGCAAAATTGATCAACCGCAAAACGCCATACACCATAGTATAGCCAAGCGCCACCAGGGCATAAATGCTCCCCAGGGAAATGCCGTTGATGAGCTGTTGGAGGAATGTAATCAAGGGGGAGATTAAGTAAAAAGGAAAAAGTTGAAAGTTAAAAGTGAACAAGTCGGACACCCAGGACGACCTAGCTTCACCCGTCTCTTCATCGGATTCACCTTTGCCAATACTATTTCCATCGAACTTTTAACCTGCCCCATATCCTCACTTTTTCCTTCTCGATTCAAATCTCGAACTTGCCCCTACGGGGCAATCGTTCCCTTGAAGACATTTTTGCCGTCGCGTACTTCCAGCACTACGGCGGGCTTGACGGCATTGCGATCGGCGTCGAGTGAGGTGGTGCCGGTCACGCCTTGAAAGCCTTGAGTGGCGGCCAGGGCCATGCGTATGCTGTCCGGATTGACATTGCCTGCGCGTTTGATGGCATCCGCCAAAACCATGGCGGCGTCAAAGCCTAGGGCGGCCATGGCATCAGGCACCTTGCCGTCATTGCGCTGCTTGAATTTGGCCACGAAGGCCCGCACCACCGAGCCGGTGTCGTCGACCGAATAGTGATTGCTGTAATAGCAACCGTTTAGCGCTTCGCCGCCGATGGCCCAAAGGTTTTCGCTATCCCAGCCGTCGCCGCCGAGCAGGGGAACGGTGATGCCAAGCTTGCGTGCCTGACGAGCCAATAAGCCGACTTCGGTATAATAGCCAGGAACGAAAATGGCCTGGGGATTTTTGGCCTTGAGCGAGGTGAGCTGGGCATTAAAGTCTTTGTCACCCGCCGAATAACTTTCGTCGGCGACGATTTGCCCGCCCATGGACGTGAAGCTCTTAATGAAATAGTCAGCAAGGCCGACGGAATAATCACTCTTGATATCACGCAGAATCGCCACCTGGGTGAGCTTCAAATTATTGGCCGTGAACTTGGCCATGGCCGTTCCCTGAAAGGGATCGATGAAGCAGACGCGGAAAACGAAATCGCCCACCTGGGTGACCTTTGGATTAGTGCTTCCGGGCGAGACCATGGGAATGCGCGAGCGCTGGCAAACCGGTCCCGCGGCCATGGAATTGGACGAGGCGATTTCACCGAGAATGGCGACCACGCGATCTTTATTGATGAGCTTGGTGACGGCGGTGATGGCTTCTTCGGGCTTACCCTGATCGTCTTCGCTAACCACGCGCACCATTTTGCCCAGCACGCCGCCGGTGGCATTCAGGGAGTCGATGGCCATCATGATGCCGGAGTGGGTGCTTTGGCCGAAGGTGGCCGTGCTGCCCGTCATCGACCCATATTCGCCAATCACGATTTCCAAGGGAGCCGGGACGGCGGCGTCTTTTTTCTGACAACTCCAAAACCCCAGGGAAGCGGTCAATAAAGCGGCCATGCCAAGGGTGGGGTAAAATCGAACGTTCATGCGGCCTTCCAGGGTGCCACCTTGCAACAAGTGGCGATGAAGTAACTGGGTGGCAAAGATAACTATAGGCCTAAAGTCCCCATTCGCTCGCGGTATGCGCTTTGCTAAGTAATGTCAGAAACGGGACGGAGTTTCTCCCCTTCCCGCAGCAAGGAAAAATCGGATGCGTCGTTTCAAAAATTTTGGGTGGGTCTTGGTTTTGGCAGGAGCCTTGGGGCTTTCGGGTTGCGGGTACAATAAGTTTCAGTCCGGCGATGAGGACGTGAAGGCGGCCTGGGCCGAGGTGGTGAATCAATACCAACGGCGCTCCGACCTCATTCCCAATTTGGTGCAAACCGTCAAGGGCTTTGCCTCGCATGAGGAAAAAATCTTCACCGACATCGCCGATGCGCGCTCGCGTATTGGTAGCGTGCAAATGCCTACGGAAAAGCTCGACGATCAAGCGGCCATGGATCGATTTGCTTCGGCTCAAGGCGGGTTGCAATCCGCCTTATCGCGCTTGCTAGTGATTACGGAGCAATACCCCAATCTCAAGGCGGATGCGCAATTCCGCGATTTGCAGGCGCAATTGGAAGGCACGGAAAATCGCATTACCGTGGCCCGCAACCGTTATATCGGGATGGTACGCGATTACAATTTGCTAGTACGGCAATTCCCCAGTAATTTAACGGCGAAAGTCTTAGGCTATGGGGCGAAAGCGCAATTCACCGTAAGCAATGAAGCCGCCATTTCCGCCCCGCCCAAGGTGGATTTCGGCCAGCCCTGAGGCCTGCCTAATCCTACGTGATGAAACTTTCTCGTATTTCCGCCTGGATCGCCCTAGGCTTGCTATCGGTTTTCACCCAGGTTTTCGCCTTAGAAGCCTTGCCGACCTTGGCGCATCGCGCCAATGATTTTACCGGCACTCTAAGCGCGGGCCAGCTCGGCGATTTGGAAAATCGCCTGCGCCATTTCGAAGATAGCGCGGGCAGCCAGGTGGTAATAGCGGTTGTGCCGACCACCGGCGAAGAGGCTATCGAGGCTTATGCCTTGCGCCTAGTCGAAGCCGCCAAGCTGGGCCGAGAAAAGATTGACGACGGCGTTTTGATCTTGGTAGCCAAGCAGGATAGGCACAGTCGCATTGAAGTCGGTTATGGACTGGAAGGCGTTTTGCCCGATGCGCGTTGCAAGCGCATACTCGCGGAAATCATGACACCGTCTTTTCGGACCGGGGATTTTTACGGGGGCTTAAGCGCGGCAGTGACGGCCGTTCAATCCAGCATTCGCGGGGAAGCCTTGCCCTTGCCGAAATCTCGAACTCGCGGCGCGGCCAAGGATTTATCCCCCTATGTGCTTGCCCTTTTTCTCGGCTTGGCAGTCACTTCATTTTTGCGACTCCGACTAGGACGCGTCTTCGGCACCTTGGCTTCCGGGGGTGGTTTTTTTGGATTGGCCTTTTGGTTGACGACCGGGTGGACGGCCTTCATTTTGGTCTTTGTGGGCTTGGTACTTATTAGCGCCTTTGATTTGCTTTCGTCTCTGGGTTCCTCGAATTTCGCGCATGCTGGTCGGTCGCGGGGTCGGGGTTTCGATTCCTTCGGCGGCTTTGGCTCTGGCTTTGGCGGCAGTTCTTGGGGCGGTTCTTCAGGAGGCAGCTCCTGGGGCGGCGGTGGCGGAGGCAGTTTTGGCGGTGGCGGCGCTTCAGGGGACTGGTGAGGGTTTATGGGTAGGAACGATTTTTTAGCCCGCGGGGCGCGTCATTTACGTTGCGGTTCTTGGACCGTGCGACGTCATTTTCCTCCGACCAGTATGCAGGCCATTACCGCCGCCATTGCTGCCAGCGAAGGAAAGCAGGACGGAGAAATTCGTTTTGCGGTGGAGGCCCGACTGGATTGGACCCAGCTTTGGCAAGGGGTAACGTCTCGGGAACGGGCCCTACAGTTGTTTTCGGATTTGCGAATTTGGGATACCGCGCAGAATAATGGTGTCCTGATTTATCTGCTTCTCGCCGAACATAAAATCGAAATCGTCGCTGACCGTGGGATTGACGCGCATGTGGGGGCGGAGGGGTGGCGCCGTCTCTGCGACGCCTTAAGACAAGAATTTTCCCAGGGGCATTTTGAAGCGGGAGTCGTTTCTCTGATTCAATCCGTGGGCGAAACCTTGAAAAAGCATTATCCCGCCACCGCCGGAGACAGCAATGAATTGCCGAATACTCCGGTGGTGGTGTGAGGACCTAAGGCTTCACGCCTCCGACCAAGTTGAACATCACCGAAGCCGATTCGCCATTCGGGCCGGAGTATTCGGCATGAAAGCCGGTGGGTGAGAAATCACCTTTGAGCGAAGCGGTTTGACCGTTCGCATAGGTGGCTTCGCCTTCGAAACGACCCGCCTTGGGTTGTTCGCCATGGCGCACGGCTGGATCGGCCCAAAAGTGAAATTCCGCCTTGCGCTCGAACCCCTTTTTCTTCTCGCTGCGAATGTGTAGAGCATAAAGCAAATTGTCGTCTTCGCTTTTCAAATCCGTACCGGGATTCATGACGAATTCGATGCTGAGCGATTTCAGGGTATCACTCGCCGAGGCCACCGTAGTTTGCAAAAGCACGGTCATGGTGTCATTGGCAATCAAGTCTTCGCCGCCTTGGCGATTCTTCATGGTGACGCTATTCACGCGGCCGTTTTTGAGGGTTTCGGTATAGCCAAAACTCATGGGTTCATCGCCTTTATCCTTGCCGAAGAGGCGCACCTTGGCGTGCGCATTCACTGAAGCCACGCGAGGACGCAGCAGGGGCTCTTGTTCGCTGAAGGTGACCCGTACCACCGATGTGTCGGCATTGTTCACCACAACGCCATCGCTGTCACCATCGAGATAGGCGGCTTGCGCCTTGAGGGTTGAGCCCTGTTTGCGATTCCATTCCGCCTGATAAATCAAATTATCGTCTTCACCATCGAAATCGGCATCGGGGCCGCAGCCCACGATTATGGTGGCCGTTTCGGTGAAACCCAATTCTTTTTTCACAAAGAGGATTTTCACCTTGCTGTCCTTGTTCGCGGCATTGACGAGTCCATCTCCGTCGGCATCGGCGAAGACCGCGGTTTCGACCTTGCCCAGCAAATAGGTTTTGACCTGGCTGAAGCTCACGATATTTTCATTGTCCTTGACGGTGTCCTTGGCCTTGTCATCCCATTTGGCATCGGCCTTATCGACGATTTTCACGCCGAAAGTTTCATAGCTGTGGGTGATATGGGCCAAGCCCGCCGCGGTATCCACCGTGATAACCATATCGTCTCCACCGATGCGGGCGATTTTGGCGAGGGCAGCTCTTTTGCTTAAGCCCTGGGTCGAACCGAAAACCGATTGCATGACCGAGGCATCGACAGGATTGGCGGCCGTTTGATTCCAATCACCTGCGGTGGAGAAGCTGGCGGCAAGAGTTTGACCCGCGACTTCGTGAGTCACCTTAGACTTGGAAAAATCTTCCTCCTCTACCGGACTGTTCAGGCAGGCGCTGAGCCCGCAAAGGCTTAATGCGCTAAGTGCTATGGGAGCGATTTTTGGTATGGGGGAGAGGTGAGAGAAGCGGGAGGGTTTCATGGTTTTCTCCAGGGAGAGGGGGTGATTGCTTGTGCCTGTCTGAAGATACCGGGAAAAGCGGCATGTTTCAATAGATGTATTGTATTTGGATTACACTAAATCGGGATTTAATGCCATAAAATTGGATAAAAACGCCATTATTGGCTGCCATTCCATTTATAAAATCAATCAAAAGTGATTACGTTTTTCGGGGTCAAAGACAAGGGTTGGCGACTTTTGGGTCAGCCGCGCCCGGTTACAGATGGATAGAAGGAGGTGTAGCAGGGTTGAGGCGATAGCCAAACCCTGCCAAAGCGGAAAGCGAAGGGCTCCAGGACCCTAGGTGAAAATTATCGCCCCTGATAGCTCACGGGCAAAATGGCTCCGTCGCCACCGAGTTTTTTGTATTGGGCAAAATGATCTTCGGCCTGTTTTTTTTGATAGGCGCGATCCGCAGCAATCCCGGCATAATACCAGGGCATGGCTTGATCGGGGCAAAGAGCCAGGGCTTGTTTGCTGCTCGCTGCCAAGCCTTCGAGATTGCCCAAGGTCATTTCTACCTTGGCGCGCTCATTGTGCAACTCGCAGGCATAAGGATTTTTTTCGAGCGCTTCGCGCAAATAGTCCTTAGCCTCTTGAGGCTTGCCTCGCAGCAACATGGTTTCGGCCAAGGCCACATTGCCATCGGGATAAGCGTCGTCGAGCTCCAAGCTCTTTTGCGCATGCTGCTCGGCTTCATCGATTTGACCCAGTGCCAAGGCGAGCGAGGACAATTCGGCCAAGACGGCCGGCGAAGGATAAAGCTCCGAAGCAAAGCTCAAATTGTCGCGAGCTTCAGAAAGATTTTTCTCGGCGCGAGCGCAATTGGCCAATCCCTGCAAGCCCAGGGAACGCGTATGTCGCGGGCCGCTTTGCTCCAAGGTCAAGAATTCACGTCGTGCCGCTGGCACGTCGCCTTTAAGCAATTGGGCTCCACCCGACAAGTAAGCGGCATCGTCGCTGACGCTTCCGAGTTGGCGAGCCTGCGTTACCGAAGCCAAGGCCCCGTTGTCATCACGTCGATCGATTTGCACGGCGGCAAGCAGGAGATGCGCTTCAGGGGATTGTGGATTCTTGGCCACCCAGGCCTTGGCGCCTCGCATGGCCTTGTCCCGTTCGCGCAAGGCGAGGTCGATGCGCACCCTTGCAGGTTCGGCCTCGGGTGTGCCTTCGAGATTGTATGTCGTCCAGAGTTTGCTCGCCTCTTGGGGGCGCTTGCGTTCCAGCAAAACCCGAGTCAAGCCTGCCGCGGCGCGACCCGTGGGTTTTTGGCTTAACACTTGCCTATAGGCGACTTCGGCATCTTCGAAGCGGCCACTGAGCGACAGGGCATCGGCCAATACCGTGCGACCGACTAGGCTGAGCTTGGCCTTGCGTGGCTCCAGGGTTTCTAAAGTCGATTCGGCGTCATCGCGACGTAGGAAAACATCGGCCAAGCCTTCTTGCACATCGATTTGCTCCGGAGCCATGGCGGCAGCCTGGGCATACATCTCCTCGGCATGGGCCAGGTCGCCTTTTTTCAAGGCGATCTCTCCAGCCCAGATTACGGCTTCTTGATCTTCGGGAGATTGTGATACCCAGGCTTCAAGCAAGTCGACATGCTGAGCCAAGGTGCCTTGCGATTTGAGCAAGCGCACCAAGCCGCCCATCACGCGGGCGCTGCGATCGCCCAAGTCATAGGCTTTCTGAAAAGCGATTTGCGCCTCGGGAAAGTGCTTGAGATTACGCTGCGCCTCGCCGAGTTCAGCCCAGGCGGGCGAATCCTGATCATTGCCAAGTACGACGCGTCGATACAAAGCTGCAGCTTGCGTGAAGTCGCCAGCGGCCATGCGCATTTCAGCGAGGCCGCGGCAGGCGTCCATGTGGGTGCTATCGACGCGCACCATGTCGGCATAGGCGGCTGGCAATTCGGCCTTGAGGTTGGCGGCCAAAACCGCATCGAGCCTATCCTGTGCGGCCTTGCGATCATTCGGATCGAGAGACAAGGCTTTTTTAAAGGCCTCCAAAGCCTTGGGCAGCCGTCCACTCATGGCCAAGCCCTCACCTAAAAGACGCCAACCCTTGGCTACTATGGCCCGCGGCTCCGGTGATTGTTCGAGACCTTGGGTGAGCAAGGGCTCCGATCCCTGAATATCGCCCGCTTCGGCCAGGGAGAGACCGACATAAAGCTGGGCGCGTTTGTGCTTGGGTTGCCGCTGCAAGAGCATGCCGTAAAATTCGGTGGCTCGTTCAATGCGTCCGGCATTGAGTTGGGCTGAAGCTTCGGCCTCAAGCGTAGTCGCTAATTCGGCAGCATAAATCGCATCCTTGGGTTTCATCTCATCGGCGCGGACCAAAAACTCCAGAGCCTTTTCGCGCTGCTCCAGCTTGACATAGGCCTGGCCGATGCGGAAGCACAGGGCATGATCGGTGGAATTCAATTCCAGCAGTCTTTCCATGGCGATCACTCTGGCCGGCAAGTCGGCTTGCTTTTCAGTAACGGTGATCAAAGATTGCCAGGCTTTGACATCCATCGGCTCCGCCTCGGTCCATTGCGAAGCAAGCTTGCGTGCTGCAGCCCAATCACTGGAGGCGAGGGCCGCTGCCGCACCCGCGCGAATGGCAATCAAGTCGCTGGAATTACGAGCCAACAAAGCCTGATAAATTTTCAAAGCCTCGTGGCCTGGCCCCAGGGCCTGGGCATAGGCATGCGCGACTTGCGCGTCTTCCGGAAAGGCTGCATAACCGATGGCCAGCACGGCCTTTTGATTCGGCGAACCATTGCTTTCGCCATAGAGCCAGGCTTTGTCAAAGGCGCGGCGCAAGGCGTCTCGCGCCGAGGTGTCGCTTTGCGCGGATTTTTGTTTGACTTGCAGCAGGGAGAAGTAGGTTGCATTCGCCTCGTTCTTGCGATTGGAATAGGCATACAAATCACCCATGGGCTCCAACCAGGTCGGATCGCGTTTGACTTCTTCGGCCAATTCCTTTTCGAAGGGTTGCAGTTTTTGCACTTGGTCACGGCGATAGTATTCCCGTGCCAGCAGTAATTTGCCTGGTCGCCATTGGGGATAAGCCTTGACCAGTTTTTCCGCCGGAGCGATATTCCCGCTGAATTTGAAATCGAGTTCGGCCAATTGAAAATGATATTCCGGAGCCGATCCGAGTAAGACGGTGAGCAGGCGCAACGAAGTTTCCAGAGCAGCCGTATCAGGTAGGGCATTGGCGATGCGTTGCATGGCCTTCAAGGCTTCCGCGTCCTTGGGATGGCGGCCTGTCCAATGCCCGAAGTGGGGAAGGGCGGCCTTGCCTTGATTCAGCTTGTCATAGGCTTGGGCCAATTGCAGTTGAAAGTCCTTGTATTCGGGATCATTGGCCACCAGGGTCTCCAAGGTGCGCAGACGGCCTTTGCCATCGCCGGTCACGACTTGCAAACTATGCAAGGTATCGAGATAAAGCACATTGGCCGAATCGCGATTCCAGCGGAAAGCATAGAGAGGTAAGGCTTTGGCTGGCTGACGCGTTTGCAAATACACCAAGCTGGCTTCCGGTTGGCGTTTGTCGCGCTCACCTGCTTCGGCCAAGAGTTTGTCGAAGGCAATGCCGGCAGGAGCGAGGTCGCCGCGATAATAATGACTTAAAGCAAGTTGCCGTCTCTCTTCAATGGACGGTCCGCGCGCTTCAAGGAATTGGAACAATTTCAAATTGTTCTTAATGGCCTCGGGCTCGCGCAGGGTTTGCCCATAGGTGCGGGCGAAGATCAGGTTTTCTGGCACCAATTCCCAGGCGCGCTGAAAGCAGGAAATACCATTATCCCCGGTTTGCAATTGATTGCGGCATTGGCCCAGGCGATACCAGGCTTGGGCATCCGCGGGCTTGTCCTGCACGACTAGCGCCAGCAGCCGGGTCGTCTCACGGAAGTTACGCCGCTGTT
>JAYUVP010000045.1:0-9407 GCA_043753995.1 Fibrobacterota bacterium
TAAAAATGACCAATTTTAGGTAGCGAAATTTTTTTCCGGCAGGGTTATCCTCCAGGACCCCGAAACGCCTATACCGCCCTGAAACCGGCTCCGAAAAGGGGTTTGGTTATACATTGGCACCCCATGACCGTGCTTTTGCTTGACTTCGACCACACCCTTTATCCCTCGACCTTGCCCACCCTCGCCGAGGTGGATAGGAGAATCACCCTTTATTTAGAATCCCACCTGGGCCTCTCCTTCGCCGCAGCCGACCAAATGCGGAAAACCCTCTGTGGTCGCCATGGCACTACCCTGCGCGGCCTTATGCTCGACAAGGCCATCGATCCCCACCACTATTGCGATTTCGTGCATGATGTGGGCGATGACAGCCTGCCTCCGCCGGATCCGGCGCTACGAGCCTGGCTACTAAGGCTCAAAGCCCCGACCTATGTCTTTACCAATGCCCGTGCCGACTGGACCGAGCGTTGCATGAAGGCCATGGGACTGTGGGATTTGGTGGGTGAAAACGGCCCCCTCTTGGGCGTGCTTGATTTGCCTTTCACCGGCTGGATGGGCAAACCGGACGATGCGGCATATGCTGCGGTCGAACGATTTGTTGCCCACCGCCATGGGCCTGAGGCCACCTTGCATCTCGTCGATGATCGCCTGGTCAATCTCGCCCCAGCGGTGGCACGAGGCTGGCGTACCCATTGGGTGAAACCACATACGCATCATGGCACCGAAGGTGCCGACGGATATGACCCGGTACGCTTTCCCGACGAAAAGACCACGGTGCTGAATGTCTTGACCGATTTGCATCCGGTCTTATTGTGCGTGAACTAAAGCTTTTCGTCAGCGCGGGAGAGGCCTCAGGCGATGCCCTGCTGGCCTCGGCCTTGCAAGCTCTGCGCCGAAGGCTGGCTCCGGAAACCCGGTTGATTCTACAAGGCCTGGGCGGGCCTCAAAGCAAAGCCCAAGGCTTGCGCAGCTTGGCCCCCCTGCAAAGACTAGCGGTGAATGGCTTAGGCGATGTGCTCAGCGACTTGCCCTTTCTGTGGTGCACGTTGCGGCGTAGCCAGGCGGCCATGCGCGACTTTGAGCCGGATGCGGTCTTGCTTGTCGATTATCCCGGCATGAATTTGCCCCTATTGCGCTTGGCGCGCGAGCGGCAATGGCCCGTGCTTTATTGGGCGCCGCCGCAATTGTGGTCGCGTAAACCTTCGGCCCGGCGCGAGAGGCGCATGCGGGAATTATTTGCGGGCGTTTCGGTGCAAGTGCTTTTTCCCTTCGAAGCTGCGGCCTACCAGGCTTTCGGATCCCAGGTCACCCAGGGGCATTTGTTTTCTTTTCCGAGCGAAGCGCGATCGGTTCAGGGCGAATGCCTTTTGCTTTGCCCAGGGAGCAGACTGGCCGTACTGCGGCGTAACTTGCCAGCTTGGCTCCAGGGCATTGCCGAAGCCAGGAAGCAAGCTGGGGTGGGCCTGGCTTCGGGGCAGGGCTTTGGCTCCTGGCATTCGCTCCCCCTTTTGGCCTTGATTCCTGAAGGGCTGCACCGGGAGGAGGCGCAGGCCCTCATTGCCAGGTCCGGATGCGAGTGCGATATCACCAGCGATAAGGCCGAGGCTTTGCGCCGGGCGCGCGGCGCGCTGTGCTTTCCGGGCACCATGACTTTGGAAATCGCCTTGGCAGGCCTGCCCATGGCCGTCTTGGGGCTGCTCGACACATGGACTTGGTGGGCTGGGCGCAAGGTGGTGGCCACGCCTTGGCTGGCCTTGCCGAATATTCTGCTTCAAGCTTCGCACTGGCCCGAGTGGGTAGGCCCCCTGCGCGACTTTCACCCGGGGATTCTGGCCAAGCTCGGTCAAGATCTCGAATCGCAAAACGCTCAAAAGCACGAATTATTGCCGGTTTTAGGCCAAGGCCAGGGGGGCGATACCGCGGCCGAGAGCTTATTAAGCCTGATTTCACAGGGTCGGAATTCGCGAATCGCGCCGCCAGCCATTAGAATCAAGTTGTGAATGCAGGAGACCCATCAGCAACCCCGGTGGGACTGACCGGGGTCGGCCCCCAAAACGGACCGTCCTCCGCGGAATCTTTGCCGAATATAAAGGTTGCCTCTCGGGCCGATGATTTGAGCTCCAAGCCCGAGGAAAAGCCCTTCAACGACGAGCAACTCGCCAAGCTGGCCAACTATTTAGACATCAAGGTGACGGCCGAGCGCGCCACCTTGATGCTCAAGGCCAATCACGTCTTGGAGAAAATCTTTCCGACGGCGATGGCTTTCAAGCAATGCTTGCACCGACACGGGGCGGTGCATGGTTATGACGAGGACTTGTTGCACCGCATTGTGGCAGAGAAACTTTTCGATCGCACCCATATCGTAGCCCAGTCCACCCCGCCGGAACACGGCATGGACGCCCGCATCGAGACTCTGGTCAAGGTCACAGGCGAGGCCAAGCCCGTGGTCATGGCCGACGGCCATACCGACTATCGCAATGTCGACAATATTCAGCAAGTGGCCGACGGCGCGGTTTTGCAAATCAAGCATGCCGCCACCGAGGGCAAACCCGGCTGTACCGTGCAAGGCCAACCCTTGCCCGCCAAGGCGGGGCAGGACACCTCGTTCAAGCCCGGCGTCAACACTCAAGTCAGCCCCGACGGCATGCAATTGTTGGCGACACATGGAGGTTACCTCTTTCTCAAAGGCGACGTGCTGGGCGTGGGAGAGGATTTTCAATTACCGGGCGATGTCAACTTCAAGACCGGCAATATCCGCTATCACGGCGATGTGCATATTGCCGGAGGCGTGGCTGATGGCTTTAGCGTCGAAGCCGACGGGAATATCATCATCGAAGGGCCGGTCGACGGCGCGGTGATTCGTAGCCTGGGCGGGAGCATCACCCTCAAGGGGGCCCTATTCGGTCATGGCCGCGCGGAAATTCATGCAGCCAAGGACATTGCCTTGCAAGCCGCCCAAGACGCCACATTGAATGCCGGCGGCATGCTTACCGCTGAAAAAGAATTGCGGCTCTGCAATATCATCTGTGGCACCATCAAGGCCGATGCTCAGGGTTGCCACTTGGTGGGCGGCACTTTGTCCAGCTATGGTGAAACGCGTCTAGCCGTGGTCGGTGGTGAGGGTATACGCACCGAGGTCCGCGTGGGAGACAAGGCTCACGAAGAGGCTCGCGCCATGCTCGGCAAAGTCATCCATCGCCTTGACTTATTGCGTCCCCTGCTCACCTCGTTGGAGCCCAAGCTTAAGCAATTCAAGACCATGGCCGATCGCATGCACGGGCATTTGCCGGTGCGCGTCGCCGCGGATTTGAAGGCGACCGTGACGCGCTATGCCGAGGCGCAAAAGGCCGTGAGGGGACTTAGCGAAGAAGAAAGCCGCCTGCGCCTGATTTTAGCGACGCCCTTGGAAAAACATTGGCCCGTAGTCATCACCGAAAAATTGGTGGACTCTGCCCATTTGAAAATTTATGGCTTGCACGCGGATTTGGTCGCCGCCGACGCGCCCGCCCAATGGATGTGGACCCGCGACGGCATTTTAAAAACGACGGTGACGCCGACTTAGAGTACGGGCTTAATCGCCAGAGCTTGGCGAAACGGGCAGCAAGGCCGTGGCTGCGGCTTCTGCAGGTGTTTCTTCCCGGCTCACCAAGACTTTATCCACGCGATTGCCATCCATGTCGAGAACTTCATAGCGGAAACCATCGACTTGAAAAAGATCGCCCGTTTTGGGTATGCGACCCAATTGCGTCATGACGAAACCACCCAAGGTCTGATAGGTGTTTTCCTCTTCGCCTTCCAACTGATTGACTTGTAGCAATTCCTTGATGTCGTCGATGCCCGTGGTACCGTCGACTAGCCAACTCCCATCTTCTCGCTGCACCACTTCGGGCTCTTGATCGCCATCGGGCGAAGGCAGGTCGCCGACAATGCTTTCGAGAATATCCTTGAGGGTGACTATGCCCTGGAGGCTGCCGTATTCGTCGATGACAAAGGCCATGTGGGTGGTCGAAGTACGCATCGACTCCAGGGCCTTGGTGATGGAAATGGTTTCTGGGATGGTAAGCGGCTTTTGCGCGCGCGAAGCCAAATCCAGCGGCTTATTCTCCAGGAAATCGGCGAGTAAATCCTTCATATGCACCACGCCGAGAATTTGATCGAGACCGCCCCGGCAAACCGGAAAACGGCTATGCGGGTTTTCCGCCAATAATTCGGATAGGTCTTCGCGGCTGTCGTCGACTTCGAGCCAAACGATATCGGGCCGCGGAGTCATTAGAGTGGAAATGCGACGCTCATGCATTTCAATGACGCTTTCCATCATATCCTGCTGCGCCTCTTCAAACACGCCCGCTTCGGTGCCTTGGGCCACCATCACACCGATTTCTTCGCCCGTCACGCCGATATCGGTTTCGGCCTTGCTGCCCATCACACGCAGTAAAACCCCGGTGGCCTTGTCAAGCACCACCACAAAGGGAGTCAAGAGTCTCGAGAAAAAGCGCATGGGTATGGCCACTCGCAAGGCCATGGTTTCGCTTTGATTGAGGGCTATGGCCTTCGGAGCCAATTCGCCCAAGACGACCTGCAATACCGTGACGAATAAAACCACGAGGAATAAGGCGATGCCATCGTGATAATGTTCCAAAAGCGGAACGGTGGCCAGAGTCAGCGATAATTTGTCGGCGAGATTGGCGCCCGAATAGGCCGCGGCCAAGGTGCTCACCAGAGTCAATACCACTTGCACCGTAGCTAAAAAACGGCGAGGGCTATTGGCTAATTCCAGGGCAACCACGGCGCGATGGCTGCCTTCATTGGCTAATTGATGCAAGCGGCTTTTGCGGGCGGAGACAATGGCGATCTCGGACATGGAAAATGCCCCATTCACCAAAACCAAAAACACGATAATACCAAGTTCCCACAGGGAATCATTCATAAGGAAAACATCCAGAGTCCCGCAGGGACGGAAATTCGCGAGGCCGAAAAGGCCAATCAGGCAGGGGGTTCACAAGTTTAGGGCCGCCGTAAGTCACCGGGGCCAGAGCCAAGAGTAATACACTTAATGGCTATAGTACAGAAAGAAGGCAGGGTGGGATCTGTTTTTGTACCCTCCATCGGTAATTCGCATACTGGACCGCCGGGGGGGAAACCGCATTTTCCCTCATTTTTATGCATAATGGACCCTAAAAAGTCTATGTTTCCCATTAGTTTACCGTTCAAATCGGGCTGTCTCCAGATCTTCTTTGATTCGAGATTCCCGGCTGTCGCCGTGCCCGCCGTCTTACCAAGGAATAAGCCAACAGGAGAAATGGATCGTGACCACAGAACAACGCCTGACTGAACTGGGCATTACCTTGCCCCCTGCAACTTCTCCTGCGGCGAACTATGCAAACGCGGTGCAGACAGGCAGTCTTCTTTTCATTTCCGGCAAGGCGCCTCTGCCCGAAAACGGGCAGTTGCCGAAGGGAAAATTAGGGCGAGAGTATTCCATGGAAGAGGGGTACCGTTTCGCGCGTTCGGCCGGGCTCGACTTGCTCTCTGCGGTGAAGAAGGAGTTGGGGTCCTTGGATCGAGTAGCACGCATTGTCGAACTACAAGGGTTTCTGAACGCCACCGAAGATTTCGAAGCCCACCCCCAGGTTTTGAATGGGTGTTCTGATCTTTTCGTCGATGTATTTGGGGCGAGGGGAGTTCATGCACGTTCGGTCATGGGAGCCCATTCCTTGCGAGGCGGGGTTCCGGTCGTTTTGAGAGCCGTGGTGGAGGTGAGCATCTGAAAACAAACTCTTCCGCACGCCAAGCCATGCCCCGGGTCCTGGCCATGGGTCGAAGCCCGCGACCTCCTTGCGCTGCTTACCCGGAGCCGGGGCAGTCTTGGGGGTTGATCAGGCCAAACCGCGTCGAACTTTCTTGCCGAGTCCCGTCGGGAAGATGAATCTGATAGGTTGCCTTGTAAACTCCAGTGATCACCGTCTCCCCCATGCGGCTCTTGACGTTCCAAACGACAGCGCGATTGCAACCATGCGCGGCTTCATCGGATGCGGAACACGAGAATTCGCTGCTATCTATTAGTTGAGAGCGGTAATCGACTATCTGGTAGGTGGCCACCCACGGCCCTTTTGGAAATATCCTGCCTTTGTTTCCAGAATCAGACCCAGTAGAGGTACCGCTACTATCCTTATGAAGTTCCTTTGAGATGGCCACCGTTTTTTCGCTGCAAGTCATGGCTGCAAAGGGGTCTTTTGGCGGCGCCTCCTCTATTTTTTCGGTCATATTGCAGGCAATGAATACCAGACTGATGCCTGCTAAGCTGAGTGAATTTCGGTGCGAAAAAATGGTCATAAGTCCTCCGTTCTTTAAAGACGATTAAGAACGGCGGTTTACCACCCGAAGCCCGCGAACAGGAAGGCGCCTAGCGCCGACCGCCTTCGCGCTCCGGGGAAATGCAAATCATCCAGGGGGGTCACAGGGGCGTTACGGGGGCCTGGCCCCCGTAGTGAGGGCAGGGAGACGCGCAAAAGGGGCGGGCCGCTGACGTTTCCGTCATCCGCCGAGGCTCGCGGTCCTCACTCGTTTCACTCGCTGCGGAGCGAGCCCCTTCGGAGACGTACACCGCAGCCCTTGGCGCACGACGATATCCCCTGAAGGCCCACCAAGCACTGCCCCGAAGCCAGCGAACAGGTAGGCGCCTAGCGCCGACCGCCTTCGCGCCCGCAGGGAAATGCAAATTATCCAGGGGGGGGTCACAGGGGCGTTACGGGGGCCAGGCCCCGTAGAGTGGGCAGGGAGAGCCCCCGCAGTCGTTGGGTTTCTCCAGGGAAATACCCCGCGGCCCCAAGCGCATGGAGAGCGTTCGCCCACGGGCCGTGCCTCCACGGATTTGCAGAGGGGTGGCGGTGAGCGCCTGAAAAAGGCTCGCTCCGCAGGTCGATCGCTTCGAAGCATTTCCCTGGGGCCGAGGACCGCGAGCCTTTTTCAGGCCGAACATCAGCCACCCCGTCCCAGAGACGAGGAGGCTCGACCGCGGGAGAAACCTCTCCCGCTAAAATATTTCGGCGTTCTCAAGAAGAGAGCGCCAAAGTGTGTAACATGCCTCCCTTTTTCCCTGGAGTCAGGTAATTTGCCTTAAGATGAAGTCCGCCATGCCCGACATCACCCGTTATACCGACTTTCGGAAATTCCTGAAAGATTGTTATGACGCCATGAAAAAACACGACCCCAAATTCTCGCATCGGTATTTCTGCAAAAAGGCTGGCTATAGTTCTTCCAGTGCTTTTTCCAACATCCTGAGCGGACAGCGATCCTTATCAGCACCTGCTGCCCTTCGGCTTGCACGTGCTTTTGAGTTGGGCAAAGAAGGGGAAGAGTATTTGCTCCAATTGGTGAATTTCAATCAAGCAGGGAGCCTGGAATTAAAAAACCTGCACTATGCCAAGATGCTCTCACTCAGTCGCATTTCACCCGATATTCTTTCGCCTGACAAATACGCCTATTTCAGCAAGTGGTATCACGCCGCTATTCGCGAATTGCTGTTTTATATCCGCTTCAAAGAGGACTATAAGGCACTCGGGCAAATGCTTGATCCTTCCGTGCCCGCGGCGCAAGTGAAAAAAGCCGTTGTCTTGCTCGAAAAGCTCGGCATGATAACTCGGGACGTTCACGGCTATTATAAACAAACCGTTCAATTACTGACAGCGGACAGCATGGGCGAAACCCTGCACATTGAGAATTTCCAAGCCGAAACCATGAAATTGGCCATGGAATCCCTCGATCGCCATGCCAAGGAAATTCGAGATATGTCCACCTTGACGGCGACCCTATCAGCGGACAGCGTCGAAAAAGTGAAAGTGGCAATCAAGGCCTTGCGCCAATGCGTGCTCACCCTTGCCGAAAAGGATCAGCAAGTGGATAGAGTCATGCAATTGAATATTCAATTGTTTCCCCTCACTCGCGTCAAAACAAATACTTGAGAAAGGTGACGCATGTTACATCTTAAATCTTGGAAACAATCCCTGGTAGGCTTCGGTCTTATGGGCGGCTTCCTCGCGGCGGCACTAGGGCTCGGCTGTGATGGCAGCGCAACCCAAACCACCACCGGGAAGGGGATTAGCGGCACCCTGGTGGACACCGATGGCAAGCCCGTCGCCGATGCCAGGGTCAAGGCATGGCCCGCGACCTTTGGCCCCAATGGCCTTGGCCAAAATGCGGACAGCGTGCAGGCCGCCACGACCATGACCGATCCTCAAGGCCGATATTCGCTCGCCAACCTCGAAGTCGGCGTTTACAATATTTATGGCGAAAAGAACGATGGCACGGTACTGATACCGCGCGTGAAATATTTGGAAGCCGATCAAAGCCTCGGCATCGACACCTTGAAACCCTCGGGCGCCATCGCCGGCAAGGTGCTTGAGGGCGGCAATGGATTGGGACTGGTTTTTTGTTATTTGCAGGGCTCTTCCTTGGTGGCCGTCACCGATTCCAGCGGCCATTTCCTTTTAGAGAATGTGCCGGAAGGCGAATATCGTCTCAACTATTTCGGCGAAAACAGAAATAAAGCGATGGATAGCCCCGTCGTGGTTTTGAGCGGAAAGACAACCCAACTCGCCGACAAAGAGCTTTCGATAGATCTCGACTTACAACCCCCGGCACCAAAAATCCTCTCAGCCACCTATGATTCGATTTCCGGAACAATGAATATTCGTTGGAATGCCGTGCATGTCGAGGATTTTCAAGAGTATTGGATCGAGGCATTCGACGAAACCGATACACTTCAAGTCAATATCAATTATTTCTCGGTTATTGACACGTTTTTTTCGGAAGAAATTGGGCTGAACTCCTATTTGGGATATCAGTTCAATGGAATACCGTTTATTCGCAACTATCGAATTCGCGCAAGGGACAAGGAGGGAAATCTCAGCCGCACTCCAGAGCAGGTCATTTCCATATTGGTGACGCGACCTACCCTGCTGAATACCCAATATTCCGTAAAACTCTTAAATGGAAACTTGAACACGCCTATTTGCAGAGATACCTTGGCTTTTGCTCTCGATATTCGCAACAGCCCTACGGCATCGCCCATCTTTTTGTGGCAAATGGTGAGCTTGATGAGCAGCGACGATACTGTAGGAAGGGCTGTATTGGATTCCCTCGCCACGACCAGAGGTTCGGCTAAAGTGGACACTTTATTATGGACGAAGGATAGGGTGACTTCCGTTCCACATACCACCGGGCTCGATTCATTATCTCTGGAGATTTTATTTCTTTCGAGCGAAGTATCCCAAATTATAGTGAGCGGTCTAATCTTTCCAATTCAAGTGGACAGCCTTGGGTGTTATACGGTGAAAGAATCGGTAGACCGACTCCACTGAAAAAAAGTTTGGAAGCGAACAGGGAGGCGCATAGCGCCGACCGCCTTCGCG
>JAYUVP010000046.1:0-6474 GCA_043753995.1 Fibrobacterota bacterium
GTGTGCTTTCCTCAACCGTTACCTCTTCTCCCGGCAAGGGATCAAGGGGTCTGGCTTGGGCATGATGGGTGGTGACCACCATGAATGCGGCCAAGGCAGCCCATTCGGCTATGGCAATTCTTGAATGCTTTCGCCAGGATTTCATCGCGACGAATCGATTTCAGGAACGATCAGGGGTGCTGGATTAAGAGGTAAGCCTGGGACTTTGTCCTTTTCGCTGGAGAGTGCGTGGTAGCGAGCTTCGTCGAGAATAATGTCGAATTCATTGACCAGTCGTCCATTAACGCTTTCTAGCAAGGCCGACAATTCGCGAACCAAATAAACAGGTTCCTGTTGAGACACTTTGCGGCGTAGATCAAAGGGTTTTTTCCAAATGACTTGGCCGGTTTTGCCTTCTTCGAGGCGGAATTCCAGGGCTAAATGGGCATACCATTGATCTTGGAAATCATATTCCTCGATGGCCTGCAGTTCAGTGCTTAGAACGAAATCGGGTTCGAATTCTTCGACCGATCGCGTGACGTTTTGGAATAATCTCCCGGCGCGCAAATGTTTGACAAGTAAATCGCCCACCATTCGTTCCGGGTCGACGGCCCAAAGGTGATAGCTATAGAATTGCATTTGGTGCGCGCTTTGACGATAAACGATTTGGGCGCGACGATAGGCTTCGGAGATGACCGGATCTTTGACGCGAAGCACGAAAGGGTAAAACCCCTTGTCCAGCCTTTCCTTTGGCGGCGTGGGGATATAGTCGAGCAGGTAATACTTGGTTTCAGGAGCCTTGCCGAAAAAGCAGCCGGTGAGAGTAATCAGGGTAAGGGCGATTAGGCCCAGCCGGGCCCTCACTGCGCACGCTCCTGTTTGTCTTCCCCGCGTAATAGCACCGCAGGGTTTTCCTTGATTTGGCGGCTGAAGGTATTCATGTTTTTCATTGTTTCTTTAAGCTGGGACGTGGCGACGAGCAAGTCCTCCTGCATGCGGCGCACCGTCAAATCCAGTCTTGCGGTCATTTCATTAACACCCACGGCGGCTTTGCGGTATTCCTCCACCGTGCCGGCTACATCGACGCTGCGAATTTTTCCGCGCACGTCGCGCATGGCCGCATCGGCATTATCAAGGATGCCGCCCAGGCGCTTGCCGGGATGCAAGGCCTGAACGTCGGTCACCAGGGAATCCATCACTTCCGAGAGGCGCGCGCTTTTTTGGATGAGGTCGTTGAAATGTTGGCGGTTGGTAATGTCGGTGAGGGCCACGGCATTGCCCAGTAGGCGATCGATTTTGAAGGCGATGGAGTCGGCGCGCAAGGTAATGCGCCCGATGGTGGACATGGAGGACCGCACCTCACCGCCTGGCGGAACATCCGGCGAGCTATAGCTGCCTCCGGTCATGTCAATATATTTGAGCCCGGTAATACCGAAGGTCCCGATGGCCACGCCCATATCGGTTTTGACTGCGGTGCCGACGGGCACGCTGAAGCGGACTATGGTCTTGGTGACGTCTACCGAGTCGGTGGTAATGGCGGTGACACTTCCGATATCCACGCCGTTTTGTTTTACGGGCGAACCAGGTTCAAGTCCGGTAACCGACTCTTCGAAGCGGGTATAATAGGTCACCGTTTTGGCCACGAGCTTGCGACCGATGAGGAAAAACACCGTCAAGCCGATGAGGGTGAATGCCATCAGCAAGAACATGCCTAGGCGGGCTTTTTCAGAACGAGATGCCTGCATTAAATGGCCTCCAAGCGCAAATCCAATCGCGGTCTTTTACTGGCTTCGGATGCCGCTTTGCGAGATAGAAAATCGCGCACTTCCTGCGGCCCTTGGCTTTCGGCTTCCGAAAGGACGCCATCAAAGATGGCTTTGCCCCCCGAGAGAAAGGTCATACGATCGCATAAAGCGCGAATCGAATCCAATTCATGTGTCACCACAACCAAGGAAAGACCGAGGGCTTCGCGTAATTCCAAAAGCAAATCGTCCAGGCTGCGCGAAGTCACGGGATCGAGGCCCGCTGACGGTTCATCGCAGAAAAGCAAGGCGGGGTCGAGCACCAGGGCACGGGCTAAGGCGGCCCGTTTCCGCATGCCTCCGGAAAGCTCATTGGGTTGGTGATGGTAAGCATGGGCCATTCGCACTTGTTCCAATTTCATGGTCACCAAATCGGCGACTACGGAAGCAGGTAAGTCGGGGTGATGCAGTTTCAAAGGCAGGGCCACATTTTCCGCGACGGTCAGGGAAGAAATCAATGCCCCGCCTTGAAATAGCACACCTACTTGGCGAAACATTTCCAAACCAGGACGCCCATGCGACCAGTCCAGCTTTTCGCCGAGCACCTTGATTTCGCCAGCCATGGGCTGTTCGATGCCAATCACGTTTTTAAGTAAGGTCGACTTGCCACAACCCGATCCGCCGAGGACGATGCGTATTTCACCTGCGCCCACGACTAAATCGACACCATTGAGAATGACGCGGTCACCATAGCCAGCCTTCAGGCCTTCGACTTGGAGCCGCGCGTCTTTCGTTTTGGTTTCCGTTACGTTGCCCATCAGAAGTAAAAGAAAAAGGAGAAAATGGCGTCGGCGACGATGATAGAGAAAATGCAGGTCACCACGCATTCGGTGGTGGCTCGACCAACCGCATCTGCCCCTCCTGAAACGCGTAAGCCCTTGGTCACTGCGACCAAGGCGATAATCCAGCCGAAGACGAGGCTTTTCACAAGCATTTGCAGCACGTATTTAAGCAAAACCGCTTGACCGAGTTCGGTCATGAAGCTGCGCATGGAAAGATTGAATTGCAGATAGGCCACCATCAATCCGCTGAAAATTCCGGCGGCTGCCGCCAAGGCAGTGAGCAAGGGTAAGGAAACGGAAAGAGCCCAAAAGCGCGGCAAAAGCAAATATTCAATGGGATTGATGGCCATGGTTTGCAAGGCTGCGATTTCTTCTTGTACGGCCATGGTCGAGATTTCTGCCGTGATAGCGCTGCCGGATCGACCGGCAATGATTACGGCGGTGAGGACGGGTGCGATTTCGGTCACCATGCCTATGCCCAAGCCGTCGGCCATAAACAAAGTGGCTCCGTATTGCTGCAATTGATTGCCGGATTGCACGGCCAAGGTAAAGCCTATGAGCAAAGAAAGCAGCATGACTATGGGCAAGGCCGAGCTGCCCAGACGTACCATTTGCGTGACGGTCTCTCCCTTGGGCAAGGTTTTACGGCGGAAGAGCGCGAAGGTCGACCAGTACAGCGATTCTGAAAATAAAAGCAGCAGGTCACGTATTTCGTTGTAGAAGGCATAGCCCGAAGCACCCAGGCGTTCAGCAAGGCCCGGCTCAGGCGGTGGCAATGTGGGTGCGTCAATAGAAACGGCCTGGGCTAGTCGCTTTTGCAGGGGTTCGGATAAACCCAAAACAACCAATTCGCGGCCAGAGGTTTGGAGTTCGCGCTGTAACCCAGCAAAAAAAGCCAACCCCAGACTGTCGAGTTGGGTCAAGGCCTGGGCCTCTAGCTTGACTTGTCCTGCGTTTCCCCCCAGCGAAAGAATGCGGCTGCGAGACGCCGCAATGAATAGCGGTGTAATGCGGGAAGGCAGGGTAAAGGTATTGTCCATGCTACGATTCAAGCCGGCGGCATCCGAGTCGGTATGCGTTGGCTGTTACCTCTCGGTTACTGGCTGAGAGCCCTATAATTGTACATTTGCCCCAGCCGTGAGTTGTGCTTTTATACTTGGGAAATCAGGGTTAAAAGGTATGTTCGTACCGATGTTCATCCAATCATGGCGACTTGTGCCGCTACGTTCTTTTTTCCTACTTGCAGGAATCATTTTGACTTCGGCGATCGGTACCTTCTCCGCCGACAGTGCCATGGTTTCTCAAGCGCCGTCCGCAATCACTCCTGAATGGGGATATCTCGATATCCGCCAGGTGGAAGCTAGGGCCTTGGCCATGGATCCGGTCTTGGCTGAAAAGCAATTGGAAGTCGACAAAGTCGAACAAAAGTTGCGCGATCTGGATGCTGGTGTGCTCTTGCCACGTTTCGAAATTGAAACAGGCGTTGGCCCGGCGCCGGGTTTGAGATCCACCCTAGACACTTCCGCGTATGTTTATAACTCGGGCGACCGGGTCGCGCAAGGCGATAGGACTTTCGATTTTTCCGAATGGGGGCCTTTTTTCGGCATTGAATTAACGGTCGCCCAGCCACTGAATGTGGCGCGCTATCGCGCGGGTAGGCATGCCCAGCAATTGCAAATCAAGGTGGCCGAGGCGGAGTTCGCCAAGGTGAGATTGGATGTGTCCGAAGAGGTGCAAACCCTGTATTATCAAAGGGTTTATGCCGTGATGATGCAGTCTATCCTCGACCATGCGGCCAAGGATTTGGACAAGGCCCAACAAAAAATTCAAGACTTATTGGATGACGGCGACGAGTCCGTAGCGCAAACGGATTTACTTGAATTGAAGGTCGGTCGCTACTCCCTGGAAAAGGGGCGCAAAGAAGCTTGGCTAGGCGTTCAACGTACGGATTTAGGATTGCGTTTTCTGCTGGCCGCTCCCGATTCCATGCCCATGCATTTGCTAGACACTCTTTTAGTCATTCGATCCGAAACCCTTCCCGGCCTGGATACCCTGAAGTTAATGCTGATCGAGCAGCACCCTGATTTGCAACGACTTCGCAATGGTCTTGCCGCGCGCGAAGAATTGGTAAGGGTGGCGCGCGGGCAATTGGGCCCCGACATTTTCCTATTCGGAAACTTCAAATACACCAAGGCCTGGTCTTCTGATCGCGAATCCGGAGGCTCGGATCCGTTCGCAAGGGATCCCCTGAATGAATTGACGGGCGTGGGTGGAATCGGCTTGCGGCTTCGGCTTAATTTCTGGCAGCAATGGGAGAAATTTCGCAAGGAACGCATAGAATTGCAGCAATTGCGGCGCACCGAAGTTTATGCGGCACGCGGACTTGTGCTCAAACTCACGGACGCCTATGTGCAGGTGCTAGCTGCCAAGGGGAAAATCGACGAAAGCAGTAAATCTTTGCGGGCCGCTGAGGCCTGGTTGAAGGCTGCGGCCATGAAATATGACCTGGATCCCACGCTTGCCAAAGGTATGATTTCACCCTATAAAACCGTCATTACCGCTAAACGCGATCACTATGATGCTGTGCTCGAATACAATGTTCAGTTTGCGAAATTGCTGAAGGCGGTGGGATGGACTCTCGCTGATTTCTTTCGTAATTTCCCGAATAAGTAGGGCCATTCGACTGGGAAAGTCTTTCTCGTCGCAGGCTCAAAGAGGTATTAGTCCATGCTTGCTTCGACTTCCCTGAATCGCCTGTCTTGGAAAAATGGGATGCTTGCCGCCCTAATGATGGCCGCAGTGGCTTGGAGTGGTGAAGACCCGGTGGCTGTGATTCGTAACAAAGATCAAGAACTGCAAAAGTTACTCCGCGATAAAAATGCTGGGCAGAAAACGGGTCAAATCAAAACCCTTATCAATGGCATTTTTGACTTTGAAGAATTGGGAAGACGTGCCTTGGGTAACAAAACCTGGCCGACACTTACCCCAGCCCAGCAGCCCCGCTTCGTCGCCGCTTTCAAGGGCATGGTTGAAAATTCCAGCGTCAAAAAATTGGAAGTGTATCAAAGCGACAGTACGCGTTATGACGCAGCCGAGGTCAATGGAGAAAAAGCCACGGTCACGGCGCACGTTTTTAATAAAGGCCAAGAATCCATTGTCGCTTACAAATTATTGAGCAAATCCGGCACCTGGAAGGCCTGGGATTTGGTGATTGATGATTTATCGACGGCTGGCAATTATGGTGATCAATTTCGCAAGATTCTGCAAACCAGTTCGATTGAAGAATTGATTGCCAAGTTGGAAAAAAAAGCGGCCGGAGATGAAGTCAAGGCCGACAATCTCAAATCCAATTCAGAAAAGTCGGTCGCGAAAACCGCCAAGCCATCCGCTACGGCGGTAAAGCCAAAAGCCGCCAAGCCCGCAGCGACCACCGCACCGACCTCGACCCCTGCGACCAAGGCTGCGGCCAAACCTTGACCCGAACCCAGGCTTGAAAACATGTCGGTGACCTGGGTTTTCTTACTGGTCGCCCTCTTTGCGGGAGTTTTAGGGCTCGTTTTTGTTTTCCGCATTCGTGCCGAATTCGTTTTTGCCACTCATCCTGACTGGCAGGCCCAATTCACCCTGAAGGCCTGGCCGCTTCGTCCCCGAACTTGGAATATGCCTCTGAAGGCTGCATCCTCGCCTATTCCCGAGAAAGAAATGGAGCCCGATACCGAAGCCGCTTTTTCCGCCTTTGCAGAAGCATTAAAGGCTCAGCCCCATGCCAATCCAAAAGATTTATGGAATGCCACTCTTCGCGAAAGGTCTAGCGCCGGACAGGCCGGCTTTTTGCGTTTTCCAACAGGGTCGGCATGGAAGCAAAAGCTAAAGGAAAGGGCAAGGCGGGCGCTTTTCCTTTTACTTTCCGA
>JAYUVP010000047.1:0-18398 GCA_043753995.1 Fibrobacterota bacterium
GAGATTTCTGCGCGTATAGGTGGTGCCGGTTTCGCTGGGGACAATAGGAATTCCCCGGAAATGCCATTGTAGGGTGGGGGTGGGATGGCCAGTCACGACGACGGAATACGAAGCATTTTCACCTTCGAATCGGGTCTGCGAAGCAGGCGAGGTCGTGAATCCTGGAGCAAATTGAACGTTGAGAGTAAAGGCTAGGGTCGTTGTTCCAACTTGATTCCTCGCCGACGCAAGGGTTTGAAAGGGCCCACCGACCAGGGGCGTTCCAGAGACGATGCCGGAATTCGGATCCACCGTCAGGTCATTAGGCAGAGGTGAAAGCCCATAAGTGATGTTTCCTGTGCCAGTGGCGACCAGGGTGTCGGCACAGGGTTTGTTCAGGATGCAATTCGCTGTCCAAATGGGCAGGACAAAAACAGGCGCCGTCGGGGAGGGATTCACCGTCAGCCTTGCTGAATTTGACATTACCGATTGTCCACCTGCATTGGTGACTCGGCAGGTGAAATTAGACCCATTCCAAGCCACTCCTGGTGGGGTAAAGATATAGGTGGGTAAGGTTGCAGCGGTCCCCTGAATTACGGTTTCATTGCGATACCACTGGTAGGAAAGCGGTGCTGACCCTGTGGCCAACACGCTAAAGCTGGCCAATTTATCTGCTGTTGTGGTGGTATCTCGGGGCTGAAGAGTGATGGCCGGTGGTACCCAGCTCACATGCAGTACCGCTGAGCGACTCGTGACGGCCGTTCCTATGCCATTGCTAACGGTGACGGTAAAAAGGCTATTGCTGTCGGCAAAGGTGGCTGCGGGTGTTGAATAATTAGCCTGATTTGCACCCGGTATCGGAACGCCATTTTTATTCCATAAATAAGTGAAATTCGCGGGTGTGCCTGCGGCAGTCACGGAAAAACGCGCAATACTACCGACTGAAATTCGATTGTCTTGGGGTTGGGTCGAGATATAAGCCGGTTGATTTACGGTAACATATAGGCTATCCAAAGCCCATTCGCTATCGGTACCACCTGGAGTGCCGGCCGTCTCCCCTAAGAGATAAACCGTAAACCTGCCAACTGTGGAAAATGTGGCAACAGCATCCCGTTCCAAATCTGGATCGGTGATCACCGCACCGTCGCTCGGTTCGACGGACCAAAGCACTTGCTTAATCAAGGACGTTGTGGATGTGACCTCGCCAATGAGGCTTAGTCTGACGCTTCGGGACCCATTAGGCAATTGCAAATTCGTATCAGGACCGGCGTTTACATGAATGTCACCGAAGGAGCTTAACGGCAAAGCAAGAGCCAGGGCCAACGCATGTTTCCAGCTGGCCTTGTTCTTAGTTTGGATACTGAGCCCTATTCGAGACATGATTTCTCACTTCGACACGCTTTGATCAACAACGGTAACCCGAGTAGCTCTTGAATTTTCAGAGATTCAAGAGTGAATTTACGGGAAGCTGTTTCCCTGTTTTTTGTTTCCGGAAACAGCTTAAATCAAACTTAGATAGCGAGAATATGCTGCGATTCTTTATGTCCAGAGATTCGTAAAATGACGGTTTTTGTCTGGCAAATTAAATCAAATATGTAAAGCAAGCCGACATTATAGCCCCCAAATTTGGGACCATTGAGGATTACCGCTTAAATCTTGCCCTTGTATTCGCACCCATCCTGAACCTGGCCATTGGGCAAGTATTTCCTGTTTACCTGTTCCTAGAAAAGTCCTTCCGAAGAGGGGCTTGCTCTGCCCAGTGGCGCTTAACCATGTAATATCTACCCAGGCGGCTTCTGGGAGTTGAAGCGATAGTTGACCCTGATTTCCCGTTCGGTTCCAGCGAAGGGTTCTTGTTCCAGGATTGGAGCTAGCCTCGGTGAAGCCGGCCAGTTTTCCCAAGGCGGCCGCAGTTCCAACAACAATATCCAAGGTGTCGCGATTCGAATTCCACCAGGCGAGGTTTTGGTTCGTCCGCAATTCCTGTCTTAAACCGCGCTTGGGAAGCCAAGCCCAAGCCTGCATTCCACTTGGCAAATTTTGGGTGAAAACTTGTAAGCTCGGTATGATTTGGGGGTTTTCTGTCTTTCCAAAAACAAGCTGAAAGTGTGCCGGAACTTGCATTCCTGAATGCACAAAATCTTCGGTTAAAGCGCGCCCATGGCGAAAGGCCCGTAGTCTTTCTTTGCCCGCAGTAAGTGGTGGCAATGCCAATTCATCTTCGCTGCCAATCGATTCCTTGGCTCCGGAAAATGCGCCGAGCAAGACGGGCAGTCGATTAGGTTCACCCAGGCTAATGTGCCATTCTTCAGAATTTCGACCTTGCTTTGTTGCTCCAGGGTTTGGGTTTCGTCGGCTCAAAATCAGGGTGGTGTCCCTGCCGCGATTGTAAACGAAATATCCCTTCCAGGGAACAAGGCTATCCACGGGGGCATAGTCTATTGTGCTATGGCTGAACCCAATGAGGCTGCGCACATTACTACGCGCATAATTGCTCTGGTCGCGTGTAATAGGCCATTTCAAGCTGGTCAAGGATGGACACCCTATCATATTCCAGCCTGAGCGGAGAGTCATTCGGAAATAACCGTCGGAGTCGGAGGACGCGGTTTGGAATCGCGGAAGTTTTATGCTTTGCAAAGACTTATCTGCGGCAAGCCAAAAACCTTGACCCGATTTCAATGGGGATTCAAAGCTGACGGACTGATACTTTTCCAAGCCATTCCATTCTTGAGCCATGAATTGCGTCTCTGGATTTTTTTCAGACAACTGGCTTAAGGTCACTGGAGCTATGGAGGAATGACTGGGAAAAGCCACCAAATCCCAGCTATAGTCCTTTTCTCCCAGGCGTAAGTTTTTGGGTGTGGACACTGAACTGAATACTTGTGAAAACACAAAAGGCTGGGTGGTGTCGGAAGGAAAGCTTGTGGATTGAAAATGGTCCTCTACCAATACTTTGAGCCAGAGATCCTCCAATTTATCCTTGGTATTGCCGAGTTTCAAAATAAGCGTGTCCAAGGTGGACTTGGTGGTGAGAGCCGCTTCCCATTTTCTGGTTCCGGAACTTTGCACTTGAAACGAACAATTGCGAATGTTATCACGGATTTCGATTCTCGCTATCGTTGAGTCGTCCTTACCTACCGATTGGCTTATCAACCGAACCTTGGGTGCCGATAGGTCACGACCCAGTACAAAGGTGCCGGCATAGTTAATGAGGACGGGGAAATTTCGGGTAACGAAAAGCAATCCGCTGGCCGTGATTTCATAGAGGGCTAATGCCAAGGTATCGACTGGCCGAAGAACTACATCGATTTTTTCACTATTCGCTGGCTTTAATAAAGTGAAGGCGGTGGGCTGAGCGATAATATTCAGATCCGCCGGCGTGGTCTGTATTAAAACGGGTACGGCTGGAGACAGTACATTACCCAATTTCAGCTGATAAGGCGGCGAACTGTATTCGTTGTTGCCGATGACTATGGTGTCACCCCGTTTCTGCGATACCGTGAAATGCAAGTCGAGTCGACCCTCGCTTTCTTCTTGATTCTCACCTTCTCCCAGGAATGTTTTTGCCTGTAGGTGAAAATTTTGTGTTGCCATCAACGGCTTCGATGCGTCATATCGCTTGGCGCGAAGCATATCGAAAATGGAATCACCCAGGGTGTAAAAAATCTCGGCTTGAGGCGTCACACAATGCAGGGAAATCAGGGTGCCGTAAGTCACCTCCCCGGCAGGGAGAGAGGCTATTGGCGCGGCGGGCTGTTGCCGATAAGTCTCTTCGGACAAATCACTAGAATCATCACCGACATAGGCGCGCATGCGTAGGGTGGTTGTTTTCGAAATCGTCACCATGGGTCGCTTGGGATCTAAAATGCTGTCTTTACCCAAGCGTGGCTCTGAGCCGTCCAGGGTATAAATGACAAGCGACTTTTCCGTAGCCTCCCGGATGGTCACATTCAGGCTACCGGTAAACCTTCTGCTACTGGGCTCGGCGACAGGTGCCTGCGGTCGAGGGTTTGGAGTTTTGATATAGCGCCAGGTTTTGATAGCGCTAGAAATGCCGCCATCTTTGGTGATGGCCTTGGCTTTAAGAATCGTTGTATCACCCGTAATGGTTTCGACTATGGTGTGCTCGCCTTGAACTTTCGGCTCTTTTCCGTCGAGTGTAAATACAATGATGGCCTTTGGATTGGCCGAGGTTACAGTCACTTTAACTGAATCTTTGAATTGAAATTCAGAACCCGATTGCGGGAAATCCGCGATGGGCGGGCTGAGTGTCAAACGAAATGTTCGGACCAAGGTGTCGCTGGGGATATAGGTAAGTCCATTCAAGGTGCTGGGCACGAAGGATCGGGCAATGAGAGTACGGGTTGAGTCTATTCGGATGGGCTTACTAGCGGAAAATAGTGAATCAGAAAGAGTCGGCGTTTTGCCATTGAGGGTATAGTGGATTGCTGAGCCTGGCAGGGTATTGGCCAAGGTCACCGAGAGGGTGTCGAGGAAGGCATCCACCTGGGTGGTGGTGAAAGGTTTCGGTGCCTTGGGTGTGTAAGTGTAGGTGGCGCTATCATAGGGACTCGCGACCTGTTCTGCCTTAATGGCATAGGCGCGTATTTTCGTGGTGGCTTCAGGAATTTTCACGGCTCCAGAATAAGGCTGAAATTTTTCGCTATTGAGGCTGAAATAAATGCTGGCGCCGGGTACCGTGGTGATGGTGTCTAAAAAAGCAGCCGAAAAGGAAGTGGACTTTACCTTGATGGTGGGCTTGAGGGTTGTGTCTTTTTTAGTGTAAATCGCTGATATCTCGTGACTATTGGCATAACCTGATCGTAAAGAAAATGCCGTGAGAGTCATGGGAGGCTTGATTAAAACTGAGTCGCCTGGTTTTATTGTTTTTTCGGAATCCACGATGGACAGCACCTTGGTGATGTAATGGATTTCTGCGCCTGGATCAGTATTGTAAACCTTGATATAAAAGTTGCCTTCATAGGCTCCCGCCGGATGAGAAAGCACGGGAACTGGAACCGACTCCAGGACGTATTTTTGTACAACTGTATCGCTAGTGCCGAAGAAGGAGTTCGCGCACATGGCTGTGACCGTTGTCTTGGTTTTTACGGTTATTTCCGCGCGCGTATAGGACCACTTGGCCGACTCTACATTGGGATAGGATCCGTCCAAGGTGTAATACACATACTCGTTGTTCTTACAAGAAAGGTTGATATTGAGGCTGGTGTTAAAAGTTTTGCCCTCAGGCGAAAAGGTCGGTTTGTCAACCGGAATGAGCTGGAATTGGGCATGGCCAATATTCCAGGCGATTAAAATCGCAAATACCAAATACCTCAGGTTCACGCGCATATTTTTATAAGTACCGATTTTGTATGACCACAACGAGTATTTTAGCGCATTCAAATCGATTGGGGTTTGAATTGCTGAAAATTTCGCAGCAGGATTTCGCGACACTTCGGTCCATTGTACCGTGGGGAGCGCGGTATTAGGCGAATGTACTGAAGCGGTAAGTGTTTCCGGAATGGATAAATCCCCAATTTTTGGCTTGTTTAGGAAATCAGGAGCCCGTTTATGCTTGTTTTAACCCACGTGGAAATTAACTCTCCCTTTCATTCCAGCCCCTCGTTGGAAGCCGGGCGTTGCTGGATTTTCCCAGCGAATCGGGATTTGTCGGTAAATACCGCTGAAATGATGTCGGTGCTTGACCCTTTTTTGTCGCAATGGTCGGCTCATGGCGCCGCCGTAGAAGCCCAATCTGCCTTGCTTTGCGGTCATTTTTTAGTCATTGCGGAAGGTCGGGCGGGGGAAAGCAGTTCGGGTTGCAGTCAAGATGCCTTGCGTGGCTGTATCGCCCGTTTGGAGGCTATGCTGGCGACACCTCTGATGGCTGGGGGACGAGTGTTTTGGTTGGATGCTCAAGGAACTCTGAACGTGACCGATCGCGCTGGATTTAAAGCAGCCATTCAGGCGGGTCAAGTGAGTGCCGAGACCAAGGTTTTTGATACGCTTATTCAAAATGTGGCGGATTTGAGACTCGGTGTTTTTCTCAAGCCTGCCATGCAGTCATGGCACAAAAGTCTCTTTCCCGAAACCGTCTTGCCGGTGGTTTAGGGCAGGGGAGACCTAAGGTCATGGCTCGCTTCGCAAATTGAGTGGGCCTTTGCCCTTTCCCAAGTTCGGTGAGGATTCCATGGCCTTTCGCACATAAAGTTTGGCGAGGCGTGCGGCGTCGACCAAAGAATGACCCCTCGCCAATCGTGCCGCCAAGGCGGAAGCAAGGGCGCAACCCGTACCATGGGTATTCTTGGTGAATAGGCGACCCCCCTGGAAATGCGATAGGTGGCCCTCGCTCCACAGTCGATCGATGGGGGCACCCGATAAGTGCCCCCCTTTCAGAAGCACGGCGCAGGGTAATTGCGAAGCAAAAGCTTTCAAAGCCGCGTCTAGTTCCGCTTCGTCTTTTTCCCAGCCTGCAATAGTCATTTCTGCCAGCAAGCCGAATTCCGGAATATTCGGCGTGATTACCGTGGTGAGAGGCAATAACCTTTCGCGAAAGGCTGAGAGTGCGGCGGGGGCCAGTAAGGGCTGTCCCGAAGTGGATTGTAAAACCGTGTCAAGGACCACCGGTAAATATTTAAAGAGGGGGTCAGCCAATAAGTCTATGACGCAATTCACCATGGCGAGACTGCCCAAGGCCCCGATTTTGATGGCTTGAGGGGCAATGTCCCTCGCGGCAGTCAAGACCTGCTCAGCTACACGGTTAGGGTTACCGGGTTCGATACCATAGACGCCAAGAGTGTCTTGCACGGTTTCCAAGGTGGTAATACCTAGGGCATGGCATCCATGTCGGTTTATCACTTGGACATCGGCTAAAAGTCCAGCCCCACCGCTAGGATCCAGTCCGGCGAGAACTAAGACCACCGGAGGCCGAGGTACAGTAAAGGTTTTAGTGGGAAGCTTGGTATTCACGCGTGGGAAAATAATACGCGCAAACCTTAGAAAGCTGCTGGCCTAAGGGAATAAAGCGATGACATGCTTTTGCAAAGCCACGGCCGTCATGGGCAATTCCTGCTGCAAATCAGCGACAATCAAAGCGATTTGGTCCCAGTCGCCTTCGTCCACCGTGGATTCCAAACGGCGGGCCAACTGGGAAAGGCTTGCGGCACCTAAAAGCAAGCTGCTGCCGGCAACCTTGTGCGCGGCGCGCTGAATGGCCTCTACTTGATGGTGGCGCAATCCGAATTGCATGCGCTCCAGTTCTTTCTGTGCGGATTGCGTGTACACCCTAAGCAGCCTGTCGGCCAAGGGTTTATTCGCCAGCGGGCTCATGGTGCGGGAGAGTCGATGGCCGTCAATTCGGCGATCCGGCGGTGACTCGATAGGGTCGGTGCGGATGGAGGATGTCGTAGTTGGCAGGCAACGCTTCAAAGCGTCAATCAAGTCTTTCAGGGAAAACGGCTTGATTAAGACATCGTCCATGCCAGCGGCCAAACATTGTACGCGATCCTTTGCTCCAGCTAGGGCGGTCATGGCAATCAGGGGCAAGCGCTTGGTTTCGCTCTCTTGTCGGCGCAGGGCTTGCGCGACTTGAAAGCCGCTTCTGCCGGGCATTTGGCAATCCAAAAGGGCGGCGTCGAAATGCATTTCCCCCAATAATTGCAATGCCGAGTCGCCATTGGAAACGCTTTTGACCAAGCAGCCTCGGTTTTGCAGCCAGGTTCGCACCAGAATTTGATTCACGGGTTGATCTTCGGCGACGAGCAGGCATAGCCCACTCAGCCAAGATTCTGCGATAGTCGCGTCAACTATCACATCGGATTCGGAGATGCATTTTCGCCTTTGCATCAGGGTTTCGCCCAAGCGATGGGCCGCAATGGGTTGGGTAAGGGATCGTGCGTTTTCCTGGCCCAGGGTTTCTAAGGCTTTACCCAGCTTTGCCAAGGGCGCCATGCCGAGGCATGGGATGTCGCTATGGCGGGCATAGGCAAACCAGGATTCGATTAGGGAAGATGGCACCGAAGGGTCTTCAGTCAATTGCAGGAGCGCCGTATCGAGACGTCGACCCGTTTCTTGTCCGGCACGAAGCGCCGGAGCGATTTCATACGGTGTTTGTGCCACATGCACATTGCATCCCAAGCGAGTGAGGTCGGTGATGATTTGGCGGCGGGTTTCCAGGCGCGGTTCCCAGAGCAAAACTTGCAGGCCCCGAAGTGCGGCAAAAGGAAGATGTTTTTCTTTCGCCGTTTTCATTGGCAAGGTGAGGAGAATCTGGGTTCCCTCGGCATTGCTCGATTCCAGTTTCAGATTTCCACTCATTTGATCGGCGATGTTTTTTGACAGGGCAAGTCCCAAGCCCCCGCCATTCGCCCCGATTTTTCGAGAAAAAGGATTGGAAACAAAATTTTCTCGTGCTTCGGAAGGCAAACCCGGCCCAGTATCGGTGATCCGGAATTCGAGTCGATTTTCTTTGCCGCGTTCGACATCCCCATTTTCGCTCACGCTTAATACCACTTTGCCCTGTGACGTGTATTTCAAAGCATTGCCTACCACGTTGATCAAGATTTGCTTGAGTGCCAAGGCCTGACCGAGTCGGTTATCAGCGACATTCTCCTCGGCGCCAAGAACGAATTCCAAACCCTTGGCATCGGCGAGAGGCGCCAGGGCATCGCCTATTTCCGCCAGCAATTCCCGCAGCGAGAAGGAATCTGCCTCAGGTTTGGGCCCCACCCCGTTTCTACTGGGCGAAACGATCAGGGTTTGTGCCAAATGCAGGAGATGTCGACCGGAAGCGCGCAAGTTTTCAGCATAGCGTCTCTGGGAGGGATTTAAGTCGGATTGAAGCAGCAAATCCGTCATGCCCAAAAGTCCATGCAAGGGCAGACGCAAGTCATGGCTGACCGAAAGGGTTTGAAGGGATAGGTTATGCCATGCTTTTTCGGCAGAAATTTGTTTTCTGCGGAAGGTAATGCACAAGCCGGTTAAAATGGCAAAGCAAGTCAGGCCGAGCAGGGCCAAAATGGCCCATTGAGCGGGCAGGGGGGCAACCAGCATGTTACCCAGGATTGTAGCGGCTTATTCCCCGTCAATGCCAGAACTATTTACGGACCCTATTCCTCGATGAATCGTGACGCCCAAGAACGCACATGCTTGCCATTGAGCATGTGAAAGCGCCTCATTTTGCGCAGGGTTTCGGCGGAGAAAGACCCCAGGGGAATGTGCACGAGGCGGCGGCCGAAACGGCGGGCGAGCAGCCGCAGCCGTAGGGACGGGCGGCGCTCGGCGACATAGGCCAGGGATTTCTCCCGGCTATGCAATAAGGCGCCGTAAACCAATTGCTCGGCCAACCCCCGCAGGCCCAGGGCGTCGGCTGGCAGGGAGAAAATATCGGGCACTTGCCGGGGAGGAAAAAGCAGGCTGAGGCCACCGTATTCGGCTTCGGCAATGCCTGGTCCAATCATGCGAGCCATCGGATCGGTGGCATAAAAAGTCAGAGTCGATTCTTCGGGGTGCTCGGCATACCAGGTCACTTGCTGGGGATAGCGCTCGTCATGGCTATCGTCGAAAATCATGATCACGGTGTCGACATGCCGGGTTTGTGGCGGCACTTCGCGCACATAAACTTTTTGCGAATGCCATTGCCTCAGGGTTTCGCGAATGTCGATGCCATCTTTCAGGCTGGAGGTCATACGCTCGACGCGGTGATGCGACATGGGATCGCGATCGCGCGCGCGGGTGCGCACCACGCGGTTGAAGCGTTCGATGCGGGCGTCTTCGGGGAGGTGCGAGCATAGGCCTCGGGCATCCCAGGCATAGCGATAGGATTTTTGCTTTTTGCGATCCGGCTCGGGCTTGAGGCGTAGGCTTTTCCAAAGCTTGGGCTGATCTTCCAGCAAATTAAAAGCCGAGATGGCTTCTTCGTCGGGCTCCTGGATGCGATCCGGCCCGACTTGCAGCCACTGATCTTTTTCAGGGTGCATAAAGGGATAAAAGCGACCGGCCTCCAGCAATCGGCGAGCAAAACCCGATCCGAGTACGCCCTTGGCTGCGATGAGCAAATTCAATAGGGAAGGGGTGAGGGCGCCTTCCAAAGCCGCGAGATTACGGGCATAGGTTAAGGATTGCTGTACGCCCTTTACGGTTACGGATCGCCTCTCGACGGCTTGTTCCAGGAATTGTTCGCGCGTACGCAGGAAAAGGGTTTTCACCAATTCGAAATAAGGTTTGGGCATGGCCAATGGATTTTGGCGCTCTCTCTCGACCTCGGCGGCAAAGAAAGGGGGTTCTCCTAAGGCGAAATACAGGTGTTCCGGTTTGACGGGGTAGACCCTGGCCTCATCGCAAACCGTATTGTCCTCGCCCGGAGCAATGGGCTTTTCCGCATAGAGCTTTTCTACCCAGGGCAATAGCGGATAGTCGCAAACGAAAAGCACTCGTGCCTCTTTTGCCTTCAGTCGGCGCAGTTCATGCGTGACACGTCTTGCTAAAACTCTCCATATTTGGCTTGCTTCCTCGCCCTCTAGACCCTGCACCGCCAGGCGATGGTATTCTGCCACCCCGAGGGCCGAGAGCAAATGCGCATCGGGCAAGGGAATGTCCCGACGCTCAGTCAAACGGGTATCGTCTTCGAGAGCCAAGCACGGGATGCCGCGCTGGCTTGCCTGTCGCCAGGCCTCGATATAGGCGTCGCAGGGATCGAAAGGCAGGTAACATCGCGGAGACGCACGGTCGCGGAAAACGGCAGCCTGCACTTCAGGCAAGGCCTCTATGCCCTCATGGATGGCCTCATCCCAACCCGCGGGAAAAGCAATGGCGATGGCATCATAGCGGCGCGACCAAAGCAATTGCCGCAAAGCCATGGCGAAGACGGCCGAGCCATGCTTCACCGGCATGACGTCGAGGCCGGGTTCCCATGTCAGCGGAATAGGAGATTCGCCGCCCGCCATGCTCATCGATCGTCGTCGGGACGCAAAGGGCTATCCCCTTCAAAAAAGAAATCGCCTAAATCCAAGCCTTGCCCTGAAAGCCCCGCCTGGCGTCGCCGCTGGGCCACTCGCTCCAAGTCGAGGGCGTCCTCTCCCAGGATTCGCGCCATGGCCAGGGAAAACAAAGTTGCGGGATCGGCCTGTCGCATTTCGCCCAGCTTGGATGCGAAGCGAATGGCATTGAGGCCATCGCGTATCGAATAAGGCAAATCCAAGGCATGGGCTTTCTGCAAAAAACCCGTGCAAATGCGGAGCAATTCCTCCGGGGCATCGGGCAAATTATAGCGCAGGATTTGCAGCTCTTCCTCTTCCCCAGGGAAAGGCAATTCAATCGAAGGCTGTATGCGCGAGAGGATATAGTCGGGGATTTCAAAGGTGCTGTCGTCTTCATTCATGGTGATGGCGCAGCGAAAATCGATATGGGCTTTGAGTGTCACTCCGGCCACCAGAGAATCCACCGTGCGGCGATCATCGAGCAAAGGTGCGAGAGAAGCCCAAGATTTTTCCGACATGCGATTGCCTTCGTCGAGCACAGCCACACCTCCCGTGATCAAGGCGGATACCAGGGGCGAGGCTTGATAGCGAATGCGGCCGCCGGCATCGAGAACCGGAGTGAGCACAAGATCTTCAGGGCGAGTGTCGGCCGTGCATTGCATGACGTATACGCTTTGGCCGCGGCGCTTCGCGGCGGCCATGGCCAAGGTGGTTTTTCCCAGGCCGGGATGGCCTATGAGTCTAGGCGTCAGGGGTCTATCGGTAGGCGATAAAGTGAGCCAGCAGGCGAGCAATTCGGTGAGTGGCTGTTCTTGGCCTATCCACTCGACGCCGAGCTCTACGGGATGGCTAAGATGAATGTCGATATGGTCGATACGGACGGTTTGCATGCCGTCGAATCTAAATCGATGAAATGGTTATTCCGACGCGGCCTTCCGCTCATTGCGTAAAGCTTCCAATTGGGGATGCAAATGCTCGGTATAGCATTCGGGACAAACCGAATGGGAAATGTCAGCGCCAATGCGATTCTGCAGGAAAGTTTCCAGTTTTTGCCAAAATCCGGCGTCTTCGCGGACTTTTTTGCAATACATGCAAACCGGCACTAATTCCTTCAGGGTATTGATTTGGTGATGAAAATTCAAAATGCGGCTAGCCACATTCAGCCTCGCCAATAAACTGGCGATGTCAATGGGTTTGGACAAAAAGTCATCGACCCCGGCAGCCATAGCCGATTGAAAAATATCTTCGCCGGCATGGGAGGTGACAAGGATGAAATAGGTGTACTCACGTGCACTCGGATTGCGAATTAATTGACAAAGCTGTAAACCGCTTTGGCCTGGCATTTCCATGTCGCTGACTACCAAGTTCGGGCCAAAAGTCTGGTAAAAAAGCCAGGCCTCCTCACCATTCTTGGCCACATGCAATTCATGCCCTGCCTTTTGCATCGCCGTGGCGAGCATTAGGCGCGCCACCGGATCGTCTTCTGCCAGCAGGATGCGCATTATCAGGTTTTGATTTCCGGGGCGAGGCAGGCTTGCAATTCTGCCAAGCCTTGTTCTAGCGCTACCAGCCAGGACCTGGGGTCGGGAGGCGCAGAGTCTCGAAATTGGATTTCTAAAAGTTTCACCAAGGACGCCAATTTTTCTGCTCCTATGCTTATACAGGCGCCTTTAAATGCATGCATTTCATTACGGGCGGCAGAAGAATTAAATGGGCTTTCACGACCGAGGGATTCGAGGGTGCCTAAGGTCTCATGGGCCGATTCTAAAAAAAGCTGAAAAAGTTCAGACCGCTCCTCACCATTTAGTACGGTGGAAAGCCGGTTTAGATTTAAAACGGGAGGGTCTAAGCGAGCATCCTTCAACAATTTGGACTTTCGGCTTGGGTGATTGGGCGTTCATTCGGATTGTATGTCCGGGCGTTGCCGGACGACAAAGAGGTAATTCAAGAGAAAATTGCGATGATATTGTTTTCTAGGTACTATTTGGGTCTTATCACACCCTTTTTTGACGCCAGGGAAATCGAACGGCATGACAAGAATACTCCTAGTCGATGATCACCCGGTTTTGCTCGAAGGCCTTCGCCTACTGCTCAAACATCAAGACGGATTGCTCATTTGCGGTCAAGCTAGGTCGTCGCAAGAGGCTTTGACTCTCGCCAAGAGTGAAAAACCTGATTTGGTTATTCTCGATTTCAGCCTAGGCGGGGAACCTGCCGTTGGCCTAATTCGTGAGCTGAAAGAAGCTGTACCCGGCGTACGCGTCCTGATGTACTCCATGCATGATATTAGCGCCTATGCCGACCGGGTTTCTCGCGCTGGCGGTGACGGTTATGTCATGAAAGAGGAGCCGGCTGAGAACCTGCTGACCGCCATTCGTGAGGTCTTGGCCGGGCGGGCTTGGTTTCCCGGTCGCAAAGGCGAAGCGCTTGAAGGCGGTCTGAAGACTAAGGTGCCATCGCTTTCAAATCGGGAATTGCAGGTCTTCGAATCTCTGGGACGGGGCTTGGGTGTCAAAGACGTGGCTTTAAAGTTGGGTTTATCCGCCAAAACGGTGGAAACCCATTGCGCCAGCATTAAGCGTAAGCTGGGCTTGCAAAATGCCCATCATTTATTTCAGGCCGCCGCACGTTGGGAACAAGCCGGACGCGCCTGAGAACGCTTTTCGATTCCTAGTTTATCGGGCATGGAGAAAGTTCTCATTATCGGCTCCGGCCCCGCAGGACATACCGCCGCGATTTATGCGGCGCGTGCCAACTTGAATCCCCTGATGTTTGAAGGCTTTATGGCGGCGGGTATTGCCGCCGGAGGCCAATTGACCACCACTACCGAGGTGGAAAATTATCCCGGCTTCACCGCCATCAGCGGTCCCGAACTTATGCATCACATGCGCGAGCAGGCTGTGCATTGCGGTGCTCGCATTCGCACCGAAACCATAGCCAAGGTCGACCTCTCCAAAAGGCCTTTTCAGGTTTGGAATGAAGACGGCGAAAAGTTTGAGAGCGAGACTCTCATCATCGCCACCGGTGCCACGGCCAAGCGCATGGGCGTTCCGGGTGAAGAAGAGCTTTGGCAGCGCGGAATTTCCGCATGTGCCGTCTGTGACGGGGCATTGCCGATTTTTCGCAATCAACCCCTCGTCGTCGTCGGCGGAGGGGATACGGCCGTCGAAGAAGCCTCCTACCTCACTAAATTCGCGAGTAAGGTTTATCTCGTGCATCGCCGCGGCGAATTGCGCGCCAGCAAGGCCATGCAGCAAAGAGCCATTAGCAATCCCAAGATTGAATTAGTCTGGCATCATGTGCTCGAATCGGCCCAAGGCAAAGATTTTTTAGAAGGCGTTCAAATCAAGAATGTGCAGGATGGCTCCGCCAAGCAAATCGAAGCCAAGGGTTTGTTTTACGCCATTGGCCACACGCCCAATACCGCTTTTCTTGAAGGCCAGGTGAATACGGATGAGAGCGGTTATATCCTGACCGTTCCTGGAACCACCCAGACCTCGGTGCCCGGCGTCTTTGCGGCTGGCGATGTACAGGACAAAAAATACCGGCAAGCGATTACTTCGGCTGGCACCGGATGCATGGCTGCCCTAGATGCCGAGCATTTTTTAGCCGACACCAGTCACGGACATTAGCACCCCGCTTACCGTAGCCTGAAGGTTACGGTAATTCCCGAATCAAATCCTGAAAGGTGCGCCACCGTTGGCCATAGCCATGGCGCACTTGAGCGAGCGCCGCATTGGCGGCTATACCTACAGGTGCTGTGTGACCGTCTTTGTTGTCACGCCAAGCCTGCACCGCGCCATTGGGTCCTTGATACCAGCGAATATCACAGCCTTCCAGCGATTCTTTGAGCATGGGGCCGTTTTCGACGATGGGAAGGCAATGCAAGGCCATCAAGTCGTAAATGCGCGGGCTCACATGACTATTGCCTCGATCGACATCGGGGTCTTCATAGGGAATATGCAGACCGAGCTTGGCTTGCTCCAATAAAGTCCAGGTTTCTAGCGGGGCCATGGAATCTGCTTTGGCTATTACGGCTGAAAGTGGGCCGTGATAATGCTGCCAGCCCGTCCCCCCGACGCGTATTTTCGCGCCTGCTTGCCAAAGAGCCTCTAAGACACGCAAACGATAGGGGCTGGGCAAGCCCACAAAGGCGAGATCCAGAAGTCGAGTCTGCCAAGCAGCGGGTTGCCTTTGCAATAAGGTCTCCGAAGCTGCCGTGGGGAGTAACTTGAATGTGACGCCTTCCTTGGCGCAGGCGGCGGCCACGGGTCCGCGCTGAATCGCGCAAAAGGCGTGATAAGTAGGCAAGACTTGCTGCCAATAATGAGCCTGGCGAAAGTCCTCTATGAACCAATGCACAAGCTTCATCCCCTGCTGGCGCAATAGGCGTAGGGTGAAAACCGTCAGGGGCGCCAGGGCCAAGACCAAGACATGGGTCGCCTGGTGATCGAGAGCGGCAACAATCAAGGCTTGATTCATGAGGTCGACGCGCATGTCGTCGTCGGGTTCACGCAAGAGCTTGGCGAAGCCGTCGAGATAGCCCTTGGTGTCGAATACCTTGAGATCCGGCGCCTCTTCGGAGACAAGCGCGGCTTGGCGTAGGTCGAGGCCCACTTGGCGTGCGGCACCTTCGGGAGGCAAAACTAAAAGCCAGCGTGTTTTCACAGGCAGAGTATAGCCCTTTCAATCGGGAATTTCGCGGGTCCATCCTCGACTGCGCTTCACGGCGGCCTGCCAACCTGCGAGGACTTTTTTGCGCTGCGCCGCCGACCCATGAGGCTTGTAACGGAGTTGCGGCCAAGACATGGCGCGCAATTGCTTCAGGGAGATGAGTCCTGCGCCGACTGCCGCCAGCATGGCGGCGCCGAGCGCCGTCATTTCCGGCTGCTCGCTGGCCTCGACGGTCACGCCGAGAATGTCGGCTTGGAATTGCATCAAAAATCGATTGCGCGAGGCTCCTCCGTCGGTGCGCAAAAGGCGTATGCCCTGCTTGCCGAAAGCCTGAACGAGGTCGGCGCTTTGATAGGCGATGGCTTCCAGCGCGGCGCGGGCAATATGGGCGCGTCCCGTTCCGCGGGTCAATCCGATGAGCAGGCCGCGCGCTTCCGCATCCCAATGGGGAGTTCCCAAACCCGCGAAGGCGGGCACGAAATACACTCCGTCATTGCCTTTTAGCGATTGCGCCAGGGATTCGCTTTCCTCAGCATTGGCGATGAGTCCGAGACTATCGCGCAAATATTGAATCGCGGCGCCGCCTATCATCACCGCGCCTTCATGGGCATAAGCCACCTGGTCTTGAACCTGCCAAGCCACGGTGGTGAGCAGTCCCTTGGGGGGAGCCAGCGGCTTGTCGCCGATTTGCCGCAACAGAAAGCAACCGGTGCCATAGGTGTTTTTGGCTTCTCCCGGAGAGAAACAGCGATGGCCAAACAGGGCGGATTGCTGGTCGCCAATCATGCCGCAAATCGGAACGCCCTTGAGAAAGGGCAAATCGGTGACACCGAAGACATGGTCGGAGGCGAGCACTTCGGGCAAGCTTTCAAGCGGTATGCCGAAGAGTTTCAGCAATTCGCTATCCCAAGCCAAGGTGCGGAGGTTGAGTAGGGCTGTGCGCGAGGCATTGCTCACATCCGTAGCATGCTGGGCTCCACCCGTGAGTCGATGCAGAAGCCAACTATCGATGGTACCCAAGGCCAGAGTTTTGGCTTTGGCTGCGGCTTTTACCGCCGGGTTGTGCTTGAGCAGCCAGGCCATTTTGGTGGCTGAAAAATAGGGGTCGAAGAGCAGGCCGGTTTTGCGTCGCAGGCTTGCTTCCAGTCCGCGACGGCGGAAGCCTTGGCAAATATCGGCGGTGCGCCGATCTTGCCAGACAATGGCCTTAGCCAAGGCCCGACCGGTGTTTTTATCCCAAGCCACCACGGTTTCGCGTTGATTGGTAATGCCGATGGCGCCGAATTCCTTGGCGGAAAGCCCGCTTTGCGTCACCACTTGCTTCAGGGTTTCGCATTGTGTCTGCCAAATTTCCTCAGCATCGTGTTCGACCCAACCCGGTTTGGGATAGTGCTGGGATATTTCTTTTTGCGCCGAGGTCAAAACCTGAAAGCTCGAGTCAAAAAGCAAGGTACGCGAGCTTGTGGTTCCTTGGTCAATGGCGAGAATGGGTTTCATGCTTTTTCTGATTTTTCACTAGGCTTCGCATCGGGATATTGCGGCGCTGATTTTCCGAGCATGCCTTTTTTGCGATATCCCCAATACATAGCCAGTCCGATAGGGATGGAAACCACTCCCACCCAAAACAAGGCCTTGCTTATGAGAGGCAAGTTTTTGAGCACCGCCGTGAAAACGATGGCGAAGAGCAGCAAAGTCGCTATTTCATTCAGCACACGGTACTGCACCGAGGTCAGCAGGGAATGGCCCTTGGCCAATTCCTTGCGTATCCGCGAAGTGAAACCGTGATAACCGAAAAGCAAAAACAAAAAGACCAGCTTGAGATGAAACCAGGGCTGGTGCCAGGCCTGAACCAGAATCATCAGCCATACCCCGAAGACCACGGTCATAGTCATGGCCGGCGTGATGATGGCCAGGGAGAGGCGCCTTTCCAGCAGGGAAAACGTTTCGTGTAAAATGCGGCGATCCGGATCGGCCTTTTCAAAGGCTTCGGCATGATAGGCGAAGAGGCGGACCAAGTAAAACATGCCCGCGAACCAGGCGACCATGGAAATGAGGTGCAAAGCTTTGATGTAGAGATAGGCTGACATAGGTGAAAAGATAAGGAAGAGAAGGGAGGCGCAATAATATTATACTTGTAATATTACATTCATAATGTGAGGTATTAAGATGCGTATTTCAATGGTTTTTAAGGCTCTTGCTTGCTGCTTCTCGTTTGTATCGGCCTATGAAGCGGGTCACCTTCGAATTGCAGCTGCCGATTTCACCGGACATGTCTGGTATCCCACCGAAGAAATCAATGGACTGAAATCACAACGCTATCTCCCTCTGCCATTCACCCAAAAAGTCCGAGTGGTCGAAAATGCGGCAAGACCACGAGGCAAACGATTTCCTGTCGTTCTTGTTTCCCATGGGATATTAGGTCGTGAGACTTCGTATTCCTGGCTTGAGGTGGATTTGGCGCGACGCGGCTATATCGTCATCGCCCCTCACCATGCGGATCAAAGCCGCGAAGATTTCCAGGAAGGCGAGCTCTTTCGTCTTTGGAGACGACCGCAAACCATAACCAAAGCCCTAGACTGGGCGCTAAACGGTCAGGTTTTTAAGGAAAGCGCGTCACCCCGGGAGATTTATTTCATAGGCCATAGTGTCGGCGGGCAAACGGGTTTATGGCTTGCAGGCCTGCCCTTTGACATTCGGCAAGTCCTAGAAACCGCAGAAAACAGTCCGTCTGAAAACAACCTGTCTAAGAGAATGAGAGCGGCTTATGCC
>JAYUVP010000048.1:0-3357 GCA_043753995.1 Fibrobacterota bacterium
GAGGGGAAAGATTCCCTATCCGGTTGGGCCGAGTTCGCTGACGATGTAGGCGAGCGGAAAATGTCCCTATCCGGACCCAGGAAGGCTTTCGAATACAAAAGCCTGAATTTCGGAAAAGAGCAATGGGTTACCGATGACAATTCCCGCCGCGTCCGCCGCATCGCGAACCGTCAATGGAAGAAAGGCGTATTCGGGAATCTGCTCACCTACGAGGATATGCTCAAGCTGCCGGCGGATTTTTTCCTGGAATACTCTTCCTGTAAAAGCGTGAAGATGACCGACAGCGCGTATCAGATTTCCATGACGTTGAAGCCCTTGTTCCAGTCATTTTACGGACGTATCGATGTTACGCTATCGAAATCGCCGGTCTTGGTGAAAAGCATGATCTTTTTCGGCGGCCATGGCGAGCGGCTCAAAAGCATGGAAGTCAAAGGCTATCAGGAAATGGAAGGAAAATGGTTGGTCACAGACATGTGCGTGGCCGACAATGATTCCACCGCCAGCTTGCAAATGTGCTTCAAGAACTTTTCCTTCACGGAATCCCCCCTGGCGCAAAGCGAGAAGGCAAAGGCCGGCCTAGTGGCCAATCGGCCTTTGCTGGTTCCCGCCGCACCCGGTACGCCCGGCGAACTTGAGCCAGAGAACCCGGAAGATATCAGCAATTGATTTCTGCGGTTGGCCGCAGGCCTTCGCAGCTCCACGATTTTACAAAGACAGTGCGATGGGCGAGCTAGCGGTTTCGGCTACCCCTTGCCTTGATCTGTCCGGTCCCGAATATGGCCGGAATTACATTTTCAGGAAATGAATGTTCCACTTCCAATCAGCCATGATCAGGAAGGATTTCGCCACATCCCCGGATGGGATTTGATCATGCAAGGTCCAGTAGCCCAACCGGACATCGAGACCGCGGCGTTGATGCTCGGGGTTGCGGCCGAAGCGGAAACCGTTAAGCCCAATAGAGACCAGGTTTTTACTCAATTCCGTGTGGTCGGACAGCCAATACTCATTGCGCAGATCGAAACCGATGAAAGAAACGGTCTTGAACAGCGACCATGGCCGCAGATCAAAGGATAACTGCGCTACCGCATTGTTCACCCTATCGCGTGTGGCGATCAAGAATTCATCCCCGTATTCAAAAGCGAAAGATTCGCCTTTGGCGTCGATATCCCAAAGCGTCCGCGCTGCGTATAGGTAAAGCTGGGCGTTGCCCATATCGAATGTCAAATTGGCCTGGTAAGTGAATACGTCAGCGCCACCGAGTTCCTTGGCATAGGTGAGCACCTTGCGGGGCAGGTAATCGGTTTTGTCGGGAGCGCGGCCGCTGGTGTCGCTCACGAATGACAGCAGGGAATTGTGATAGAGCATGCGATTATAGCTGAGGCCCATTTCCAGGTAACGGATCGGTTTCACGTTGAATGTGGTTCCGATATCCGAAGTGAAAGGGGAGATGTTTACGTTACCGTTGGTTTCGAAATAGGTCTGCCCGAAAATGCCCTTTCTGCTTTCCGACAAAGGCTCAACCCATCCTGCCTGGAAATGGTAGAACCCGTTGGTGAGGACATAGTCGTATCCCAGCGGGCTGGCCGTGACGTTCACTTGGTTCATGAAAAAAGGACCGAAGATGAGCGGCTTGATGGAGTCGGCAAGGGCGCCCGCTGCCAGCAGTGCCAAGGTCATGGCCGCGAAGATTGAATTTCGAACGGAGAATCGGGAATGCAAGTGGGCTAACCTCTGGCGCTGCTCTGTGCCCAAAAGTTAAAAATATTCGGGGAGCTGCGCCGTCCGATGGCGGTTTACCTTCATACAATACCGTTCTATTCTTATATTTACCGCATTGAAAGCCATATCCTGGGGGTCTGCATGAACATCAAGCAATCCGGCCATTTGCAACCGAACGCCCGGAACGCCGCGAAGCCGCTTTTCCGAGGCGCGCGTGTTCCCTGGGGCGCGGCGTTTTTGCTGGCCGGCTGCCTGATCCTCCTAGCGGCCTGCGCCTCCCATTATACCCGGCCCCTGGTATCCCGAGGCCTTCCTGCTGAAGAGCGGAAGGATTATATCATCCAGAACGGCTTCGGGATTCCCGAAAACGTGAAACAGGCTTTTCTCGATGGGTTCGTGGAAGTGGGTATGGCCCGGGAATTGGTTTTCCAATTGTACGGCGCGCCCGATAGGACCACGGGTGGAGACACCAATTGGGAGTATGTGAACAATAAAGGCACGCTTATCACCGGGGTCACGTTCAAGGCTGACAAAATCGAGAAGGTGTACGGAGATCCCAAAGGCGGCAATAACGTTGAAGTCAAATCGGCCACTCCGTAACTTCGGCTCAGAACCGCAAAAGCCGATTAAGAGGCAGTGAGCCGGGGCTGACATGGATGATTCCGGCTTTCCGGATTGGGAGCGCATCCAATCCGATTTCCCCATCAATAAGCAGCTAATTTGGCTGAATAATTGCGGCACTACGCCACTCTCCGTTCCTGTCCGCGCCTCAGTGGATAGCTGGCTGGATGCGTACCAAAAGCGCGGAACCCTGGCTGAGGGTTTTTCCTACCCCGGTATCAAGCATTCCATTTATCGGCGATTGCAAAAGCTGCTGGGCGCCGGCCCGGATGAACTGGCCTTGGTGCATAATACCGCCGAGGGCATGAACTTCATTTCCCACGGCCTGGCCTTACGGCCCGGGGATGAGATCCTGATCCTGGAAAACGAATACCCTAGCAATGTCTATCCCTGGGAACATTGGCGGGAAAAAGGGGTGGTCTTGCGCACGCTCCCTATGCCGGAACGGCCGGAAGCCTTGCCGGTCGCGTTCATGGCCGCGATCGGATCCAGAACCAAAGTGGCTGCTTTTTCGGCCGTGCATTGGTGCACGGGCATGCCGTTGCCCTTACCGGAACTCGGGGCGATCTGCGCGCAACGGGATATCGTGTGGGTGGTGGACGGATCCCAGGGCGTGGGCCTGGTGGATTTGGACGTAAAGGCATGCGGCATCCATTACATGGCTTTTTCCGCCTGGAAATGGTTACTGGGGCCGATAGGACTGGGGGTGATGTACGTCGCCCGGGATCGTTTGGATGCCTTGCATCCCATTTTCAAAGGCACGGAATCCGTTCCTCAGGACGGCGACTATCTGCCTTACAAGCAGGCCTTCAAGCCTTCGGCCGACCGCTATGTTCTCTCCACGGGAAGCATGACCGACTGGGTATACCTGGATGCCAGCCTGGCATATTTGGAAGGGATTGGCTTCGAACGGGTACGTGGCCGGATCCAAAGCCTGGCGGCTAGGCTGTCCCGGTGGGGGCCAGTGCGGATGCGTCCGCCGCCAAGCTAAAGCCCGCGGCACGCAACCCCCGGGAC
>JAYUVP010000049.1:0-26017 GCA_043753995.1 Fibrobacterota bacterium
CAAGGTGGGAGAAGGCTGGGGACCGGTGACCACCAATCTCGCCAGCGCCTCTTATATGACCGAATACTTCAACCGCTATGACTGGGTTCTCGACCAACTCGCTTTGAGTCGAATGATCTAAAATGGAAGGACGATGCCGCCGAAACCTTTATCGCCCATCCCCAATGGTGGATGGACAGAGGCTTTGCCGGAATTCTTTTCGGAGCGGGAAATGGCGACTGCGTGAACTATCTCAATGACAGCGACAATGGCTGGTTCGTAGATAGTATGACCAAGATTTCCAAAACGCCCATTGCCCTTACCACGGTCCATAGCTTTTCCAGGCCGGTAAGGACTGCGAAATCGCAACGAAAAATTCTATCGGTTCCGGCCTTTGGACTTCGGGTAAAAGACAAGCCCAAAGCGATATTGTTGGATTTAAAAGGTCGCCAGCACCCTAGCCCTAGCGTTCTCCCAGGGATACCGTAACCTCTACGCGACGTGTGAATTGCCGCAGCAAGGTGAATCGCACCGTCTTGTTCACCTGCCCTTTGTGCAATAAGCGATGCAAACGATCCAGTGAAGGCACTGGGTCCTGATTGAGAGCCAAAAGCACATCGCCCTCTTCCAAGCCGGCCTTGGCGGCGGGACTGTCCACTTCGACTTGATTCACCATGACGCCGGTAGCCTCGGACCAATCGAAATGCCTCGCCACCCGACGTGGCAAGGGCACATCTTGGCCCGCAATGCCCAGAAAAGCGCGCTGCACCCGTCCGAATTGCATCAACTCCATGGCCACCCAGCGAGCCGTATTCACCGGTATCGCGAAGCATAAACCTTGCGCCGGCGCTACCACGGCGGTATTCACACCGACCACTTTACCTTGCGAATCAACCAGAGGTCCGCCGGAATTGCCCGGATTGAGCGCGGCATCCGTTTGAATGACATTGTCGAGCATCCGCCCTGATGGCGCACGCAAGCTGCGCCCAAGGGCACTGAGAACTCCGGCGGTGACGGTATAGTCAAAACCAAGGGGATTGCCGATAGCGACGAGAAGTTGGCCGACTTGCAGTCGCTCCGAGTCGCCTAACTTGGCTGCCGGTAAATCGGAAGCCGTGACGCGAAGCACAGCAAGATCCGTATCGGGATCCTCTCCGACCAAATCGGCCCCGAGCATTCGTCCATCGAGAAGCCGAACCGAGAGTCGCGAAGCCTTATGCACCACATGGCTATTGGTAAGAAGAAAACCATCAGGCGTGAAGAAAAAACCGGATCCCATGCCGCCTAGCCGTTTGCTTTTGGCTTGGGGCGGAGGCAATTGCGGTCGCCCACCTTCCGTCGGCCTAGCCGACTTTTTCTCCTCGCCCTCCACTTCAATGGAAACCACCGAAGGGCTGGCATTGCGGCTGGCCGTCATGACCGCCTGGGAATAAGCGTCGAAGAGGAAAGGCGATTCGGAGAGGGTGTCCTGCGGCGAGCTAATGGGATTGGATTGAAACATGCTGAAGGATAACGCAAGGGATATGCCATTTGAATTGAAATGACGATTCAGGCAAAACAGAAATTTTGCCATTGTCACACCAAGGTGACTGTATCGCCCTGCAACCCAGCTTACTGCCTTGAAACTCAGTTTCACCGGGCACTAGACGCTGTTGGCTCTATTAAATTTCCAGGATCATTCGGGAAATAGTTCGTTCAAAAGGGACTTGGCATCCTCAATTTCCGGACGTATCTCGATTAAGCGCTGCAATAATTCTTTTGACCCCTTGGGATTCTCTTGGGCCTGGGCCATGGCCGATAGCAGGCATTTCGCATAACCGATGGTGAAATCGGGCGACGCGCTCGCGCTCTGCAAATAAAGACTCAGGGCTAGGTCCGGAATGCCCTTAGATTCGGCTAAAATTCCCCGCAAAAAGAGATTTCGGGCCGTAAAAACGCCCTTTAGCCTTTCGTGATGGTAGGCCGAAGCGGAATCAGATACGGGTCCGGACCACTCGACGGGATTCTGAATGCTTTGGTCGAGCAATTTTTCCAGACGGCCATAAGTCGTATAGTCGTTACGAAAAGAAAATCCGGGATTGATATACATCACCCTGGGATGGTCGTCGACATTCACCGGCACATCGCCTGCAAAGGCTTCCAGGCTGGAGCGCGAGGTCAAATAAAAAGCAGCGAGCTTGTAACCATCCGACAAGGCCTCACCAGCCAGCATTGTCCGTAAACCCGCATCGGAGGTGCGCCGTGCAAAGCTATCGGCAGGATAAAAAACCGCCGAGTCGCCGCCCACCAAGGCCAGGCCAGGCAATTCGGCATTGAAATTACCCAGGTAAGCCCGCACCTGCGGAAAGACCGCGAGAAAGGTCTTCATTATCACACGCAGGGATAGCTCGTCTAATTGGTAAAGCGGCAACCATTGGCAGAATTGCCCACCGGGTTTGAGTCGCGCCCGAATTGCGCGGAAGTGTTCCAGAGTATAAAGGGTCGCGGCGCCATCGTGGTTGGGCTGAAAAAAATCAGCCATCACCACGTCATAGGTGTCGGGGATGGAACGCACGAAGCGCCTGGCATCCGCCGTGAACAAACGATGCCCTCGCCCCGCTAGGTCATAAGGATATCGATTCTGCGGCGCAAATTCGGGAAGCATGGCCATAATGCCTGGGTCTAATTCGACGGCATCTGCCCTGAGGAATGGATGATCGACCGCCGCGCCGAAAGTGACACCGGTTCCAAGACCAATCCAGAGACCGCGCTTAGGCGCGGTATGGAGAAGCAAGGCCAAATGGGACTTCAATCGCTCGGTGGCAAGTGAACCTGTGCCGCCCTGATAAAACCGGTTGTCGGTTTTGAGACTGCGCATACCGTTCTCGGCTTCAAGCACAGCCACCGTGGACATGGCACCTTCATGGTATTCACGTAATTGAAAACCCGGTGGCACGGTCACCAGAGACCAAGGCAGGATAAGCAGGAGGAGGAGGGGTAAGGCCTGAATTCCTAGGCCACGAATCTGAAGTCGCCAAGGCTGGATGAGTGCTGCATAGCCAAGGCCCAAGACCACCAAGGTGGGTCTAATGCCCAAGATGGGTAGAAGCAAAACCCCGAAGACTATAGGCGCCAGGGCCCCTCCCAAGGTGTTTAATGCCAAGGCGCGCCCGAGGCCCAAGGAGGCGTCCTTCGCCGATTGAGCCAGGTGGCTGAACAAGGCGCCCATGACCATGGTCGGCGGTAAAAAGACCAGAGACGAGGCTACGAACTCGCCGATGAATTGCGCCATGCGCCCTTGCCCCAAGGCCTTGATCAAGGCTTGACTCACAGGTTCGGCGGCCAGGATCAAAGTGGCGCCGCACAGACAGGTTGCGCCAAGAACGCTTAGCAGAATGGCTGATACCTGTTTGGGGGTGGCAGGCATCCATTGCGAAGGCCAGGTCCTGAATACGACGGCGCCTAGCGCCGTACCCAGGAGATAATTCAGGAGCAGGATGGCATAGGTGAAGACAGAGTCTTCAAAGTATTGTGACAAAGCTCGCGTACAGACCACTTCGAAACCGATGCCCAGGAGGCCAGTGAAAAACAAGGTGACCAGAGTGGAATGGAAACGCAAGGCGACCGGCGGATTCGCGGGCACAGGCGAGGCCGTGGACTGGGAAGGCGTCCAGAGGGCAGCAATCAAGGCGCCCAAAAGGCCGGTTGCCCCAAAGAGGATGACAGATATGGAATAACCAAGGAGAGGCGTGAGGAAGAAGGCTGTGGCCACAACGCCAACCGCCGCTCCCAAGGTATTGGCAGCATAGAGCCCGGAAATTGGGCGATTTCTAGCCCCCCTCGACGCCGCCATTCTTTCAATGGCGGGCAAGGTGGCACCCATGCAAAAGGTGGCGGGCAACAAGGTCAAAAAGGGAATGAGGAAAGCCGCACTTCCATGCCAAAATTCTGAGGATTCCACGCCTGTCGCGACCAGGAGAAAGCGATTCGCCCAGGGAATGGCGATGAGGGATGCCAATGCCCAAAGTCCGATGGCCGCTTCAAGGGCGGCATACACCTTGCCTGGCCAACGGCTTCGGGTAATCGCTGCATCGAGGGTAAAGGCGCCTAAGGCCAGGCCGCCAAAAAAGGCCGATATTATTGCTAGGACACTGACCAGTTCATGCCCGATGCCGAGTGTGAACATCCGCATCCACACGAGTTGTAAACCGAGCGCTGTAAAGCCCGAGAGGAAATAAAGCGCGTGAATCAAGGCCTTTGTTCCTGCGGCTTCGCCCTTACTTTCGATCCCATGGAGGGTTGATGACGAGTTCGCGCCCCCGGACGCCGGGGACAATAGCGCCGTCCTGGAAAACGGTTTCTCCATGCACAAAAGTCCGCACCGGCCACCCTTGTATCGATTGGCCCGCATAGGGGCTCCAATTCACCTTGGTGAAGAGCTTACCGTTTTCCACGGTTTTGGTCTTGGCCATGTCCACGAGAATGACGTCCGCGTCATAGCCGATTTCAATGCGGCCCTTACCCTTGAGGCCATAGGCCAAAGCCGGGCCTTCGCACATCCAGCGGGCGAGATCGGGCAAGGTGCAAAGACCCTGATTCACTCGATTCAGCATGACCGGAAGCAAGGTCTCGACGCCTGGCATGCCCGACGGCGACGAGGGGTATCCCTTGTCTTTTTCTTCGCGGGTATGCGGCGCATGGTCGGTGGCCAGGCAATCGAAGACGCCGTTCTGAAGGGCCTTCCAAAGCGCATCGGCATGACGTTTATCACGAATGGGCGGATTCATTTGCCCATAGGTGCCAAGCCTATCGTAAACGTCGGGGGCATTCATGAGGAAATGCTGGGGGCAAACTTCAGCTGTGATGGGCTTGCCCACCTTGGCCGTCGCCAGGAATTCAGCCTCTTCCGCCGAGGTCACATGCAAAATGTGCAATCGGCGACGATATTTGTCGGAAAGCGAAACGGCCAACCGTGTAGCCTTCAACGCCGCTTCGGGCGTGCGAATGAGATTGTGATCGTGAATGTCCTTGGTGTCGGCATAGGCAGCCTTATTGGCGCGTATGGTTTCTTCGTCCTCGGCATGCACGGCGATGAGGCGATGGCCGCTAGCGAAAATGCGATCCAAATCTTCGGTGCGATGCACCAAAAGGCTACCCGTCGAGGAGCCCATGAAGATTTTGATACCGCAAACATTGGGCGTGTTCAGAAGCTCGTCGAGATTGTCCGGCGTGGCACCGATGAAGAAGTTCCAGTTGACCACGCATTTTTCGCGGGCCACGGCTTTTTTTGCTGCCATCAATTCGGCCGTGGTGATGGCCGGATTGGTATTGGGCATTTCCAGGAAGGAAGTAACGCCTCCCGCTGCCGCGGCTTGGGAACCTGTCCCGAGATCTTCCTTCCAAGTGAGGCCGGGATCACGAAAATGCACCTGGGGGTCAATGACACCCGGCATGAGGACTAAGCCTTTGGCCTCGATGACTTCATCCCCTTCGGCAGGCAAGGTGGATTCGACAGCGTCGATGCGGCCATCGGCAATACGAACATCGGCTTGTTGCAAGGCGCCTTGGCGCAAGACTTGGGCGCCGCGGATGACCACGACGCGAGAGGTGCTGGGAGTCTGAGACATAAGCTAGGCAAGGGTAGAAAGAAGAAGCCATCTCAAAAGGGATTCGTCGGCCCGGGCCAGGCTGCAGAAGACCTTTTGTGATGGCTCTATCTGGTGATACAATCCATCACCATGGGCCATGAGCCATCTCTTTTCGCCTCGGAATTTGATTTGGGCTTGCTCGAAGAGCCCGCTTGTCCGCTGTGCCAAAGCCATCAGAGGCGCCAGGACATGCGCTTAGGGCCGGCCTGGGTCATGCGCTGCCTTCACTGTGGTCTTCGCTATGCCTGGCCGCGCTTGGGACCGCAGGCCCGCGAGAGGTTGTATCGGGAAAATCCGTCGCCTCTGCCCGAAACTCGTCACCAAATGCTGCAAAACCTGATGGCGGCGCGGGCGCAAACCGTTTTCGAGGAGGCATGGCCCCTTTTCCCCCATCTGGATGCCAACTCGGCGCAAAGTACTGCTGCCGGTGCAGGCAACCCTCCCCGACTTTTGGAAATAGGCTGCGGCTTCGGGCATTTTCTGGCCGCCATGCGCGATCGCGGCTTGACCGTGGAGGGCTGCGAGCTTTCCGAGCATCAGGCCCGCTTCGCTCGCGAGCATTTTCAATTGTCCCTCCATGAAGACAATGCCCTGACGCGAAAATGGCCGCGGCAATTCCAGGTCATTGCGGCATTTGAATTGATTGAACATGTGTCCGATCCACGGACCTGGCTCGAATGGGCATTCATGCATTTGTCTCCGGGCGGGCAACTGATTCTATCGACGCCCAATGTCGATAGTTTGTTTCGCCGACTTTTAGGAGCGCATTGGTATTACCACATTCCCAGCGAGCATCTCAGCTATTTTTCGGCGAAGGCCCTGATTCGCGTGCTGGGCGATATTGGCTTTGCCCAGGTGCGCACTTGCACCTCGGGGAGATCGCTCTGGAGAGAGCGACGCAATGATCACAATGACTGGCATCCGGAATGGAGCCTCGCCGAACAATGGCGATTCAATTTGCAGATACGTGAACGCATAGAAAAGGAGCGCGAAAATACCGTTTTGCCACCGGCCCAAAGCCTTCTTGCGAAGTGGCGCGACAGTCTGTGGTGGCGGCTAATTCAACTCCCCTGCCGCCACGGCTTTGGGGATCAATTGCGCATCTATGCGCGCAAAGCGGAATAACGAAATAGCCCGACCGCGCGAGCTTTCAATTCTTTGCTTCGTCTTTTTTCTTTTCTTCGTCGAGATCGCCGCGCAACCATAATTTCATTTCGAACTCTTCGCGATCGATATTCTGCATGAAAAAGGGATCGCGCACAAAATCACGGGTTAATAACTGGCCTTCGAAGTCCTCGATACCTGGGCCGAGGATATAAATCGCGGGCAAATCGTTCTTGCCGAAAACGTCGATATTTTCCATCAAATGCGATCGCAAGGTGGGATTGCGCACCTTGGAGGCAATATCTGCTTTTCTTTGTTCGGTCAGGGCTTTGTCGGCGGCATCGCCAGCACTTTCAGGCGTGGTGGCCGGAGGAGCCGCTTCGGCCGCTGCCACGGGAGCGGTTGATGGAACAGGAGTCGCAACGACCGGTGTTGTCGGCGCATTCGCATCCTCATTGGCAGCCAAGGCCAAGGTTTGATCCGCCCGCGCAGGAAAGGAGGCAACTAGCAGTGCGGCACTAAAGGCAATAAGCAAGGGTTTGGCGGTTTTCATGGTTTCCACTCCCAGGGATTGGACTCGTCGAGTGAAATCCCTCTTCAGGTACTATAGGTCGGGACCAGGGTCCTGTCAATCAAGAGACGCTTCCATCCCAAGGCATGCTACTCTGAACGGCTTGAGAATTCGGCCAAAGTCCGGCTTTTGCCCGATGCCAGGCGATGGCGGCCATCATGACCCCATTGTCGCCGCAAAGGGCTGGGCGGGGGAAAACCGCCCGAAATCCGAGTTTTTCGCCAGCTTCCCGCAATTTTTCTTGCAAACGGCGATTGGCGGCCACCCCTCCCACCACGGCGACGGCTTCGACACCGGTTTGTTCGACGGCCTGGCCGGCTCTTTTCACCAAAACGTCCACGATGGCTTCTTCCACGCTTGCGCAAATGTCCGCCAAATGCTCCTGTGCCCAAATTTCCCCGTTTTGCTGCACCACGCGCGCGACGGCGGTTTTGAGACCACTGAAGCTGAATTCGAGACTGTCCGGCCTATCGAGCAGGGCGCGGGGAAAGGGTATGGACTTTCGATTTCCCGTCTGGGCTAAGCGCGCGAGTACCGGCCCCGCAGGATAGCCTAAACCAAGCAGTTTTCCGCTTTTATCGAAGGCCTCGCCGGCGGCATCGTCGCGGGTTCGCCCCAGCATGCGATAGCGAAAGTCTGGCTCAGCCAAAAGCAATTCGGTATGGCCTCCCGAGGCCACCAAAATCACCAGGGGTGGCTTCAAATCGGGGGCCGCTAAATAGGCCGCCCCGAGGTGCCCTTCGAGGTGATGAAGACCCTGGCATGGCTTGCCCAGGCTTTGTGCCAAGGCTCGGGCGAAGGTGGCGCCTACGAGCAAAGCCCCGACGAGTCCGGGCCCGCGAGTATAGGCAATGAGGTCAATGTCATCGAGAGTCAGGGCGGCATCGCTCAGGGCTTGGGTGACCAAGGGCCCCAGGGCTTCCAAATGGGCCCTGGCGGCGATTTCCGGAACCACGCCGCCGTAAACCGCATGCACATCGACTTGGCTGGCGACCAAGTGGGCCAAAATTTCACCCTGGTCGCCGACAATGCCGACTCCGGTTTCATCACAAGAAGTTTCAATGCCGAGTATGCGCATGTCCGGCCCAAAATACTCATGGTCAAGAGGGGACGCCATCGGCTTGGGAGAAATAGGCACAAGTGACCCCGGGAAGGAATCGCTTTCTTCTCTTCCCAGAAAGCCGGTTTGGGGGGAAAATGAAAACTTGCAGGGAGTGAAGCCAAATGTTGCAGACCCTCTTCCATAAGACCGACCTGATGAAGGCCTTTGCGCCTTTATCGCAAAACGGCCAAGTCTGTTTGGAAACCCTCTTGATTCATCCCAAGACCCTGCGGGTCGAAGGCCGGGGGTTTTTCAATGACCCCGATTTTGTGTTAGAGGCCTGCACTCCCCTGGCCGGCCGCTACAATTTTGGCCTTAGCCCTTTTTCTTATTCGCCTGACCGTGTGCCCTCGAGGCAGGCCTACAATCAATTCGATCGCAATTTGCTGGAAGCCCAGCACCAAGAGCATGGCAATCCGCATTCGCTCACCGTTTCCTTTCAATTCAAACCCGATCTTTTCCGCGAGCTCGATCCGGCCAAGGGCAATCATGTTCTGCAAGTGGTCTATCTCATCGATGCCATCCTAGAGCGCATTCCCCTGAAGACTTTCAGTCTCGATTTCGGGGGCAATGCCATGACGGCGCGCTTCTTGCCTGCCTGCGCCAGCCATTATCCGAATCTGTCGCGCGCGCAATACTTCGATGTCACGCGCAAATTGATCGAGCGTATCGAAAAGGAGATGTATCCGCAAGAGCACAAGAAATTTGTCACCGTCTCCGCCGCCTTGGGCAAGGCCTGGGATCCCCTGCCCGGCACACCCCTGGTGATGAGTGCCGAAGAAGGCGGCAATATGCAGGCCACCACGGCGGGCCATTTGCAATTGGCCAATGACGCCCTATTTCAGAGCCTTTTCGAGGAGGTGGTGCAAGGACCCAAAAGTCGCACTTCCGGCGTTTATGCTCCCGCTAATTTGCAGGGCTTGAGCCAGGACTGGGGCGCATCTTCAGAGGAGGGACCGGGTTTGGCGCGCGCGCCGCTGGGTCAACCTCATTTGGAGCGGGCCGTCAAAGAAGAAAGCCATGCCGAGGTCGGCATGCAAGAGAATCGCCACCTGGAGGAAATGACGGCCTATTTTCAAAATGTCTCGCTGAGCCGTTGGCGTTGGCCCTTGACTTCGCAGGCCTTTCAGCGCCAATTCCAGGGGCTGGCTTGCGGGGAAATGCTCATGCTGCAATGCGATCCATTCGGTGCCGAGACGGCCTTGCATTTCCTCATGCAAAGCGCCGAGGGATTCGCACGCGACCAGGGCGGGCAAATGCTGATTTTCTCGAAACGCCATACCCCAGGCGAATTGGCTCTTTTTACCATGGCGCGGCATTTGAAACAGCATCCCTTTCAAGTTCGCAATGGCCAAAAGCCCGCCGATCCCAGAAGCCTAGTTCAGCAATTCACGGGTCTATTTCCCTGTGCCCCCATTTTCCTGGCCTGCTCCCCAGGGGAAAACTGGGAGAATATCATGCGCTATTTGGAGCACGATTATTTAGTCCGCTCTAAGAAAAATGGGGCGACCCCGCCGCCCCTGGCCATTCTCATCGATGGGGCCGAGGACTTTCGCATGCCCACTCGCGAGCTGACCTTTTCCCAGGTCGCTCAATTCAAGGCTCGCCTGCGCGATCTCAATGCCAGCCTTTGGCTCGTTGACCCCTTGATTGACGGTCAGGCTCCCGTGGAATCCCTGCTGGGCCTCGCCGATTATTTGGCCATACTCGACTTCGACGGATCGCTTTCCAACGAAGGCGAAAAAGGCGAAGGCTGGGAATTCAGCTTTTCCCTCGATCCGCAATTAAGGGCGAGTAGCGCCGAATTATCCCTGGTTCGCCTGGCTTTTCAATCCCATGGGTCGCATAGGTGCATGACCAGCTCCTATGTCCATTGGGCCCAGGCCGGTCTCTTCAAAGAATTGCAGCCACCCGGGCAACCCGTGGGAAATAAGCCGCCTGGATAGGGTTAAGTTTCAGGGAAGTGCCCAAACCGGGCCAACCCTGCATGAAAAACCAAATCGTCTACTTGCTGCTTGAGGCCTTTCGCGGCTTTCGCTCCGATCGCTTTCTCTCGGTCACCTCCATCATCACGATCGGCATTTGTAATTCCGTGTTTGCGTCCTTGCTTTTGGCCATGGTTTTCATTTGGTCGGCAGGCTCACGCGGAGAAAAAGACGGGGTGGTGCGTGTTTTCACTAAATCCAATGCCGAGGACTCCGCTTCGCTGGCGTCCTTGGAGCGGCGTCTGAAAGGGCTTTCCGGCATTGATTCGGTGGTTTTCATCAGCAAGGACGACGCCCTGATGGATTTCAAACGTGATTTCGGTGATGATATGCTAAAATCACTCGACGTCAATCCACTGCCGCATTCCTATGTCGTGTATTTGTCGCCGGAAAACCGCACCGCCGCGGCCATACGCCTTTTGCGCGACCGGGCCCGGTTATTCCCTGAAGTCGAAGAAGCGACGGGTGAAACCGTCTATCTAGCCTGGCTTGATCAATGGAAATTACCGGTGCAGGCCGGAACGGCTTTATTGCTGCTCTTTGTGGCGGGGGCTCTAGGCCTCATCATACGCAATGCCGTTAAACTGAATCTGTATGCGCGGCGTGACCTCGTGGAGAATATGAAGTATTGCGGTGCTGCCGAATACTTTATCGTCACACCGTTTTTGCTTGAAGGCATTTTGCTGGGGCTGGGCGGCAGCTTGGTCGGCATAGCCACTCTGGGCTTTCTGCTTTATCTCAGCCATTTCCTCTCGCCACGCATCGCGGATCAAATGCATTTCTGGACATCGGCCTCGGCCTTGCTCCTCAGTACCGCCGCCATCGCGGCCCTGACGAGTGTCCGCACGGTGCGGCAATTCTTGACTGGCCATGCTTGAACATCGCTACCGTCAGCGCCTCTCGGCGCTGGTCTTCATCCTGGGGATTCTCGCCCTTGCCTTGCCAACCTTGGCCGCACGCAGCGATTTCGATCAGGAAATTGCGCGGCAAAAACAGGACTTGCAAGCCTTGCGCCAACGCCTGGAGCGAGGCCAACAAGAGCTTGAATCCCTCAAAGCCAAGCAGAGCAGCGCACTCGGTGCCATTGACAAGCTCGCAGGCAGCATTGCCCTGACCGACACCTATTTGCGCAAGCTCGAAACCACCGAACAATGGCTCGATCATGCCGTGCATGAAACCGAAGCTGAAGTCGGTGAGTTGTCTCGGCGCATTCGCGATCGCAATGCCTTGATGGCTAGGCGCGTCCGCTCGCTTTATATCGCCGGAGGACCCGAGCGCACGCTTTTCGCAGCGAGCGATGGCGAAGGCGATTTCTTGGAACGCGTTTATTTCATGCGCCGCATTTTACGCTATGATGCGGGTCTGGTGACCCTATCCAAAGCCGACGCCGCCCGCAAGCGGGCCATTTTACGGCGCCTAAACGGGCGGCGTGACGAATTGCAACTATTCCGGGATTTGAAGGCACGCGAGAAAATCCGGTTCGCCCGCGCCCGCTCCGATCAGGAAAAAGATTTGGCCCACCTTCAAAATGACATGCACGCCAAGAACAAAGCCCTCAAGGAAATGGAGGAGAACGAGCAACTCCTGAATGAAATTCTCGCCGGCCTGGAAAAGCGCCGCCAGCAGGAATTGGCGCGCAATAAAAAGGCCCGCGCCTTGGAAACCGGCACCAAGTATTGCTCACCCGTGGAGGGGCCAGTAGTCTCTCGCTATGGCATGCATTACCATGCCACCCTCAAAACCACTACGCGAAACTTGGGCATTGAAATCGAAGGCGCCGACGGCGCCGCGGTGAAAGCCGCCGTGGCCGGGGAAGTCGCTCTGATCACCCGTATTCCCGGCTATGGGCAGGGCATTATTCTCGACAATGGCTCGGGATATTTCACCATCTATGCGAATCTGTCGGCCATTCGGGTGCGTACTGGCGACAAGGTCAAAACCTGCCAGGAAATCGCCGAAATGGCGACCGAACCCGGGCGCCTCTATTTTGAGGTCCGCCAGGGCACGAAAACCCTGGACCCCACCGCCTGGCTCCAGGGGAAATGATTTTTGCCTACAGGTGAGCACCATCACTGACGAGACCCGGCGCCTAAGGCATCTTTCCCTCTCCATGGATTCCCCGTCCCTCATCCGTACCCTCGGCCAGAAAGCCGCCCGGCAAATCGTCGCCGCCGCTTGGGAAAGCAAGCGCTTTCCGCATGCCCTCTTGGTGCACGGAGCCCCCGGGCTGGGGCAGGCCGCGTTGGTGCTCGATACCGCCCAGCTGATTCTCTGTGAAAGCCGCCAGGAAAGGCCCTGCGGGCGTTGCGGCGCCTGCATTGGGTTTCGTGCCCAAAGCCTGGAAAACCTTCATCACTTGCTTCCCTTGGTCAAAGGAGTCAAAGGCGGCAAAGCCGAAAGTGACGGGGAAGGCCTCGATGCCTCGGCCATGGATGAATTCGTCGAAAGACAGCAAGCCTTGCACCGCGATCCCTACCTTTTCGCCTGGCCCGAAAAAGCGGGTATCTCCATTCATCAGGTGCGCGAATTGCAAAAACAATTGCAATATGCCGAAAGCCGTGGGCGGGCCCGCGTGGTGATTCTGCCCTGGCTAGAGGCGCTACGCCCAGAAGCGGCCAATGCCCTGCTAAAAACCCTCGAAGAACCGCCCAAGGACACCTATTTCCTGATCACCACCGAAGACCGAGCTGGCATCATGCCCACCTTGCTTTCCCGTTGCATGCAAGTCTCGCTCACGCCATTCCATGAAGGCGAATTTCGCCAGACCCTCCAAGATTGGAAAGCCCGGTTACCCGGCGGCCCGAAGCCCGCCCTATTGCCCTTGGCGGAAGGCTCGCCGGGACTTTATCTCGCCCTTCACGAAAGCGGCGAAGCCGGATTGGAAGCCACGGCGCGTTTTCTCGCCGCTGCCTTGGAGCTCGATTTAGGGGCTTTCCTGGAACATATTGAAACCTCCGAAACCTTTGCTGACATGGAAGGCGCCACCCAAGTGTTGGAAATGGCCTTGAAATTGATACGACTAGAACAAAAGCGTCGCGTTATGCCCCCCGACGCGGCCGGTACCCCGCCCTGGGATGCGGCTCTGCTCGCCGCTTTGTCTCCCCTGCGCAAGCTCACCCAACTCGCGCCCTTTGCCGCCTTCGCCCAAGAGGGATTGCAGGCTTTACGCCAATTTGTGAAGCCGCAAAATGCCATCGTGGGTCTGTTTTTGGACTATGAAAGCAAGGCCGCGGAAATGGAAAGGGCCGCTTGACCGGACCCGCCCCTCTCACCATTGCCACCCCCCGCGTGCCGGAAGAATCTCTGCGGCAAGCCCTGGCTCAGGCCATTCATGGGCCGCTTTTTGTCGCCGACTTATTGCTCATGCGCGGTATCCACGACAAGGAAGCAGCGCGAGCTTTTTTTCTGGCTCAGCCCCTTGAGAATGAAAGCACGGTCACCGATAGCCCCATGCTCGGCCTAGAGGCCGCCTTGGAGGCCCTTATGCGCGCCCTTGAAAACGGGGACCGCGTCGTCGTGCACGGCGATTATGATGTCGATGGCGTCACCGCCACGGCCTTGCTTTATCAGGGCTTACGCGATCTCGGCTTTCAATGCGGATGGTTCATTCCCAATCGCTTTGCCGAGGGCTATGGCATATCACGCAAAAGCGTGGACAAGATTCGCCAGGAAGTCACCCACCTTATTATCACGGTCGATACCGGTATTGCCGCCTGCGAGGAAATCGCCTATGCCAAGGAGCAAGGCATCGGCGTTATCGTCACCGATCATCATCAGGCCGGTAGCGAATTGCCTTTGGCCGTGAGCATACTCAATCCTAATCAGCCGAATTGCCCGCATCCGAATAAAGGCCTGTCGGGCGTGGGTGTCGCCTATACCTTGCTATGCGCCTTGGCGAAGCGTTTGCCTGGTTGCCAGCCCGACGATTATCTCGATTTGGTCGCTCTCGGTAGCTTGGCCGACAATGTGCCGGTGACGGGAGCCAATCGCGCCCTCATTCGCAATGGCTTGCGACGCATGACCCAAACCCGCTCGCCTGGCATACGCGCGCTTTTCCAAAAAACCGGTATCGATACTGAGGCTTTAACCACCATGGATTTGCTGTTCAAGGTCACGCCCTTGCTCAATGCCATGGGTCGCATGGGCAGCCCCGAAGTAAGTCTGCGACTTTTACTCAGTCAAGACGCCGCCGAAGCCGATGGCCATTTGATTCGCATGGTTGAGGAGAATGCCAAGCGCCGGCAAATCGATCAAGCCATAACCGAAGAGGCCTTTAAACGCATCGACGCCGATCCCCTCCTGCGCGATGCACCCTGCCTTGTGGTAGGCGACGCCACTTGGCATGAAGGTGTCATTGGCATTGTTGCCGCCCGTCTTGTCGATCGATATGCCCGCCCCGCCTTTGTTCTCGCTTATGACGAAGAAGGGCGTGCCAAGGGCAGTGGTCGCACGGTGACTGGTTTTCATTTGCACAAAGCCTTGGGCACGGTCTCTGATTGTTTCGAAAAATGGGGTGGCCATTATTATGCCTGCGGCTTCACCCTGAAGACGGGCCAGGGCGATGTATTTCGAGAGGCCATGGTGGCCTTGGCGGGGCGAATCCTAGGAGAAAAACCCGAACCCATTCCGGTGCAGCCTGCCGCCTGGTTGCCGCTTGGCGAACTCGACGAACAAAGCATGCTTTGGCTAAAGCGTTTCGAGCCCTTTGGACCCTTAAATGAGTCGCCCATTTTTTATGCCGAGAATGTCGACTTGAATGAAGAGCCGCGCGTGGTGGGCGAAAAGCATTTGAAGTTTTCTGTAACCCAGGACGGCGGCGTTTTCGATGCCATCGCCTTCAATCTGGGCCATATGGCAAAATCACTGCGCCAAAGACAAAGCCTGCGGCGCATCGCTTTTTATCCCGAATGGAATGTCTTTCGCGGGCGCCGAAAAATCCAATTGCGTGTCATTGCTTTGGAATGAAATCGGCTAGGGCTCCGGCGGAGCTCTAGGCGGCGACCTCTTCCATCGGGACGGTAGCCATGGCGAGAGTCAAGGCCTCGGCATTGACCGCATCGGCACGACGCTGAAACGATTGACCCCACGAGCACAATTGCTCCATCACGGGAGCCAGGGTTTTGCCGAATTCGGTGAGGCGGTATTCGACGCGAGGCGGCACCACTGGAAAAACCTGGCGATGCACTAGGCCGCTCTCTTCCAAATCGCGCAATTCCTGGGTGAGCATTTTCTGGCTAATGCCTGAAATGGCTTTCTGCAATTCGCCGAAGCGCTTTACTTTGTCCTGCAGGTGCCACAAAATGATGACCTTCCATTTGCCTCCAATAACCGTAAGGGCGGTTGTCACTGGGCAAGCTGATATTTCTTTCATCGCTAGGTTCCTCCTTGGCAGGAAAGGCAAAGATAGAGAGGGGTTAAGGTTGGGAATCGGACTTTCGGTAACCTAGGGAAATTCAGTCTCATGATTCCTGTTTCTCAACGAAAATGGGCTAGGCATTTCATTCACCTGGCGGCCTTGGCCTGGGCTTTGGTCTTGCCCTTTTACCCGCCTTGGGCGGTTTTGGGCTTTTTATTTCTTGCCGTCTTGGGCAATTTGATATTGCCGCGGTGGCTGCCCTGGGTTTTGCCCCTGGAACGTTCGGGGCAAGGGCATTTAGAAACCGTTCACTATCCGGCTGCCTTGCTTATCACCTTTCTTGCTTTTGCCCCGCTAGGCGGAGCGGCACCGCCCCTGGTGACCCTCAATGCCCCCCCGTGGTATGCCTGGCCACTTCTCGCCTGGATGGTTTTGGCCGTCGGAGATCCGCTACTGTCCATCGCTCAGCGGCTCTGGCCCAAAGGCCCTACCCTACCATGGAATTCTCGGAAGCGACTTTGGCCTTGGCTGGGCGTGACGGCAATCCTGACGCCGATCTTGGCCTGGGCCGGCGCCCAGGGGCTGGTGCTTCCTTGGTTTTGGTGCGCCCTCGCCGTTGGCCTCGGCCTGGTCGCCGAAACCTTTTGGCTTGGCATCGATGACAATTGGCTGATGCCCTTTGCCGTCTGCTTTGTGGGAGCACTTTCTCTTTTAAGCCTATCCGGCCAAGGGGAATGGAATTGGTTTTGGGTTTTGCCCCTGCTTTTCGGGATGGCTGCTCTTGCCCTCAAAAAATTGACCTCAGGCGGAGCGGCGGTCGGCATGCTTTGCGGCTATTGGCTCTTGTCAGCTCATCCCGGGCTATTCGCCATGCTCTGCGGCTTTTTTGCCTTGGGAGTAGGAGCCACGGCCTTCTGCTTCGCTGGCAAGCAAAAACGCAATTTGGCCGAAGCCCGCGGCGGCCGCCGTGGTGCGGCCGAGGTTTTCGGTGCCGCTGGCATCGCGGCCTGGACCGCGACCTTGGTGCTTCTCCAGCGTCACTCGGGGGCTACCGACACCGAGGTGTTACGGGCTTGCCTCATCCCCGGAGCCGCCTTGGTGGCCAAGGCCATGGACACCGTTTCTAGCGAGGTGGGCAAGGCCCGTCGGGGGCGCACCTGGCTAATACCCGAAGGCCGCGAAGTTCCACCCGGCACCGAAGGCGCCTGGTCTATCGCGGGAACGGTGGCCGGACTCGGCGCGGCTATTTTGCTTTCCGCATTCGCTTGGGCGCTGGGCCTTATCCATCCGCTTCAGGGCTGGGCTTGGGTGGGCATAGCCCTGATTGCGAATGTCATCGAATCGCTATGGGCCCGATTTTGGGATCGGCGCGGCATCGATCCGGGTGCGCATACCAATGTGATTTTAACCGGGGTCGCAGCGGCTTTGGCTTGGTTTTTGTTGACGGTTTGAAACCACCCACTCCTTCACCGCCCTAAGCGCCAGGGCATTGGTTTCGGAAATGCCTGGACCGCGCGCCAAGGCCGACCACCCATGATCGACGCCAGGGAGTAATACCCAAGTGACATTGGAGAAGGCTCGCATTTCCTCGCTAAGCTTTTCGTCGGGGCATAGCTTGTCCCGATCACCAACCAAAAGCAAGATGGGCAAATCTCGCTCACAGCATTCGCGAAACCCCTCCACGCGCAGCGCGCCTTTCCCCGTCGCCGATAGCAGAGGATAGGAGAAAAGCAAGATGCCTGCGCTATTCTGGCCCTCGGCGGCAAGGCGCAAGGCCACGCGTCCACCCATGGAATGGCCGGCGAGAAATAGCCGAGAGGAATCTCCACCTTCCGAAAATTTCTCTGCCTCGCGCCGATAGGCTTCGAGTAGCACCGGCATTTTATCGGGCAAGTGACGGCCTTGCAGGCGATAGGGAAAGTCGAAGGGAGAAACGGCCATGCCCGCCGTTTGCAGGAGAGCAGCCAATCGCAAAAGATGGGGATGAGTGCTCGAAGATCCCGCGCCGTGAGCCAGTAAAACCCCGGGGGCCTTCAAGGTCACAGCCCGGATGGCGAGTTTTCACGCAAACGCTTGCCGCCCAAATTGAAATGCTCGACACCATGATTTCCGTCACGACTTATCACTAGTCCAGATTTGCCCGCGCGGGAGAGCAAGGTCAGGTTGCGCGCCTTGCGTTGCGGCAGTAAAGAGCGATTCGCGCTGGGCACATAATTGGCCCAACCCGGCATTTCATCCAAGGTGAGCACATAATCGTGGGCCATGATGGATTTCCAATCGGCGGCGGTATTGTCATGAGCCCAGCCGTCCATGGTGTAATCGCCATACCAGGGCATGAAATAAGACCATCCCGCGCCATCCCCAACCAGACTATCCGGATGAGGCACCGATCCGTTTTCACTTAAGGCCACGATTTTTTTGCCTCCGAAAATCTCTTTGACTTTTTCGAAGGAGGCCACCAAGGATCCATGATTGGCAATGCGTGGGTAGTAGTAATAGTCGCGGCCTATGACATCGACATAATCGTCGCCGGGATACCAAGCCGCGGCGTCGCCCGCCTCGTCCGTGGTCCATACCCAAATCAAATTGTTTAATCCGTGATGCTTGGTGAAACGATCAAACATGAGTCGATACAGGGCTTTGCATGCCCCCGCCCCGCTATAGCCCCACCAAAACCATTTGCCCGAAGCCTCGTGAACTGGCCGCCAAAGCACGGGAATACCTTGATCGGCAAGAGTTTTCAAATGACCGGCCACAATATCCATATCGCGCAGCATGGCTTTGTATTCGTCGCTCGAAGTATTGAAAGCGGCGTAGGTGGTCGAATCGACAAAGGCCTTTTTGAGATTGAAGGTGACAAAAGGCGTATTGCCGGAGGAGGGACTATAAAAAGCCTCTACCGTCAAACTGGGATCTTTCCAATGCCAGGAATAGGTGGGTATGCCGCCCCTCTTCCAGACATCTTGGGCCAAACCCAAGGTCGCCTTGGTAAACCCTTGATACCATTCGCCTTCCGAGCCCTTGCCCGTGGAGTGTATGAAATCCAAGCCCACCAAGGCCGGAACCTTGCCAGCGGCTGTTTTAATCCAATCCAATTCCACTTGATTATCGACGGTATTGGGCGTGTACTTGCCGTCATTCTGCATCACGGTATTGGTCATGACCCCGCTGATGATTTTCTTCTGAAAATTTTCGCGCAGAAAAGCATAGAGCTTGGTGGCATTGGGTGAAGGATTGGGAGTCACCAATCCTCCAGCAATCGCGAAAGGCGAGGCGACAAAGGGAGTCAACTCGATATAGTCGAGATTCATCCAGCCCCAGGACTTCGTGATTTCCACGGTATTGACGCCAGCCTTTAGCTTCACCTTGGCCGAACCTTTGAGATTGACAAAGGCTTCGGTGAAGGGAAATGAGATTTGTCCGGTGGAAGATCCGTTCACCGCCAAATTCTGAATTTTTCCATTGGGATCATTCGGCTGCGAATAATTCACCCATAGGGTGTAAAAACCCGCCGCAGCCGCCGTCACTTTGAAGGAAAGATTGCCTTCTTTCATGCCCACATAAAAGCCGCCCGAAGCCTTGGCATCGGCAACCTTTAGAACCGAGTTTTCATCGACGATGGCGCTTTCGGCCTCGTATCGGTCGGCACCGTAAGCAAGGACGTTGCAAAAAGCGAGGGCGAAGGATAAAGCTCGGAATATCATGGGGACGTCCTGAGGGGATACTTCAGTGTTGGTAACCAAAGGAAGGGTACCTGTTCATGGATCCCAGAATCAGTCTCCCGGGCACAATAACCGAAAACCCTCCGGCAATAAGACGGAGGGTCCTTTAAAAAAACGAGAGTTGGGGCCGAATTGCGCCAAATTTGGCAGAAAACCAGAACTTAGTCGAGCCAGTGCTCGCGGCTCCACCAAGTGGCCCAGCCGACGGCATTGCAGAAGCCGAAGAAGGAGGTCCACAGAATAAAACCCAGCAAGGCCGTCGCTTCGAGGCTTTGGGCCCAAGCAACGGAGGCTGCGGCACCAAGGCCGTAAACGATGAGGAGGGCGACGAGGGCTAAGGGGCTCATGGGTGAAAAGATAATTCTGGAGGAGGTTTTTTGGCCGGTTGCGAGGCGCGCGGAGCGCAGGGCCAAGGAGGCCGCGTGCCATGGTCAGTGGCCGAGAGGGCAGCCGTCGCCCCAGAGTCGCGATACGGCCCCGGAAAAAAGGGTTTCCATATCATGCCGACAAATCCAAAAGATTAGGGCTGGGCCCGCTTTTGACCGCGCCTTTGCCTTGCGGCTCATATTGAATCGAATTGCGAATGTCGCTGATGATGCGCGTCAGGGTGTTTTGATTGCCTTTTTCCAGGCCCGCTCGGTCCATGGCCGATTTCAAGGCGTCCAGGAGTTCATTGAGGGATTGCCCAGCCGGTCGGGCTGAATTCGAGGTGCCGTTGGCAGCCTTCGCATCGGATGGGCCGGAATCTTTATGCCCCGGGGCACCATCGTCGGCGGTAAACCCGGACTGGCGTTTGACGCGGGCTTTCATGGCCTCGCTGAGAATTTTCACCGAGTCGGCAAAAGGCAATTGATCCCAGTTACCGGCATCGGCGCTTTCGCTGGGTTCGTTGGAAATATCCTTGGGCTTGGTCGCAGCGGAGGAGACCTCGGATGGCGCTTCGGGGAGGGGATCCTCGGCGGGGGCATAGCGCGGCGTCAGGCGACCATAGGAAAGATTCGCGACGCTCTCGGGGTTGGGATTTGTGCCTTCGGTTTGCATGACTGCTCTCCAGGGTCGAGTTTCTCTCCTCGGCTTCTGTCCGTCTCGAACTCCGTTGGCGCGCGGGGAAAGTTTCCCTGAGTGCCCGGCATCGGCGCTTCGCCGACTCCACTTTGCCCAAGACATCCTTCCACGTCCCTGTGGTCAATGCCGCTTCGAGTATAAGGGATGGCAAGGGAAAAACGAGCTTTCTTCGGCGCCTCTTCGGCGGAATTCCCCTTCATTTTCTGCTACGTCTCATGCCCGTGACGTCTTGTTGATGTGACCCTTGATGCGAAACTTAAAGTGAAATCTCAGGTACCGGAATCGGATACTTGCGAGGTGAGAAAACCGATCACAACTTTCACCGGACTTGCGGCCATCAGCCTCATCGCCCTGCTGGGCCTGGGTTTGAGAGCGGCGGCCATGGATTGGGGGCTCGTCACCGACGCAAGCTTGCGGGCTGCGCATTATCCCGAGGCCAGCCTGAACCCCGGAGCAGGAGCCGTGGCGGGAGGCAAACAAGGTCGCATCTATGGCAGCTATGTCTATGACGAACTTTCCTTTTCGCGATTTATCGCCTGGTTCGCGCGGGCCGAGGCCATTGTCGAGCAAAAACGGGACGGAAAAATCGGCGCGATGCAAACCGTTTGGAGGCTTTACAAGGCGGCCTATGTCGAAGGCGGGCTTTCGCTGAATCCCGTGGCGCCCATGATTTATGGCATGCTCACCGCGGCCATGGCGACGGGGGTTTACGGCATTCCCCTCGATTCGGAAACAAGCCTAGGCGACAGCTATCACGTGCACGGCGATTGGATGACGGCTTTTTTCCGTATTGGTCGCTGGTTATCGGTGCTGACTTGCCTGCCTGTCATGCTGGCCTTCGTTTGGCTGTGGTCCCTGGTTGGGCAAAGGAGGGATTGGTCTTGGCTCGGCATCGGTGCCTTCGCCTATATGTTTCAGCCCACTCTGGTTACCCATGGCCGACTCATCACCTACAATATCGGCATGTGCCTGATTGAATTGATTTTTCTCGGCTTGGTTGCCGCCCTGTTGGGCCATGACAAAATCAGGCGAAAAAGCCGAGGCGTCGCCGCGCTGGCCGGACTGGTCTTAGGCATCGGTATTGCGACAAAAATCACCATTATGCCTATAGCGGCGGTGGCCTTTGTCGCCTTGGCGCATCAGGCCTGGCGCCGAATTCCGACTCTCGGGCTGCGAGCCTGCCAAGTCCCCGCCTTGCTTTTCTCCACGGCGGGTCTGGTCACCTTCTTTCTTTGGTATCCTGGTCTTACTTCGCCTCAAGGCCATTTGGGCCTGGAAAACCAAGGCCAAATGCTCACCGGGTTGAGCCATTGGGATGACGGCAATTATTTCACCTATGCTCGATATTATTTTTTTCACACCTTGCCTGCCGCTTTCGGCTGGCCGCTTTATTTCACCGGAATAGCCGCTATGGCTTTTGCATTGTGGCGAGTACGGCATGCCACCGCGGTGCAAAACCTCATTCTGTTTTCGCTTTTGCTGTGGTTGCTGCTTTACCCTCTCAATTTTCTCGGAACGGAAATTCAACGGGCCCAGTCGGTGATCGTTTTTTTGCTGCTCCTGGCGGGAGGCTTTCTTTCCCACCTGGGCAGGGTCACCTTGCCATTACCCTCGAAAAACGACTCCCCCCCACCTTGGAGGCCGGGGGCAGGTCGTCGCCTGATTGCTGCCTGGAGCTTATATCTCCTGGTCGGGATGGCTTTCGCCTCGATTGTGAGCACCGTCCTATTTCGTCGTGATCAGCCGGGATATCGGACCGCGCTTTCGGCTTGGGTATTAAAGAATATCCCCCCCGGTGAATCGATTTGGGCCGAAGGCAGCCATGCCCACACCTTTTCGGATATTTCCATGGTGGAAATTTGGGGCCAGTCGCGAAGGCCGCTCTACCGCTGGACCCTGAAGGTACCGGAAAGTTTTTGCCGGGAAAAACCAATGGCTTGGGGCCATTATCATGATGACTGTCCCTGTGGGGATCCCAAAAAAGCCTTCCTATCCCCCTCTAAAATCGAAAACAGGTCCCTGATAATCTGGCGCAAAGCCCTGGGGTATCCCCGCTGGGAACAACGCCTGACTCAGCCCAATTATGTGGTTTTTGCCCCATTCCCCCCCCGAGAGCCCGGGCACTCACCTTAGATATATCGATACATCGCGATTTATTGATGAATCTCTTTCCGGAATTGGGTATATTCAGCCTTTCGGATTCCGTTCCAAGGAGATTTCATGTCCAAGCACCTATTCACCTCCGAATCGGTCTCGATGGGCCACCCTGATAAAATGGCCGATCAGATTTCGGATTCGATACTCGACGCCATGCTCGAGCAAGATCCCCGCTCGCGCGTCGCTTGCGAAACCCTCATCACCACCGGCCTTGTCGTCGTCGCCGGTGAAATCACCACCAAGGCCAATGTGGATTTTCAGCAAATCGTGCGCGAGGCCATTCGTAAAACCGGCTATGACGATGCGCGTAAAGGCTTCGACAGCAAGACTTGCGGCGTCACCATTGCCCTCGACAAGCAAAGCCCCGACATTTCCCAAGGTGTGAGCGAAGGCGAAGGCTTGTTCAAGGAACAAGGCGCTGGCGATCAAGGCATGATGTTCGGCTTCGCCGTGCGCGAAACCGACGTGCTCATGCCCATGCCCATTCACTATTCGCATCGCTTGATGGAACGCTTGGCCCAATTGCGCCAGGACAATACCATCGGCTGGCTGCGCCCCGACAGCAAGAGCCAGGTCACGGTGGAATATCACGACAATAAGCCCAAGCGCGTTGACACCGTGGTCATCTCCACTCAGCACGATGAAGATGTCGACCACAAGACCATCGAGCGCGAAGTCATTGAGCAATGCGTGAAGGCCGTCATTCCCGCCCATTTGCTCGATGCCCATACTCGTTATTTCATCAATCCCACCGGTCGTTTCGTCATCGGCGGCCCCATGGGCGATTGCGGTCTCACCGGCCGTAAAATCATCGTCGACACTTATGGCGGCATGGGCCGTCATGGTGGCGGCGCTTTTTCAGGCAAAGATCCTTCCAAGGTCGATCGCTCGGCGGCTTATGCCTCGCGCTATGTTGCCAAGAATGTGGTGGCTGCCGGTCTCGCCGATCGCTGCGAAGTGCAGGTGGCGTATGCTATCGGTTACCCCAAGCCGGTTTCGGTTTATGTCGAAACTTTCGGCACGGGCAAAATCGGTCCCGAAGCCCTCGAAGCCTTGGTGCAGGAGTATTTCGATCTCTCGCCCGGTGGCATTGTGCGTATGCTCGACTTGCTCAAGCCCCGTTACAAAGCCACCGCCGTGCACGGCCATTTCGGCCGCATCGGCGAAAGCTTCACTTGGGAACGCACCGACAAGGCCGTGGCCTTGCGCCAAGCGGCCGAGAAAATCCTCAAAGCCGGTACCCAATTGCCGGAATTGGTCATCGCTTAACGCCCTCCAACGGCCATCCTGTAGCAAGGATGGCTGTTACCGTTGTCACAAAATTCACGTGCGCACGGCTAAGTGGTCGAGCGCCAACCCAGAATGAGGACCTATGTCCCCTGTCACTGAAGCGCCCGTCAAGAAGCATGTCCACGCTCCCATCACCGATTTCGAAGTGGCCGATCTTTCCCTATGGGAATTCGGCCGCAAGGAAATCGACATCGCCGAAAAGGAAATGCCCGGCCTCATGGCCGTGCGCGCCAAATACGGCAAGCAAAAGCCGCTCAAGGGCGTTCGCCTATCGGGCTCTTTGCATATGACCATTCAAACCGCCGTCCTCATCGAGACCTTGAAGGATCTCGGCGCCGACGTGCGTTGGGCTTCCTGCAATATTTTCTCCACCCAAGACCATGCGGCAGCGGCCATCGCCATGGCGGGCATTCCCGTTTTCGCCTGGAAGGGCGAAAACCTGATCGAATATTGGGATTGCACCTTCAAGATGCTTTGCCATCCCGGAGGCAATGCCGGCGAGCCGCTCGGCCCGCAACTCATCGTGGATGACGGCGGCGACGCCACCTTGCTCATTCACTGGGGCTATAAGGCCGAAAAAGACGCTTCTTTCCTCGACCGCAAAGCCGGTTCGGAAGAAGAAGAAGTCATTCTGGCCTTGCTCAAGAAGACGCTCAAGACCCATCCCGGCATTTGGCATCGCTTCGTCAAGGACTGGAAAGGCGTTTCGGAAGAGACCACCACCGGCGTGCATCGCCTCTATCAGATGATGCAAAAGGGCGAATTGCTGGTTCAGGCCATCAATGTGAATGATAGCGTCACCAAGAGCAAATTCGACAACCTCTATGGATGCCGCGAATCGCTGGCCGACGGCATCAAACGCGCCACCGACGTCATGATTGCCGGCAAGGTGGTCGTGGTCGCAGGTTATGGCGACGTGGGCAAGGGTTGCGCGCATAGCATGAAGGCGCTCGGCGCCCGCGTCATCGTCACCGAAATCGATCCCATCAATGCGCTGCAAGCCGCCATGGAAGGCTATCAAGTCACTACCATGGAAGAGGCGCTTAAGGACGGCAATATCTTCGTGACCACCACAGGTTGCGTCGATGTCATCACTGCCGATCACATGAAGCAAATGAAGGACGAGAGCATTGTTTGCAATATCGGTCACTTCGACAGCGAAATCGACGTCGCCGGTTTGCGTACCATTCCCGGCGTGAAGCATCTCAATATCAAGCCCCAAGTCGATCAATACACCGTGCCCAGCGGCGCGAAGATTTATTTGCTGGCTGAAGGCCGCCTCGTGAATTTGGGTTGCGCCACCGGCCATCCCAGCTTCGTGATGAGCAATAGCTTCACCAACCAGACCTTGGCGCAACTCGAATTGTGGACCAATCCCCGCGCGGTCGGCGTTTACACCTTGCCCAAGAAATTGGACGAGGAAGTGGCTCGCTTGCATTTGGACAAGCTCGGCATCAAGCTCACCAAGCTCAATGCCAAGCAAGCCGAATACATGAGCCTACCGGTCGATGGCCCTTATAAGCCCGAGCATTATCGCTATTGAAGAGGGTGGCACGCTCGCGCGTGCCTAGGGTTAGATGGATTCTTATGAGGCCGTTCTGTGGAAGCAGAGCGGCTTTATTTTTTTGGCTTGAGGGACTTGGCCTCGGCCACCCGGTATTTCGCCTGAATGTGGACAGGCACGGTAGTACCCGGTACGTGATGCAAACCCCATTGAATGAGGGCACGCAAGACCGGCATTAAATCTCGGCCTTTGTGAGTCAGCCCGTATTGATAGCGCTTGGGATGCTCCTGGTACAATTCCTTTTCGAGCAAACCCCAATGCTCCAGGCGCTTCAGTCGCTCTGCCAGGATATTGGTCGGAATGCCCTCCGGGGATTCCAGAAAATCAGCGAATCGCGCCGCCCCCAACAATAAGTCACGAATCACCAGCAAAGTCCATTTGTCCCCGAGTATGTCCAGGGAATTAGCAATGGGACAAAACGATCGCGCAGGCGGCGAAGCCGCCGGGGTTTCCTTTTTTTTCACCCACCTAAGATAATCCAGTGACTTGCAAAAC
>JAYUVP010000050.1:0-3397 GCA_043753995.1 Fibrobacterota bacterium
GGAGAGAAAGTCCATTTCCACCGGGGAAAGGGCGGCTTGCCGCGACGGTATTTGCCCCTTGTTTAACGGGCGCGCCGACCTTTACTTCAATCGGTAGGCGCCATGGGTTTCACCTAGGCGCATATACAGGAGGTACGCATGGCATCCATCTACAAAGAGTTCCTCGTCAACGCATCGCCTCAATTTGTCTGGGAGGCAATCAAGGACGTCGGAGCCGTACATGCCCGCCTCGCAAAGGGATTCATCACTAACACGGAGCTTGCAGGCGACACCCGAACGGTTACGTTCGCCAATGGTTTCACGGTACAAGAGCAAATCGTCTCCACAAGCGACGAGATGCGCCGGTTGGTGTATCGGTCCGTGGGGGGCAAAGCCTCTCACCATAATGCCTTCTTTCAGGTATTCCCAATACAGGACGGAAAGTCGAAAGTCTTGTGGGTCACCGATTTACTCCCAGATGAAATGCTGGCGCCTATCCAACAGCTGGTGGAGTCGGGTTCCGATGCGATTCGGAGAACTTTGGAAGAGTCCTATCGTGCGATCCAATGACGCGGGGCCGCTCACCCGTGCGTCACCGGGAAGCGCATGGGCTTACCGCTAAGCTGAGGGAATGGCTATCTTGGATCCCGAGGCATTTCCCGTCTAACGTAAAATTCCGAAAAGGGTGCGATTCATAATAAAGCGATCATGGCATATTGGCTATGCCTTTCCCATACTGCTTCTCCTATTCTCCGCGCTTCCTTCAGCTGCCGCCGGGAATGCGGATATCACTATCGACCTTACCTGCACTGCATGCTCCCGGCGGGTGAACGACTCCATCAACGTTTTCCATCGCCGCCCCATCCGCGTCAACCAAGCGGGCTACCTTCCCGATGGGCCCGGAAAAACCGCCTACTGCGCATCGAACGGGGGCTCGTTCCAAGTGATCGATGCGGCAGACAGTACCGTCCTCACGGGCGAACTTCGAAAGGCGGGCGACTACCCCACTCCGGATTTCTCGGCGGATGGATTCCTCAATTCGATTACCATTGACTATTCCTTTGCTTCGGCAAAAGCGCCTAACGAGGCCATATACCTGGCCGATTTCAGTGAACTCAAGGAGCCGGGCCGATACCGGCGTATAAAGGCGGGAGATACCTCGGCCTCCTTCCTGATCCATCCGGCCGTTTACGATAAGGTTTTCGAAAAGGTGCTTTTCTTCTTCGGAGCGAACCGATGCGGCAAAACCAATAGTTGGATGCATGGGGCCTGTCATCTTAAGGATGGCTCCCAACTGGGCGCCGCGTTTTCGGGCAGATTGACAGGGGGGTGGCACGATTGCGGCGATCATGGGAAGTACAGCCCGACCATCGCCTATACTGCCTTGGTCCTTTCCCTGGGTTATGCGATTTGGCCGGATAAGGCGCCCGATCTCTATGGAGCCAATTATTCCGACAAGACGCCGGATGGAGTCCCAGATCTTTTGGCGGAGGCCAAGATCGGCATCGACTACATATTCAATCTCTATTCGGTATCCAAAGAGCTGGGGCTGGTCGATTCCATGGACATGTACCATTCCGTCGGATCAAGCACAGATCACTCGTATTGGGGTGTGCCGGAAAAGCAGGATGAATTACCCCAGAATCTGGGAGGGGCTGACCGGCCCGTCGCTAAAGGGATTGGAGCCAATGTCGCCGGCTCCTACGCGGCAGGCCTGGCTTTTTTTTCCGCCGCCTGGAAAAAACGGGATCCGGTTTATGCCGCTCAGATGGAAAAGGCCGCCATTGACATCTACGATAACATTGTGCTGAAGAGGAGGGGGTCCAAAACTATAGTTGGTCCGTTTTATACGGGAGGTGGACCCACCGTGGATGACGAAGCCATGGCCGCCTTGGCCCTTTGGTATGCGACCGGGGAAAGCCGATTCGGTTTCGACCTCTTGGAGAATCTCGCGCTGGGACAGAATCCCCTGGCAGCATACAAGCAAGGAGACTTTCCCAGCGGTCTTCTGGGGATTTCGCCATTCACCCATGGAGGATGGACCACCGATTTCGAAAACGCTCATACCTTCGTCATCTACGGCATGGCGAAGTTGATTCTACCCGATGCCGCGACCGCGGCCCGGTTCGGAGTCGCGGGTGCGACCCGGGACTCGCTGCTGACGGACATCAAGGCGAACTTGGCCAATAGCATAAGGGACGGGTCAAACGGTTCCAAGAACTTCGGAACCGCCGGCATACATGCGGACGAACCTTATCATGGGCTTTTCACAAGCGTGGACTGGGGATTCAACCGCTACAATCTGGGGTTGGTGACCGATGTCTTCATGTACTATGACCTGACAGGCGACAAGACCTACGAAGAAATCGGCATCGACAATCTCAACTATTTATTGGGAGCGAACCCCTATGACATCAGTTTCATTATGGGCTGCGGGGATCGCAACCTCCAGCACCCTCACAATCGCGCTGCAAATCCGGATGGCTACAACCAGGGCGGTACTCCCTATCCATACACAATCCCTACGGGAGCCGTCATGGGTGGAATAGCGCCAGGCAAGCTGCTTCAGGACACTTGGCCGATCTATACTGCATCGGAGACCTGCATCGACTTCGCCGCCCAAGCGATCTTCCCGCTCCTCATTTTGGGATCGAGTGAAGGCGGAACCACCGCGACTGGCAAAAAATCCGCAAGTCGCGCCTCCCTTTCAAGCGCCAAGAAACGTGTGGACAGGCTTGATGTCTTAGGCAGGAAAACCCGGAAGGGCGGAAAGGTTCCCGCAAAAGCCTTCTTGTCCGGGAGTAAATAAACCGTCTTTGGGAAGCGCCCTAGGGCGCGCTCCTGAAAGCGCGGAGCCAGCCCCCGGTGAGGACGAATCGCGGGAAGGCGATCCATTGTTCCAGGAAGATGCGCGCGCATGCGTTGCCGAACCCGGTGAAGGGTATCGAAGGATTGGCTTCGCCGCCATGCCCCAGACCTTGGGCCGCGAAGGAGACGGCCATCGCCGCCAGCCCCGCAAGCGAGAGGACCCAGGAAAACCGGGCGATGCCGGCCAGCAGAGCCACGTTCCCCGCCAGGAATAAAGGCACTAGGATGATATGGATCAGGAGATTCTTCCGCGCCCGATGATAGAGGGGGTACCCTTCCCATTGCCATTCCGCCAAACCCAATAGTCCCATTCGAATCTCCCTTGATTTCCACCGACATATGCGATAGGCATCGAAAGGGTCCGATGCCCCCCTAAAGATAGCTCACGCCCTATCGTCGGCCCACGCTATCCGACCCGTGAGGCGCATCACATGCCCGGCGTGAAAAGGGTATTAAATTACCTTTCTTCGGGATACCCGGCGATTTCGATCGACGACAAATGACGATTTCCACATTCCACGAGGCCCACGCATGAGCGCGTACGATTCCG
>JAYUVP010000051.1:0-2237 GCA_043753995.1 Fibrobacterota bacterium
TCCCTTTGGCTTCAAAGCCTTGATATCGGCCAAGACGGCCTTGGCATGTCCCGCCGGCGATACCGAGGGATAAATCAATACGACATTGGCGTCATGGTCCAACACAAAGGTGGTGCGCTTGTGCAGGCCTATCAAGTTAATGATGTCGAGTTCCTTGCCCAGCGCGCCCTTGCCGTCGGTAGCCAGCTCAAAGGTCAAGGTGTCCCTACTGCAAAAAGCTTCATGTGAAGCCTCATCGTCCTTGCTTACTCCGACAATGCGAACCTTGGCGGCATCGTATTGCGGCTTGGCCATTTGAAACTCATGGGCTTCAATGGTGCAGCCATGAGTTTGGTCCTTGGGATAGAAATACACTACGGTATAGGCCGAGCTGTCGAGGACAAGCGGACCTTTTTTGCCGAGCAATTTTCCAAAGGGAAAGACGTCGCCGATTTGCATGGTTTTTCCTGCGAGAGCGGGGTGGGGTAACAGGGAAAGGACGGCGGTCGCAAGAAGCAACCGTTTCAAGGCCGAGGCCAATACACTTTTGAGTCTCATTAGAATGGGGCTCCCTTCTGAAGCACGAAGAATTTCAAGTACCGGCCTTCGGGAAATGCCAGGTTATAAGCATGATCAAAAGGTTGCTCGCGACAATCAAGTACCGAAACGCTCACTCCTGCCTCAATGGCGCTTTGATTCAGGATTTTAATAAAGGTCAAATTGTCGACATGGGCCGTGCAGGAGCTGGTGGCTAAAACACCACCAGGGGGTAATTTGCGCAAAGCCAGGGTATTTAGGCTGATATAGGCCTTAATGGCTTGTTTTACCTGGCCACGATTTTTGGCGAAGGCGGGTGGATCGACGAGAATGGCGTCGAAGCGATCTTTGTCGATGGACTTGAGGTAATCAAAAGCATCGACAGCGATAAAGTCGCTTTCCTGCATGGGTAATTCATTCAGGGCATAATTGCGCTGCGCCACGTCCAGGGCCCGGCGGGAAATATCGACATTGGTGATGCTTGCCGCATCGCGAGCGCAAGCCACCGAGAAGCCGCCGGAATAGCAAAACGTGTTAAGCATGCGGCGGCCCTGAACCCAACGCCTCAGGGCTTGGCGGTTTTCTCGTTGATCGAGAAAGAAGCCGGTTTTCTGTCCCTGCAAAACATCGGCGATAAAGTTCAAGCCATTCTCTTGAAAGACGACTTCCGCGGGCAAGGTTCCAAAGACGAGGGCATTTTGCCCCTGCGGGCTACCCGGTTCTTGCCGTCTGGCGCGCACATCGCTGCGCTCGACTATGGCCTCGGGCGCGAAGACGGCTTGCATCGCGGCGAGTATGGGTTCGCGCAATTTTTCCATGGCCGCCGACTGAGCCTGCATGACGATGACGCGGTCATAACGATCCAGCACAAGGCCGGGCAAGCCGTCCGCTTCGCCAAAGGCGATGCGATAGGCATTGGTCTGGGGCGGCAACCAGGGCTCCTTGCGCGCTTTCAAGGCGGTGAACCTTTCGATGAAAAAGGGAGCATCGAAGAGCCGGGCTTGGCGGGTTAGCAAGCGGACAGCAATATCGGTTTGTCCGTGATAGATGCCGGTTCCCAGGATTTCTCCTTGGCAGCGCAAGAGGACGGGGTCGCCATCGCCCGCCGTGGTTTTGCCGACAATGGCGCCGGAGAAAATCCAGGGATGGCCATGGCGCACGCTGCGGGCGCGCTCGGGATGAATGTCCACGGTGGGATAGGGAAGAGCCGTCATGGGTCAAAGCCTTTGAATTTCAAGGCCCAGAACGGTGCAAAATCGCGTCGCGACTGGCAAAGAAAACCGATGTCAAATGAGGGAGAGCTTGAATCGTAGACCCTGGGTTTGGGATGATAGGGTTACTTGGATTTAAAGGGAAAGAGCCTTTGACATGCAGCATGCCTTAGTCACAGGTGCCGATGGCTTCATCGGTTCGCATTTGTCCGAGGCCTTGGTGCGCAAAGGCGTGAAGGTCAAGGCCTTGGCCTGCTATAACAGCTTCGGATCTTTTGGCTGGCTTGATACCTTGCCGGCCGAAATTCAAAGCGGCATGCAGGTGATGCTGGGCGACATACGCGATGAACGTTGCGTACGTACCGCGATGGAAGGTTGCGATACCGTCTTTCACCTGGCGGCCCTCATTGCCATTCCTTTTTCTTATCAGGCTCCCCGGCTTTATGTCGACACCACTGTGCATGGTACCTTGAATGTGCTCGAAGCGGCGCGAGCGATGGGAGTGAAAAG
>JAYUVP010000052.1:0-2535 GCA_043753995.1 Fibrobacterota bacterium
GACACCATTTCCGAAATTTCCCGATTGACCCGGGCTTTCCACGTGTTATAATCCCGACTGGCACGGCGCGTACCGATGGAAATCATACAAGCGGAAAGAGTCAAATAAAAAGAGACAGCGATAGCATAAATCATCCGAGCACCCCCAATAAATCTTGTTCCATTAAATCCCCATCATTAAGGCTTGAAATAGCTTCCAAGCGCCTTGCCACGGTTTTGCAAACCTGTTCTTCCACGGTCCCAGCCGCATATATAACCCGTTGCAGGCTCTTGGTTTTTCCGCCTGCCCGATGCACGCGGCCTAGCGCTTGTTTTAGGTCTTTTGCGGAATAGGTCGGGCAAAGGAGCGCCACGCGGGCAAAGCGCCCGTTTAAGTCGTGAAGGGAAACACCCACGCCCCCGGCTTGGATATTAGCGATGATAACACGGGTTTTATCCGCCTGGAAATTATCAATCGCCCATTGGCGCTCCGGCCCGGTCTGCTGGCCATGAATGAGACCCGCTTCCGGGAATTCGGCTTGGAGCTCGTCCATTGTCGCTTTAAAATTCACAAAGATAACGACCGATAAATCAGATTCTAGGTAATCCTTAGTCAAAGCGATCAGGAGCTCAACCTTGAGAGTTTCGGCCAATTGCCGATAGCGGAGGTTTAAGACCATAGCCGCTGACGACCAGCCCTCTTTTTTTTCGCGTTTCAACTTGACGATTTGTTCCAGCAAATCCTGATAAGCCGCGTTTTGCTGTTTGGTTTTGGCAATGGGATAAATATCCGCCGTGATTTGCGTTTCGGGAAACGCGCCCCCTAAGTCCGCGATACGAATTCGTGACCCTTTCGCCGGAAATAAATGGCGATGGATTTCCGCCATGGCCGCTTTCGGGTCCGAGCAACCCCAGCCACGGGGTTGACCGTGGAACTCAACTTGATAGCATCCAAGGGCCAGGGACCATTGCCGGAAATCGGTCAAGGAATGCAGGCCCAGCATGTACCCCATGGCCCGCATATCGCGGGGGCTGGAAGCTATGGTTGCTGACAGGAGCGCGCACGGGATGCCCTGGCGCTTCGCGGCAATGATCATCTTTGCATTTTGGCTGTACTCGGCTTTACCCTTATGAGCTTCATCGAACCCAAGAAGGATTTTGGTTTTGCCCAACTTCCAGAAAAAATCGTCGGTTTTTTTGTCTAAGGTTCCATGCTCAAATTTTACGGACTTGGCCCCTTCCCAATTCGTCACAAAGTAAGGCTTAATGCCGAAGTAAGCGCCGACGCGCTCCCAAGCGCCAATAACGGATTTTGGGCAAATGATCGCAGGTTGCAAGCGTAACTCCCGTGCTACGGCAAAGAAACAGTATGTTTTCCCGGTCCCGGCATCGGAAGCGTCCAGGATCGAGCCGTAGCGGGACAGGGCCGCGACCAATTTGGAAGTGTGAGGGATTTGGTACGGAAGAAGACATTTATTATTCCGAAGGGGGTGGAGCGGGTTTGCGGGCGGATAGATGGAATCGGGCGCAGCCTCGGTCAAGTAGTCCACCACGAATACGGCATTGACCCTGCGGACCCGATACCCGGCGTCTTTAAGACTGTCTTTACCTGAACGCCACGCGTCCCAAAATTCATCCGTTGGAACGCCGGTAACGGCCCGGGCAGGTCCGGAAGCGGTTTGAACCGTATAGGGTTCGCCGAAGGCGATAGAGAAAGGGGACGTCATTTGCTCCTGGCAATGACGCGCAAGCGCCCGACTATGGATCTACACCTATCCGGCGAAAGCCACGAGGATGCATTGCCGTCCATGATATCGGCCATGGCTTCAATCTCTTCCACCGTAAAAGGAATATTCATTTCGGAATGCACGACTTTTACAAAAGTGAATTTAGTTGCTTTGGTCATAATTTCCACCCTTTAAAGCCCATGATAATAATCGCAACAAGGGCCAAAAAATATACACAATCCAACATCACTTTCATGCTCCGATTTCCTCCAAGGGAACAATCAAAGTGCAGTCCGGGCATGCTCCTTTTCCCCGCCCGAAGAAAACCCAGTTTTTCAGCTTCAAAAAACTTAAAGACGTCCGCGCCCGATAACATGGCTTGGAGTCCGGGATAATAATGCAGCTATCGCAATAGCGGCACCGGACAAGGTGCCTAGACATCTTCATGGCCAGCGGTCAAGTACAATTCAATCATCCGGCGCATGGCTTCTTTCTTGTTATGGCCGTTTTTCAGGCGTGCTTTTTCCGCCGCGCGCTTGAGAGCGGCGGGTACGCGGGCGAGCCAAAAAATCGGGTCCGCGTAAGACTTGGAAGGGGTAAAAGTTGTTTCTTTAGGCATGATTTTTTTCCTTAGTTATATTGATTTAGTTTTCGTCAGCGGCCACGACCGCGACCGCGACCCCGACCGCGACCACGACCACGACCACGACCACGACCATATCCGCGACCACGACCACGAATATATCCACGCCCACGACCACGACCACGACCACGGCCACAATATTTTTGACTTCGCCACCACCATCTGCCTCTGTTCGTCTGTGGTGTGG